>JBPOJD010000071.1:0-21761 GCA_052033955.1 Candidatus Hydrogenedentota bacterium
CTTGAAGCTTGCGCACGATCTGCTCCGCGTTGTGACGTTTTCTCTTCGACATCTCCGAGTCTCCTTGGCCCTCTGGCCGGCTGGAAACTCTCATTGTACGTGGACCAGTTTACGGGAGGCACGCCAACAGACCACCAATCAAAACTTGGCGCATCGGCCACCACCTAGCGGTACGGCGGCGACGGATCTTGGGACTTGGAGGATTTCATCGGCTACGGCGGGCTGGCATGGGGCAGGGGGTGGCCGGAACCACCGATCCGGCGCACGCTGATGGGCGCCGGATCGGTGGCATGCCAGGAACATCAACCGCCGCTGGGGGCGGGGATGGCACCGGAAACCCGTCCCATCCAGTAGTACATGTTCACTTCCCAGTTGCTGTACGTATACCCAAATGTGTTGTTGCCGTTGTTCGTCCGGGCCGCGGAACGTTGTCCGTCGAAGTCCGTGTGGAACCGGTGATGGGCCAATGCCGGCTCTACCACATAGTTGGGATCGGTATACGGGGTATATCGCGGATCGGTCCCGAGATCCGACCGCCAGTAACGCCGGGGCCCGTCGGGATGGGACAGCAGCCAGCCTTGCAGGGTCGCATAGGCATCCGGCACCAGGTTGCCTTCGTCGTTCAGCGTTGCCACGGCGGCATAGAACGGATTCATGTGGTTTCTGGCGCTTGCGTTGTAGGCGTTCTGTATTCTCGTCCGGAACTCCTGCTTGCGGACCGGATCCAGCTCAAGCAGGGTGATGATCCATGAACGTCCCCACACCATCCACCGGTCCCAGTACACGCTGTGGTACAGGCTCCGCACGTCGGGCGTCAGTCCCGGGAAGTCCTGGATCGGCGCGAGAAGCGAGGCATACTTCGTCGGATTGGCCTTGTAGGCCACCCGGTACTGAAGTTGCTGGGTGGTGGCGTTGTTGGTCGTGTTCACGAATCCGTCCGTGATGACCCATTGGTCCGCAATGAGCCGGTCGATGATGCGCTCGGTGAGCATCTGTGCCTTGTCCCAGGTGTCCTGGTCCTGAACATAGTGCAACACCGCACCCAGACCGATAAACAGGCCTGTGTGGAGGTCGCGTGTGGGCGCACCCAGCCACTTCTCGCCTTCATACGGCGCCATCGCATCGTGTACGCCGACGCTGCCATAGGCCTGGTTGTAGTACCACTGGTACGGCGCGCTGTTCGCCGGACCGGAGAAGCGCGCCATGCGCCCCGGCGTTCCGGTCACCCAACTGCATTTGTCGATGGCGTCGAGGGCGGTGTTGATCGCGGCGAGTGTCTCCGCATCGTTTGGCATGACGGAATGCTTCATGGCCATGCCGGCCATGTGCATCCCGGTCCAGGTCATCCCTTCGCCAATGGTGTCCAGCGCGTCGGGCTGGGTTCGGCCAAAGTCGCCATACCATATGGCACTCGTGACCTGTCCCCACCACTGGTAATGCGCCTTTTCGTCGGCATAGATCTTCTCTATCTTCGTGTGCAGCGCGTCGACCTGGGACGGCGACAGGCCGGTCCATGACACGTAGTTGCCGCGCGCGATCTGCATGAGTTCCTGTTCTTGCTGCGCGGTGGGATGGGCTGTCGAACCGGCCTCGATGAAGGTGGCGTAGATGGTCTTGTCCGCATCCATCACGAGATTCACGACGGGCTCGACACCGGGATTGGCGAACTGCGGCGCATATCCGGAGTTCCAAGACCAGTGACTGAAGATCCAGCCCGCATTGGGATCGCCTTCGGCCGCCGGCGGCACGTATGGAGAGGTCCCGGTGAGAAGCTGGCCGCCCGAGGGATGGAAGACCACCTTAACCGCCTGTCCCGGCATGTAGGGGGGAGGGGGAATGAGGTCATAGGCGCCTTGGCCGGTCATGCTGATGGTAAGCTTGGGACTCACCACTCCCGTTGCGGTCACGCGGATCTGCGCGTCCGGAATCAGTTCGTTGGGATAGTCTTCCGCGATGGCCCAGACAATCTGCTTGCCTGTCCCCGGCGTCACGGGGCCGATGTCACCGGTCGCCGATGTCACCGGGTGCGGGAAACCATCGGCACCGGCGTTCTTGGAGAGGTGCACCTCCACGACGCACAGGTCTTCCACATCAACGTCGTAGGTGATGACGACCTGGGTGTTGCCTTCGCCGTCCGGCTGCTGAACGAAGTCAACATTGGATACCACCGCGACCTGGGCGTGCGCCGCGTATGCGGTCAGCAGGACCAGTACGGCCGCGGCAGTGACCACACTGCGTCGCCGCAGGGCGAATATCGCGAGTCCGGCGATCAGGAGTGCCAGGGCGATGGGCAGCACGCGCACAGGAAGGCCCGTGGTGATGCTGGCCGCGTTGCCCACAAGGTTGATGGGATTGCCCAGGTCGTCCTGCGCCCCTGTAACCGTTACGGTAAGGGCCTCGCCCGCCATGCTTCCCGTAGCCCACGTGAGGGCGTACGGCCCGGCACCGGACCCCGTCACGGCGCTTGGGTGCGGCGCCAGCGTGCCCGTACCCAACCCGGACAAGGTGTAGTTCGATGGGATGGTCGCGACCGACGCCAGCATCGGCTTGCTGAACATTACGGCGACGCTCGATGACGAGGTCACCGCCAAGTATTCAACGACAGGCTGCACGGTGTCCAGTGACGCCACCGGCGAGACCGCGCTTCCTGCGTGCGCCCCAGCAGGACAGAAGACCATCCCGCAAAGGACAGCACATATGATTACAACTAAAGACCGCATAGTTCCACGCTCCCTTGGCGCGCGCCCGTCGTCGCGCCGGGTTCCGACCATCTCCATTAATACTCGAGGACTGAGTGAAATTATGGATTATACGGGGGCGTGTGTCAAGGCTTGGCACAGCCGTGGGCAGCCTGTGTGTGTGCGACAGCGCCGGGATGCGATCGCGCGGGCAAGGTCCGGCACGTTTCTTGGCGATGAGTGTGGGAAGGGGTCAGGATTGGAGCGGGCGGTCGTCGGCCAGATCGGAAATGTGGGTTTCCTTGAGCAGGGCGAGGTAATCGCCCCGGAGTCGGCCCCACCGCCCGTGCATCCGGCAGGGGTGGTCCTCGGAACAGCGGCCCGTGCCCATGAAACACCCTTGCCAGCGGCTCACCTGTTCGAGCGGCTCCGCCACGTCATACAGGGTGATGCGGTCCGCGGGCCGTGCCAGCCGGAAGCCGCCGCCCAGGCCCTTCTGCGACACCACCAGGCCCTCGCGCGCGAGCTGCTGCAGGAGTTTCCCGAGGTAATTCTGCGGCGCACTGATTTCCCGGGCAATGCGTCCGGCGCCCGCATACTCGCCGGGTTCCAGGCCGGCCAGCGCGGCCAGGGCGCGTATGCCATGCAGTGTCGATCGTGAAAGCATGATCGGCTAATCCTCACGTGTAGGTGCGATTATACGGGCCGGCCGCGCCCCGGTCAACAGACGGCTGGCCCCGGGTCCTGTTGTGCGCTAGAATGACGGCGCAACCGCGTCCAACGAAGGAGGAGCCATGGTTACCGCAATTGTTCTGGCCAATGTGAAGCGAGACGCCGTCAACGAGACCGCCCAGGCGCTTCTGGCGCTTCCCGGCGTGTCGGAGGTGTATTCGGTGGCGGGCGAATGGGATCTGGCCTGCATCATCCGCGTGGCCACCAATGAGCAGCTTGCGGCCCTCGTGACCGATGAGATGCTGAAGCTGGACGGCATTGCGCGCACGACGACGCTCATCGGCTTCAAGGCCTACAGCAACTACGATCTCGACCGGATGTTTTCGATAGGGCTGGAACAGGCCTGATTCGTGAGGCTGGGGAAGTCTGGCTGCCCCAGCCAACGCCCACGGCAACGGAAAACGGGGCGACGGCTGTTGCCGTCGCCCCGCAATCGTTACTGCTCCGTCCGGGTTCCGGGACGCGTCCTCAGAATCCTTCGTTCAGGAAATGCTGCATCACGATGGCCTCGCGCTGCGGGATCCACGTGTCGAGGATGTAGGTATTCATCGAATCGCTCGTGACGTACGGGCTGCTCCCGTTGCGCAGGTTGTAGGTGTACGCGATCATCGGGTTGAGCTCGTCACGCAGTTCGTTGAACCGGGCGGTCAGGTTGCCCTGGCTCAGGGCGTTGCCCGGAGCAAACAGGTAGTTGATCCGCTCGCGGAACAACTGCTTGAACGTCGCGTTCGGCTTGAGCCGCTGATAGAGGATCGCCACGGGCGAATCATCGCCCTGACCGTTCAACCCTGGCCTGCCGCCGCCGTTCTTCACGAAGCCGTTGAAGTTGAGCCCGCCATCCTGCGTGGGCGTGGTTTCCATGCTTCGCTCGGCGTCCCACAGGAAGAAGAACCACTTGGCGCCATCGGTGCGCTCACGTGCGGCGATCCAGTTCGTGTGCAGCCAGTCGTAGTTGGCGACATATACCTGAATGATCAGGTAATCGATGAAACTGGCCATGTCGAGCATCGACGCCATCTGCTGGTAGTTGACATCGAGTGCCAGGTTGTTGTTCTTCGCGAAGTTGATCAGTTCCTTCCATTTCACGTCGTCACCGTCGCGTGTTGGCGGCCACTGATCGGCGCCCTCATTCTGGGCTTCGAGTATCTCGTGCAGGTCGGGATACACGTAGTCGTGAGTGATGACGTCGAAGGTGTTCTCGGTGCCGAGCCATTCCTCGAGAAGCTGGCTGTTGACGTGGTCGGTCACATTGTAGTAGCCCTTCCAGACGCCGTTTACGTAGAGGTTCATCAGGTTGCCGCGCGCCCACAGGTGCCCCGCGTCGCCTTGGAGCCGCCGTGCGAACTCGTCCTTGATGAAGGGGTTGACCCAGTCGTTGTGTCCGCCCCTCAGTGTGAGCGTATCGTGCCGGTCCGGACCGTCGCCTGGGAACAGCGGCGCTTCAAGGCGGCCGCCCCCGTACTCGCTCCGGAAATAGACCCGGAATGAGGTCTTGAAGGCGAAGTGGAACATCCAGTCCGGCCCGTCAAACACGTCGAACATCGGATGGGCCGGGGAGTCCGGGTGACGCTTGCTTTTCAGCGCGATGAACTTTCGGCGGACGGAATCGCCACCGTGAACGCGCACCCCCGCATCGAGCTGGGCGCCCGTGTTGGCGGCCGGGCTGTCTCCGGGGTAGATCACCTCGACGGATAGCGGGCGTTCCCAGCGCCGCGTGCCGGGATAGTTGTTGTACGGCATCGGGTAGTGCAGCCGCTGGAAGTGGGTGTAGTTGTTGGCGTCATGACTAACAATCGGCACCCAGCGCACGTGATAGGGATCTGTTCCCGAGTATTGCCCGCCCTTGATGTACTTGATCCCGTGGGGGCCGTAGAAATTGGTGACTTCGTCCACCACCAGCGAGATGGCGGGCAGCGTCTTCTGCGCTTCGGGGGCGCCGACGACGTACGTGTGTGTCACGAACTCCGAGCTCAGGTAGCCCGTCTTGAACGTAGCCGCGCGGACGGGGCGGCTGCTCGTGACGGCGATCGGGTTTGTGTAGACGAGCCCGGTCGTGGGCGTCGGATTGGTGCCGTCCAGCGTGTAGCGAATCACGGCGTCCGCGGTTTGCGTGGTCAGCACAAGCTGGAGCGGGTTCTCGTAGAAACCGCGCAGGTGACTGAACTGCGGTGCGGCCGCGAAACCGATATAGGCCGTGCCGATGTTCGCCGCGCCGGGCGTGGGCACCGGGAAGTAGCGCCACTCGGGCCCTTCCAGGTACACGCCGTAGGAGTAGTCGCGGACCTGCTCGGGGAATTCCGGAGACAGCTCGCTCAACGCCGGCTCGGATGTCGATTTGAACAGCCCCAGGTACTCGCCGCCGATGCCCAGCGCGAAGTTGGTGTGCAGCTCGCCGAGCGGGTTGGTGCGATTTTTGCTCGAAGCAAACACCACCAGGTAGCCGTCCGCCGGAATCGACACCGCCGGGAAGATCCATTTACCCGGTGCGGACGCATCGTCCGTCAGGCTCCACCCTTCGAGCGACACGGTCTCGTCGGTCGGATTGTACAGCTCGATCCAGTCGGAGAAGTTGCCATCCTCATCGGTCAGTCCCGATCCATTGCTGGCGACGAACTCGTTGAGCCGCACGGTTGGGACAACCGGCGCCTCGACCGTGATCAGGCTGTTCTTGGTCAGGGTGTGCGAACCGGCCGCACTGACTACGGTCAACGACACCGTGTAGGTGCCCTCGGCGGCGTACTCGTGGGTGGGGTGCTGGGCGGTGCTGCCCTGGCCGTCGCCAAAGTCCCAGCTCCAGCCCGTGATGGCGGAGGTGCCCGCCGTGGACTGATCGGTGAACGCTACCTGCAGCGGCGCCGTGCCGGAGAGGGGGGCGGCGTTGAAGGCCGCGGTGGGCGGCACGCTGCTTTCTACGACAACCTGCCGGGTCTCCGTATCGGAGCCGTGGATCGTCGTCACGGTGAGGGAGACCTCATAGGTCCCGAAGGCCGCGTAGGTATGGACGGGCGCCGCCAAGGTGCTGGTCGCGCCGTCGCCAAAGGTCCACAACCGGCTCGTAATCGGCGACGTGCCCGCCGTCGACAGATCGGTAAACGCCACGACGGGCGGGTTGAGCCCAACCCGTTCGGACGAGAAGTCCGCCGTGGGCGGCTGGGGCTGCAACACCTGCACCGACGCGGCGCGTGTCACCGTGTCTTCGCCGTAGGCCGTGCGCACGGTCAGGCCGACGGTGTATACGCCCGGTGTGGTGTAGGTATGGCCCGGGTTCGCGTCACTGCTTGTGCCGCCATCGCCGAAAGTCCACGCCCATTCGGTGATGGCCGCGGTGCCCGGGTGGCTCTCATCGGTGAACTGCACCGTCATTGGTGCGTAGCCCACCGGATTGTCCAGCGAGAAATCGGCGGTGGGCTCGACCGGATGGTGGAGTGTGATGTAGCCGACCCGTTGCAGGGTATTCGAACCCTGCGCGGCGGTCACCTGCAGCGAGACCGTATAGGCGCCCGCGGCCGTGTAGGTATGCGACGGATTCTGGAGGGTGCTGGTCGTGCCGTCGCCAAAGCTCCACAGCCACCCCGTGATGGGCAGGGAGCCGGGTTGGGACAGATCGGTGAACTGCACCGTAAGCGGCGCCAGACCGGTCGTGGCGGATGCGCTGAAGTCCGCGGCCGGATTGACCAGCGGACTGACGGAGATGTGGTCCTCCGCGAGCACCTCGACCGGCCCCACGGCGGTTGTCAGTGTAAGCCGTACGTCGTACAGGCCGTTGGCCGTGTAGGTATGCGACGGATTCTGGAGGGTGCTGGTCGCGCCGTCCCCGAAGCTCCATAGCCAGCCGGTCACCGGGTACATCCCGGCCGTGCTCGTGTCGGTGAACTGGACCGTGAGCGGCGCCGGACCGGCCTGCGGCGCAGCAGTGAACGCGGGCGCGGGCAGGTCATCGGGGTCAGCCACGGTGATCAGATTCTGTCTGACGGAGGTGTTGTTTCCCCGCGCAGTGGTCACGTTCAGCGACACCGTGTAGACGCCTGGCGTCGTATACGTGTGCTGCGGACTCTGGAGCGCGCTCTGGCCTCCATCTCCGAAATTCCAGGCCCAGGCGGTGATCGCCGAGTCGCCCGGACTCGACGTATCGGTAAACTGCACGGTCAACGGGGCCACGCCCGCCGTGACTTGCGCCGTGAAGCCCGCCGTGGGCAGCCCCTGCGGGCAGCCGGTCGCAAGCAGGACGATGAGGACGCTCAACGCCCCGATGAAAGCTTGTCTACGCATGACATACACCTCTTACGTTGTCTATCTGTTCCACACGCCGGTTCCGGCGCGTTTGTCGCCAAGAAATCTTACGTACACCACTTCTCCGGGCAGAAAATCCTTGGGCACGGGCCCGATCAGGAGGGGCAGACCCCATTGCAGCATGTTCACATTCGGCTGAAGCTGAAGCGGATAGGGAGCAATCTGGGGATTGATCTTCATCACCGCCGCCTCGGCTACGTGCCGCGGTGTCCGGCGCGACACCACCCGCACGGGCGTGCCCACCGCAATATCCCGTGCAATGCGCTCGGGCACATATGCCACCACCTGCCCATCCCCGGCAGCCGTGATTGTCAACACGGGCAGATCCGGGGTCGCGGTAGATCCGGGTTCACGGAGGATGCTCGCGACCCGTCCGTCCACCGGTGAGGTGAGCACCAGGCTGTCGCGTTCGGCACGAAGGACCTGCACCAGCCCCTGCTGGACGGTCACCGCGGCACGCAACGGGGCCAGTACCAGCTCCTCCTGCGCCAGGACGACGTCCGGCGCCTTTGCCTCGCGCAGGGCGGTGGCCTTGCGGAGCTGTTCCGCCGCGGCCTCGCGCGCGGCCGCGCTTTCCCGAACCTGCATCCTGATGGTTTCGTACTGCGTGCGGGTTTCGTCCAGCGTTGCCTGGTCGATCAACCGCTCACGGGCCAGCGCCTCCTGCCGCTCGAGGAGCGAGGCCAGTCCCTGCATCGTGGCGCGATCGGTCTCGTGCTGCGCCTCGCGGTCCAGCAAATCCAGTTGTGCGGAGGCCTGCGACATGACCAGGACCCGCTCGTTGTTCAGCGCGTCGCGCGCCAGTTCCGAGACCTCTTGGGCGATGCGTTCGCGTTCCGCAGCAACTTCCGCCAGCAGACGCGCGTATTCAGCCTCCGCGGCAAGCAACTCCGCGCTCACCAGTGTGTCATCGAGCTGGGCCACCACCTGGCCGGCCGTGACCTCGTCGAAGAGTCCCACCGTGATGCGCTGCACGCGGGCATCCACGACGGGCGCCAAGGGGATTTCCCGCAGGGTGACCATCCCGGTCGCGTCGAGCGACGCGGGGTCGCGCCCCAGCAGGATCGCCGCCGCCAGTACGGCCGTCGCCCAGACCGCCGCGGGCAGCATTCTCCGGCGCAGAAGAAACCACCGCCGGGACAGCGGCGTGCGTATGGTGTCCAATGCGGGGCGTTCGGCCATCAGATTTCACTCTCCTCTTCCTGGAGCACAAGGGTCACGTGAGAGAGCCCCTCGAGGGCATTGAGGCTGGCGACCAGCTCGTTGGCCCGCTGGGGATCGCGCATCGTGAGCCGGTAGGCCACTTCCCGGTGGTCGCCCTCGTAGAGGCGCTGCGACACCAGCACCATGTCGCGGCAGTAGCGCCGCAGCACGCCCAGGAACGCGTCCGCGCCGCTTCCGGTTGAGCGGACATGCATCCGCAGAAAGCCGTCGCCCGTGTGGAGACTGCCAAAATCCGCCCAGTGGAGATAGGCGAGGACCAGACTGAAGAGCAACGTGCCAATGAAGGCCAGCCGGAAACTGAAGGTGCCGCAGGCCATGCCGACAATCAGCGAGAAGAAGATGAAGGCCGTGTCGCGGGTGTCCTTGAGGATGTTGCGGAAGCGGATGACGGCGAGCGCACCGATCAATCCGAAAGCGGCGACGAGGTTGTTGCCAATCACCATCATGCTCAAGGCGACGATGATCGAAAGCAGCACGATCGACTGTACGAAGGCCTTCGAGTAGGACACGCCGGCATGGGTGTACATGTACATCCACGCGCACACCTGTCCGAGCACGAATGATATCAGCAGTCCCGCGACAATGCGGTCCGTGGGAATCGGCACCGCGCCGTCCGGTCCCAACAATTCTGCCAGAAGATTCACGGCATTCCTCTGCCGGCAAGGGGAGCGCACAACCCTTCCCGTCTCAAGATGTCCACACCCGCCACATACTTCGACATCGAGCAGCGGAGCAGGTCAAAACGCCGGATCGTGTCGAGGATCCAATGCGGAAACGCCCCGTTGAACTTCACTTCGAGAACCACATCGGAAACCGCCAGCGGCCGCCAGCCGCCGTTACCCACCCACAGATTCCCGCCGGGGCCATCATAGGGCGCCGCGTGGATTTCCCTGTCGAAGGTGACGCGCACGCCTCCTTCCACACGCCCCACATACGCTTCCCGCAGGTACCGCACATAGACCTTGGGCTCGGCGCACAGGCGGTCCATCAGGTCCCGAAACTCATGCAGCGCGTCCGCGTCGCGGGCACCGATCTCGTCCCACAACCCGCCACCCGTCGTTCCCTGGAGGAAATCCTGGACCTGCGCCCCCGAGAGCTTTCCCCGGCGCTTGCGCACCGTGCGATCGATCCGCCGCTTGATCTCGAAGAACGCGGGCTGCCCGGGGGCGTCGCCGTAGGCGCGGATCCGGAGTTTGAAGCGGTTCTTGACCCCCGTCACGCTTTCCCTGTAAAGCGCGAGCGAAGGCGAATCGTAATAGAGGCTGTTGATGGGGTACTGCGTGCCCTGGCGGACATGCGCGTCCACAGCCACGTACGGCAGAATGTAATCGCGTATCGCTGTCGCCTGAAGCTCGCTGACGCGGTACTTCACTTCAAAACGTTGCAGGTTCACGCGCCGCCATCTCCAAAAAAACTACCTCTTTGCCCATCCCCCTTGCGAAGGTCAGCATAACACACGACGAACCGGATTCACACAAACGCAAAACTTTTTTCGCGCTCGGCCATGTATTGAGTTTATACGTAAAGATGTATTGGTGGATGTCTACAGTTCGCGGAGGCCCAGTCCAAACACCTCGGCGACTATCCGCAGGCTGTTGGGCTGGGAAGAGACCTCGACAGACTGGCGGGCCGTCGTCCACCGTGACGACATCGACATCGTCGACATTTCGACGCCCACGTGGCTGCACTATGAGATGGCGCTCGAAGCGGCCAAGGCGGGCAAGCACATCTTCTGCGAGAAGCCGTTCACCCTCACCGCCGCCCAGGCCCGGGAACTGTGCGCGGCGGCGAAGGAAAGCGGCAAGGTTCACTACATCAACCACAACTACCGGCGCTGTCCGGCGGTGATGCTTGCCAAACAGCTCATCGACGAGGGCAAGGTGGGAACCATCTACCACTGGCGCGGGGCCTACCTGCAATCGTGGATCATGGACCCCGAGTTCCCCCTGACCTGGCACCTGCGCAAAGAGACCGCCGGGGCCGGGCCGCACGCGGACCTCAATTCCCACAGCGTGGACTTGGCCCACTTTCTCGTCGGCGGCATCAAGTCCGTCGCCGCCATGACGACGACGTTTATCAAGGAACGGCCGCTCCCGGGCGCCGGTGCGGCGACGTTCTCGAGCGGATCGGGAGCGGGTGGCGGGAAAGGCCCGGTCACCGTGGAAGACGCGGCCTTCATGCTGGCGGAGTTCGAGAACGGTGCACTGGGATCCTTCGAAACGTCCCGTTTCGCCGCCGGACGCAAGAACTACAACACGTTTGAGATCTATGGCAGCGAGGGCGCCATCCTCTTCAACCTTGAGCGCATGAACGAACTGGAGTTCTTCTCCAATTCCGACCCGGAGCATGCGCAAGGATTCCGGAACATCCTGGCGACCGAGCCCTGCCATCCCTACGTTGCCAACTGGTGGCCGCCGGGTCATATCATTGGGTACGAGCACGAATTCGTCCACGCGGTGGCGGATTTCGTGAAGGCGGTGGTCCTTGGCGGCGACATCCGGCCCAATTTCGAGGACGGTCTCCGCGTAATCCAGGTGCTCGAGGCCGGGCTGCAATCCGCGCGCGAAGGGCGGCGCATCGACGTCGTTGGCTGACAGCGGCGTAGCGAGCGCCGGGTCTTTTTTGATGCAATTCCGGTTGCGGGTGGGCTAGCATGTCTTCCCGTTGTTTCTCCAAAAATCAAACACAAGGGAGTGGACCATGAAGAAGGTGCGAGTTGGGGTCATCGGACTTGGCATGGGGCGGTACCACGTTGGCGGGTATCGCGAGCATCCCAACGCCGAGGTCGTGGCGGTTGCCGACGTAAACAAGCATTGCCTCGAGGAGGTTGGCGGCAACCAGCTCCAGGTCGAGAAGCGCTATACGGATCCCGAGGAGATGCTGGCCAAGGAGAAGTTTGACGTGGTCAGTGTCGCCACCCCGAACTGCTTCCACAAGCCCTACACGCTGGCCGCGCTCAAGGCGGGCTGCCACGTTTTGTGCGAGAAGCCCATGGCCCTCAACGTCGCCGAGGCGCGCGAGATGGTGGCCGCCGCGAAAAAGGCCCGCAAGCGCCTCATGATCAACTTCTCGTACCGTTTTACCGCCGAGTCGCAGGCTCTCAAGAAGAAGGTCGATACGGGCATCCTGGGCGACGTCTACTACGCCCGCACGATTTGGCATCGCCGCCGCGGGATTCCCGGATTCGGCGGCCATAACTGCCAGAAGAAGATGTCGGGCGGCGGCCCGCTGATTGACCTGGGCGTGCACCGCATTGACCTGGCGCTGTGGCTCATGGGTTACCGCAAGCCGCAGTGGGTGATGGGCAGCGCGTACGACCCGATTGCCGGTTCGATGGCGAAGGCCACCAAGGCGAAGTTCGATGTCGAAGACTTGGCGGCCGGGCTCATCCGCTTTCAGGACGGGTCGACGCTGGCCATCGAGGCGTCGTGGGCGGGCAACATCGCCGAGCGCGAGTTGATGGAGACCCGGTTGTGGGGCACCAAGGGCGGCCTGGTGCAGCGCAACCGCAACGAGGACTATGTGTGGGAAGCCGAGATCTACACCGAAGAGGACGGCGTGCTGTGGGACACCCGTATGCACCAGCCGGCCCCGGCTGCCCACAACTCGTACTACCATTTCGTCGACGCGATCCTGAACGACACGCCGCACATCGCCACGGGCGATGAGGGGATGATCGTGCAGGAATTGCTCGATGCGATCTATCTCAGCGCCAAGACAGGAAAGCCGGTCGAGGTGAAACGCTAGGAACTGTCGCAAAATCCCCCGCGCCAATCAGTGGCGCAGGGACACGGGAATGCATGGCAAGGGACCTGTGGTCCCTTGCCTTTCCTTTTTGTGAGGGGGTATGCTCTCAGAATGACATAGGGGATCTCTGTCTTTGGGGCAAACAGCACTGGCGGAGCCCTCTGCATCTACCCTCACAGAGAGGCGGGGACAATTCCCGGGAGAACTTCCAGAAAAAGGAGACGCGGAATGAGAAATCTTGGATACTGGATGCTTGCAGGCGTCCTGGCAGTGACAGCCTTGCCCGCAGCGGCAATACTGGGAGGTCTCGACAGCCTGGCCACCCTGCAAGACGGCGTGGCCCGGCGCGAGTCGTCCTATGACCCGTATTGGGAGCATGGCAACAGCGACATGCGACGGATTGAGCCCGGCCAGACGCTGGTGATCGCCGACATCACGGGACCAGGTGTCATCAATCACATCTGGAACACGATCTCTTCGCCTGAGGCGGCCCACCCGCGCCTGCTCACGCTGCGGATGTACTGGGACGGAGAAAAACACCCCTCCGTCGAGGCGCCTCTGGGCGACTTCTTCGGCATCGGCCACGGCCTGGATATCCCGTTCAGTTCGCTGCCGGTGGCGGTGTCGTCCAACGGCAAGGCCCGGAACTGCTATTGGCCCATGCCGTTCCACAAATCGGCCCGGATCACCGTGACCAACGACGGGCACCAGGCAGTCGGGGCGTTCTACTACTACGTCGACTGGACCAAGCTCGCCAAGCTCCCGAAGGACACCGCCTATTTCCATGCGCAGTACCGGCAGGAGTACCCCGCGGCGCCGGACAAGCGCTTTCTCATCGCGGATATCACGGGCCGCGGCCACTATGTCGGCACGGTGCTGAGCGTGCGCCAGCGCATCGACGAGTGGATGGGTGAGGGCGACGACATGTTCTACGTGGACGGCGCCAAGACGCCCACGCTGTTCGGAACGGGCCTGGAGGACTACTTCTGCGACGCCTGGGGGTTCCGCGAGTTCTCGCATCCGTACTATGGCGTGCCGCTTTTCGAGGGCTACAAGGCGGGCGATCGCACCACGGCCTACCGGTGGCATGTCGCCGACCCGGTGCGCTTCACGAAGTCGCTGCGGGTCGAGATCGAGCACGTCGGCCCAACCCTCACGCCAGGGGGCCGTGTTGAGGGCTACGGGATCCGGCCGGACGACTTCGCGAGCGTGGCGTTCTGGTACCAGACCGAACCGCATGCCGCGTGGGAGCCGATTCCAACGGGCTATGACCGCATCTACCCCATGGACTACCTCGCCGACATGGCAGACAGCCCGTATGTTGCCTGGTGGGTCGAACGGCTCATCGTGCAGGGCATGATGGGCGCGGGCCGCATCGAGATCGGTGACGGCGGCGAAGCGGTGCTCAACGTGACCAACCCGCTGCCAACCGACGTCGTTGTGGAAATGACCTTTCCCGAATACCGCGGCGTAACGCTGCAAGCGGACACGCCTGCCTTGCGGATCCCGGCGGGCGGGACCGCATCGACCGCTATCATGGCAAGCAGCCTTGAGGGCGCGGCGCCGGAGGAATTGAGCGCCATTCCCTTCACGGGAACCGTCACCACCACCGTGGGCGAGGGCTTCCAGACGGACTTCCAGGGGAGTGTGCTGGTGGAGGCGCCTTTCCGGCCCCACGCCCTGCGCACCGCACCGCAGATCGACGGCAACCTCGACGACTGGCCCGCGCTGCGCTTCAGTGTCACGACACCCGCACAGATAGCGGGTGAAGCCAGCGGCTGGAAGGGGGTCGGCGATTGCGAGTGGACGATGGACACCGCAGTGGATGGCGATTACCTGTACGTCGCGCTCAGTGTGGTGGACGATACCGTGCTCCGGAATGACACGAGCGATCCGTGGCTGCAGGACGGCGTCGAAATCCGCATGACGGCCCTGCCGGGCGATGCCCAGCGCACGTCGCGCGGCGAGAACGAGCTGCGCACCACCCTGCTCCTGGCCGTGTCGCCCGAGTTGGCCGACAGTGGCCTGCTGGTCTGGCGCAAGGACGAACTGCCTGAGGGCACGCACGTCGCGACAGGGATAACGCCGTCCGGCTATACCGTCGAGGCGGCCATCCCCGTGAGCTGGCTGGATGCCCAGCAGGGGCGCGCGTGGGAGAGTTTCCGGATGAACGTCGCCGTGAACGACATCGACGACGAGACGCACCCCGTGCAACTGTGGTGGCGGCCGGACTGGCGCGGCACGGGGACCTATGACGGCTCGGGAACCTTCGTGCGGCCGTAGAGTGTCGCCTGTCAACGACGACGGCGGCCAAGGCGTTTGCCTTGGCCGCCGTATTTGCTTTTCCGCTGCTCCCGGGGGTGTTACGCGTTGTTCTTGCCGGCCGCCGTGCCTTCTTCGGGCCGGTACACGTAGACACGGTTGCCGCCCGAACGCTTGGCGTCGTACATGATCGAGTCGGCAAACTGCATGAAGGCGCGCGACGTGTAGCCGTCCTTGTAGGACATCAACCCCATGCTCAGCGTCAGGTGATCGAAATGCTTGGCCTCGAAGCTCGACCGAATGCGTTCGGCAATCTGGAGGGCCTGGTGTTCGCTGGCCTCGGGCAGAATCACGGTAAATTCGTCTCCGCCGTAGCGAAAGCCGGTATCGACGTGCTCACGGGTGCTCTCCATGATGACCCGGCCCACTTCCTGCAATACCCGGTCACCTTCGAGATGGCCGTGCGTGTCGTTGTAGGCCTTGAACTGGTCGACGTCGAACAGCACCAGGGCCAGCGGATGGTTCTGACGGCGGGCACGCTCAATCTCGCTCTCGAGCCGGTCATAGAAGTAGCGCTGGTTGTACAGCCCGGTCAGGCTGTCCTTGATCGACATCTCGCGGAGCTCTTCCTGGAGCCGTTTCTGCTCGGTGACGTCCTTGCAGATGGCCAGGACGCTCGGCTGGCCGTCGCGCCGGTCGTGGATCCGTGACAACGACACGTTCACCGGAATGAGCCGGTCCTCCGTGTGCCGCAGCTCGGTCTCGTAGTTCTGCAGGGGCTTTCCCTCCTCCATTCGCCGCTGCAGGTAGGCCAGCTCGGATGGTCCCCCGACGAAGAGCCGGGCCGCCTCGGACCCCGCCAGGTCCTCCTGTGCATAGCCCAGCAGCACAAGCGCCCCCTGATTGACAAACCCGACCTCGCCCGATGCCGTAATGGTGAAGATGGCGTCCGCCGTGCTGTGCAGGAGGCCTTCGAGGTACTCCTTGGCCGTGCGAAGCTCGTCGTTGGCCTGTTGCAGATGGCGCGTTGCCTCCTGGACACGCTCCTCAAGCCGGAGCTGATACTCGCGGTTCTCGAGCACAAGACGCCGCTTCTCGAGGACATTGGCGACGGAGAAACTGATCTCGCTCAGGTTGAACGGCTTCAGGAGGTAATCATCGGCCCCGGCCCGGATGGCCTGCACCGCGCTGGTCACCTCGATGAGCGCGGTCACCACGACCACCACCATGTCCGGCCGGGCCGCCTTGGCGTGCCCCACCACCTCGATGCCGCTCATCTCCGGCATCTTCAGGTCCGTGATCAGCAGGGCATAGGGTTCTTGCGCGATCCATTCGAGCGCCTCGCACGGCGACGTGGTGGACCGGCAGTCGTACCCCTCGGTGCTCAGGTGCTGCGTCAGGATGTCGAGGATACTGGCTTCGTCGTCGAGGATGAGGATGCGTTCAGCCAAACCTGGACTCCCGTTCTAGAATTGCGTCCGCTACCAGAACTTCACCACGGCAAGCATGATGAGGACCGACGCGATGCCCAAGGTCGCCTGCACCTTGGTTACCCCTGGCTTGTCGTCGTCCTTCTTGCTGCTCGCAAGCGACTCGCTGATGCCGCGCCGCTGGGCGATCTCCTGGTCTTTCTCGACGCTTTGCGCCTGCGCGGGCCGGTCCGAGAACAGCAACAGCGCGCACAGACACAGGCAGAATGCCAAAATGGCGAATACCTTTACGGTGGTCATATCTGGTCTCCTTGGATGACTGAATTCTACCCTTCAGTGTATCAAAAGTGCAATTTATGCGCCATTGGCGCGGTCCATTTCCCCTAATCGGCCGCCTCGAGCTGCTCCCAGCGGGTATTGCACGCTTCGAGATGCGCCGTCGCATCCCGAAGGGCCGCCAAGGTCCTCTCGACCTCCGCCGGACCCTTTTCGTAGAACCCGGGCTGCGCCATTCGCAGTTGCAGGCGTTCGACCTCTGTCTCCGCGGCCTCGACCTCGCCCATGGCCTGTTCGAGGGCCCTCTGGCGCTGGGCCTCACGCCACGCGTTACGACCGGGCGCGCCCGTCTTCTCCCGCAGCACAGCTGGGGTCGGTCTCGTGGCGGCTTCGTCCTTTTTCGCCGTCTCCAGCCGATGCGCCCGGAAGATAAGATAGTCATCGTAGCCGCCGGCGATCAGGAAGTGCTCGCCCTTTCCCTCGAAGACGATGAGGTGCGTGCACACCCGGTTCAGGAAATAACGGTCGTGGCTGACGATGAGGGCCGGCCCGTCAAACCCGAGCACGGTCTCCTCGAGCAGACGCAGCGTATAGAGGTCCAGGTCGTTGGTCGGCTCGTCCAACACCAGCACGTTGCCGCCCTGCAGAAACTTGCGCGCCAGATCCAGGCGGTTGCGTTCGCCGCCCGAAAGGTGCCCCATCGGGTCGTTCACCGTGCTGATGTCGAAGAGAAACTTCTCCAGATACGAGGGTACGAACACCCGCCGGCCATTGACCTCCCAGTAGCGGAGTCCGTTCGACACGTTCTCCAGCACCGTCTTTTCGGGATCAAGCCCTTCGTGATGCTGATCGACGTACAGGAACTGCGTCGTATCGCCCGTAAAGAGCGTGCCGTCATCCGGTTCCTCCAACCCCATCAACGCGCGGAGGAGCGTGGTCTTTCCCGCCCCGTTCGGGCCGACAATGCCCACCCGCATGCCCTTCTGCAGGATCATCGAGAAATCGCGCACCAGCACGTCGCCGCCCCGCGAGATGGAGAGTTCCTCGGCCTCGAGGATGCGCTTGCTCAAGGGCGGCGCGTCGGGTATCTCGAAGGCGAAATCCTTCTCCCACGCGTCGGGCTTGCGCTCCTCGGCCTCGTAGAAGCGGTCCTTGCGGGCCTTCTGCTTCGTGCCGCGCGCCTTGGGACCGCGCCGCATCCACTCCAGCTCGCGGCGCAGCAGCGACTGGCGCCGGTGCTCCTCGCGCGCTTCCTGCTCCACAAGCTGGCTCTTGTATTCGAGGAAGCGGGTGTAATTGCCCGGGAAACTCAGCAGGCGCCGCCGCTCCAGCTCGACGATCCGGTTCACGACGCGATCCAGGAAATAGCGGTCATGGGTGACCAGAATGCAGCTTCCCTGGTACTGCGCCAGGAAGTTCTCGATCCACTCGGCACTGCGCGTGTCGATATGGTTCGTTGGCTCGTCGAGCAGGAGCAGGTCCGGCCGTCGCAAGAGTGTCACCGCCAGATCCAGACGCCGCAGCTCCCCGCCGGACAGACTCTCCAGGCGCCGCGGGCCGTCCGGGAGTGCCAGCGCCACACTGAACCGCTTGATGTCTTCCTCGGCCTGCCAGCCGCCGGTGACGTCGAGGTGATGCTGCAACGCGGCCAGCTCCTCCGCGGTCCGGCCGTGCTCTTCGGATTCCGGCGCGGCGCCGGCCATCCGGCGCATCAGTTCGTCATACCGCTGCAATTCCGCGCGGTGCGCTTCAACTGTCTCCTGAAGGACCGCCTGGACCGTGCGGGACAGGTCCAGCCCGCAGCGTTGGCTCAGCAGGCCCACCTGCAACCCCCGGCTCCGCGTCACGAGACCGCTGTCACAGGTCTCCAGCTCCGCCATGATGCGCAGCAGTGTCGACTTCCCGGACCCGTTCTGTCCGATGAGACCGATGCGGTCGCCCTCATGCACGGTGAGCGACACGCCGTCGAGTATCGACTGCGCGCCAAAGCTCTTCGTCGCATTCTGAAGGCTCAAAATGGGCCGGGAAGGTGTCGCGGTGCTCATCGTCCTGTGTGCCCGTCCGGGGTTGATGCAAGGGCCACAGTATGCCTCAGACACGCGAGGCATGCAACGAAGACGGAGGGCCGTTTTTGTCTTGTTTGACGCTGCCCCGTTGGCGTATCGTGTGCGGGCTTTTGGGCATGGTCGGCGTGGCGGCCTGACAGGGAAAGGTCCCTTGGGCAATGACCGATTTCTCGCAACTGCATCGCGATGTGGTATTTGGCCGTGCGGGCGGCAGGATCATCTGGCAGCCCCGCATCGAATGCTGGTACACAGACAAGATCTTCTCGGGCGAACCCTTTCCGGAGCCTTTTCGGGGCATGCCAGTACACGATATCTATCGCGCCCTCGGCTGCTCTGCCCGGCTCTATGAGTTCAATGCCTGTTTCAAACGGGTCGAACACCCCTCGGTGCGTTACACTTCACGTCAACTCAACGAGACGGATACGGAGCAGACCATCGAGACCCCCGTTGGCCGCCAAGTGGCCGTGCTGCGGCGGTCGCCCAACAGTTGGCACGTGAGCCACGTGAAGTGGGAGGTCGAGTCCGAAGAGGAACTCAAGGTGGCTGCCTGGCGCGAGGAGAACACGGAATGGCGTTGGAATCAGGAACGGCACGATACACTGGTGCGTGAACTGGGCGATCTTGGCGCACCAACCATTTTCATGCCACGGATGAATGTCCAAAGCCTGTTTATAGAGAAGATGGGCATCACAAGGGGCATTTTCGCGCTCTTCGACTGGCCGGACACTGTCGAAGCCTATTTCGCGGCCCTGCGGTCATCCCACGACCGTCTGATCGCCTGCATCAACCCCTCGCCCATCGATATCATCAATTTTGGTGAGAATGTCCACGCCCAGACCTTATCGCCCAACCTCTTTCTTCAATACCACCTCCCCGAGTGTCAGCATCGCTGCGAGTTGTTGCACACAGCAGGCAAGTTTGTGTATTCGCACTGGGACGGTGACTGCGGCCCGCTGCTGCCCTATGCCCGCGAAACCGGCCTCGACGGCATCGAGGCCATCACGCCCGCCCCGCAAGGAGATGTGACCATCGAAGAAATCAAAGAGGCGCTCGGGAACAATATGTTCCTCATTGACGGCATTCCAGCCGTCTATTTTGACGATACGTATTCTTTGGAGACCCTGACACGGTGCACGGAGAAGATCATTGACCTCTTTGCACCCCGCCTTATTCTTGGCATCTCCGACGAAATCTCCTCCACCGGCAGTCTGGAACGGGTCCGGGCGGTGGGGGATATTGTCAACGCATATAACACGAGGGTTGCGAAACACTGAGAGGATACACGATGAGCTCCCTGCACCCGCACTATCTCCGCACGGAATACAAGCAGAACCCCTTGGGAATTGACAGCCCGAATCCGCGTCTTAGCTGGCTGGTCGAATTGACGTTGCGCACCTCGTTTTGCCTCATTTTCTGGGAGACAGCAGTCGAACAGTCTTCCAAATACCGCCAGGGCCCCCTGAATCCTCCACGCGCACCGCAATGGTGGTTGAAGCGCCTGCGCTGACGTGGGGCGTAATGTCGACCGTAAACGGGGTGTCCCACGTGACACCCAGGACGCCGAAGGCGCCAGCCTTCTGGCCATTTACATAAACCACCGCCGTTTCGTCCACCGCATCGAATCCCAATAGCAGCGTCCGTCCATGAAGGGCGCGGGGGATGGAAATCTGGGTCTGATACCACGCCACGCCGTTATAGCCACCGAATTGCTCTTCCCAGGGAAGCCCTGCCTTGATTTTTCGCCACGTATCAGATTTCGGCGCTTGGCCATACCATTGCTGTTGCTCGCCCACGTTATCGGGGTCGAAACGGAATAACCACTCGGTCGGCAACAGCATGACCGTTTCATAGTCCCGATACGCATCTGTCGCCAGCAGCTTCCTTGTGTATTCCTCCTGGAGGGCGAGCATCTCTTTAGTTTCAGCCGCGTGCGAGATGCCCAATGTCTTTGCGATCTCAAAAAACTCGCGGGCGGCGCCCTCTATCTTGCCGCGTTGGTCATCCGGTATCGGGCCCAACCCCGGCAGACTCATCATCTCAACATAGTAGACCGGCATGCGAAATTCCTTGACCCGCAACAGCCGTTCTGGGTCGTCTTGCACGGCCTTCTGGGCCTTCGCCAGAATCGCGTTGGCGCGCCTCGTGAAATCGCCGCCGAAAAAAGGTCCCGTCGCCGGGTAGGTCGATCCAATGTGTTCTTCCGGGCCGACCCGTCCGTGAAGATAATGAATGTATTTTCGGATGTGCTTCGCCGCAGGGCCATAGTGGGCGTCCGTAAATTCGGCGATCTCCTGAACGATATTGCAGTCGGGTTTCCACATGATTCGCGCGAGCAGGTAGGTGCGAAGCGCGGCCATCTCGCCGTGGCCTGCGCCGTGATAGTTCCCTTGCGCGAAAATGCCGCGCGCGCCGTGCGCGACCAGAAACTGGATGTTCGGCTGGAGTGAATACAGATTGGGGAACGGCTGAATGTAGTGAGCGAAATTCGTCGTGTAGTCCCAGATAAAAAGGTTTCTCGTTTTCGATTGCCATGCCTTTATGTCTTCCACGAAGGCCATGTTGTTTTTGCTGGAGCAGGCGTCGAAAGGATGCGAACAACAACATCCGTCGCTGCACAGACGCACGATGACATTCTCGCGGGGAACGAGCATTCTAGGGGGAATCCGCGTGTACTGATAGGCCAATGTACCCACGAAACGGCCCGGGAACTCCTCGCGCACCGCGTCGGCCACTTGATTCACGAACCAGATGAGTGGCCCCGCTTCACTTTCCTCGGCTTTGGCTATCGCTTGACACTGATCGCACTGACAGGGGTTGTAGCAATCGTTTTGTGAGACATCCACCATCCGCAAGTCGGGCTGGGCGCGAAAGCGTTCCCGGACAGCTGCGGTGACCAGTATCAGGACTTCCGGGTTGGTCAGGCAGAGTTGCTGTAAACGCCGGTCGAGAAGTGTAGCGGTCATTGGGGCGGTCGAGAAGTGAAGCACCCTTGGTAGACTCTCTGGCATCCGAGGCATGGGGCCTTGGGCAGTCCGGGGAGGGAACTGAGGAGTGTT
>JBPOJD010000002.1:0-9972 GCA_052033955.1 Candidatus Hydrogenedentota bacterium
CGCCACCCGCTTCACTTCTTGACCGCCGCGCACAACTGTTGCAGCGCATCACGCTCTTTGGCATTCAACACTATCGTAACCGCTCTTCGCATGGCATCCATCCTCCTCCAAAGAATGGATACCCTGCTAGTAAAATAAGTTCCAGTAATTATGGGCCACTACACTACTTCCTCCAAATGGCCGACTGTTACGACATCAGCGAAGCCATCTCCGTCCTAAGAGCGATTCCAGACTAGTTCCGAAACTGGGGATTGATGAGGCGGGCGTTGGGCGGGGCGCGACCGGGATGGGTCACGACGGATCTCCGGAGGCCTCTCGTTGCGGTCAAATATTTGTCATTTGTGACTATCCGTGCCGGGCATCGTTCGGCTGGCTCGTGGCATTCCCAGCGATAATCAGTGTGTAAAGTTAGCTTGTATAGCTGGTTAGGAAATATGACGGCGCGTTGGCATATGAATTGCGCTCCATATTCGCAGGACAGCGGATGCCCGCTGGGTGATGCACAGGAACCACGATAGAGATTGAAGGAGAAGAAGTATGCGAGCGATTGTTGGGGGATTGATCGGTCTGATTGTGTTGGGCAGCACCGCGATGGCGTTGCCGGTGAGCTTTGAACTGGGGAACAACTCGTCCATCGACACGTCCGCCACGGCGGGGGCGCTTGAAATGTGGGCCACGATCTATCCGACGGTGCCGTCGGAGGCCTTCGCGCTGAACGAGGGTGAGAGCTATACCTTCCTGTTCGCCCGCATGGGCACCACGGAGGACTGGATCAATCCGGACGACCTCGCGGCGGCCAGTGTTACGGCGAATCTCGACTTCGATGTTCCCAGCCTGATCGGCAGCGTGCCGGGTTTCAGCGCCGGGTTCACCAGCCTGACGGGCTTCACGCAGGGCTTCACTGTTACGTGGAATGACCCCGTGTACGTGAACTTCGGCGGCGACGGTCTGTTCAGCATCGAACTCAGCGACGCCAGCTACAGCAGCGGCTTCTGGTTGGGTCCGGACGGCAAATACGGCGACGCCTTCGCGTGCATCTGGGCCACGGTGTCCCTCATCGACGCGCCGACCAACACGCAGCCGTTTGACCCGATTCCCGAGCCGGCCACGATGAGCCTTCTGGGCATCGGTCTGCTGGGCCTGGTCATGCGCCGCAGGCTGCGCGCATAACTGAAAGTATTTCGCCGGACAAGCCGCCCCTGCGCATCATGCGTTTGGGGCGGTTTTCCTATTGGATGCCGTCCGTGGCGTCTCGTATTACGCTTGCGCAGAGATGCTGCTCAACAGGGCGGTAAACCATTCCTCCTGCTCGAGGTGGACGATGTGTCCGGCGCCGGAGACGTGATGCAGGCGGGCTTCTGGGAGTTCCCGCGCGATCTGCCGGCCGAGGCCGGCATACTTGAGGTCGAGTTCGCCCGCTACGACATCGACGGGGCACGTGCATTGCGGCAACTTGTCCCAGAGCGGCGGCTGGCTGCCGGTCCCGAGGCAACGGAGCGACCGGGCGAGGGCGGCGGGGGCGTTGCCGCGCAGGCGTGTGCGGACCAACCGATCGCGCTGGTCGCGGGACAGGGTCGCGAAGAGGGGCTGGCTGTACCACTCCCGCACGAAGGCCGGGAAATCGCGTTCTATCGCGTCCGCACGGGCGGCATCCTCTTCCCTCCGCGTCTGGCGCGCGGACTCCTCCGCCAGGCCGGGCGAGGCCGACTCGATCACGAGCAGGCGTGGCGGGTGTGCGGCATGGAGCGCCCAGTAGAGCGCCATGCGGCCCCCCATTGAATACCCCACCACGACCGGCCGGATGCAGTCGAAGCGCCGCACCACCTCATCGAGTGCCCGCGCCACGTCGTCGAAATCATAGTCCACGGACGCGCGGGACTGGCCGTGATCCGGCAGATCGACGGCGATGCAGCGCACGGAATGCGAGAGCCGGGCGATGATGGGGTCCCAATCGTGCAGCGACCCCATGAACCCGTGGAGAAACACCACGGGCGTACCCTCGGCCGGTCCGGTCGCAACGGCGTGCAGTGGTTCCATCGCGCGCAGCTTCACTGTCCCTTCTCCCCGGTCTGATCTCAGCCCGCCAACGCCGTCACGAGGCGCGGAAGCGTCGTCCCGGACGGGCCGTGCAGGAAAATATCCGTGACGGTACGGGTGAAGTCGGTCGCCTCGACATTGGCCTCGATCACGACCGCGCCCGCCTCCTTGGCGGTATAGGGGAGCTGCGCCGCGGGAAATACCTGGGCCGAGGTGCCGACGACGAGCATGACGTCGCAGTCCGCAACCCACTGCGCCGAACGCTCGAGCGCTTCGGGCGGGATCAACTCGCCGAACATCACAATGTCGGGCTTGATCAGGCCGCCGCACGGGCACCGGGGCGCCATGTCAGAGCGTTTGGAGAAATCCAGCGGTCCCGCCTGTCCGCATCGCAGGCACACCTGCCGGCGCGCGTTCCCGTGGTATTCAATCACTTCGCGGCTGCCCGCCGCCTGATGCAGATTGTCGATGTTCTGCGTGATGACGGCTTTGAGGAGCCCCAACTCTTCGAGCCGGGCCAGCGCACGGTGTCCCGGATTAGGCTGGCGGCCGCCCAGGTCCTGGCCAAGGTCATACCAGAGGTTCCACACCTTCGCCGGGTCGCGCATGAAGGCGCCAATGGTTGCGAAGTCCTCCGGCGGATACTTCTGCCAGATGCCCGCCGGCCCCCGGAAGTCCGGGATGCCGCTCTCGACGGAAATGCCCGCTCCCGTCACGGCGACGGCGCAGCGGGCATGGCGCAATGCCTCGGCGGCCTGTTGGTACGCATCGCTCATCGCGGCGGCTCGATCACCTCCAGGCCGTTCATGTAGGGACGCAAGGCCGCCGGCACCACGACCGAACCGTCCTCCCGCTGGTAATTTTCGAGGATGGCGACGAGCGTGCGACCGACCGCGAGCCCCGACCCGTTGAGCGTATGCACGAACTCGGGCTTCTTGTCGCGGCGGAACCGGATGTTGGCGCGCCGTGCCTGGAAATCCAGGAAATTCGAGCACGAGCTGATCTCGCGGTAACGGTCCTGGCCGGGCAGCCATACCTCGATGTCGTAGGTCTTGGCCGCCGAGAAACCGAGGTCGCCGGTACACAGGGTGACCACCCGGTAGGCGAGACCGAGGCGCTGCAGAATGGCCTCGGCGTTTCGGGTCAGCGTCTCCAGCTCGTTCCACGAGTCCTCGGGACGGGTGAACTTCACCAGCTCGACCTTGTTGAACTGATGCTGGCGGATCATGCCGCGCGTGTCCTTGCCGTACGAACCCGCCTCGCTGCGGAAGCACGGGGTGTAGGCCGTGAGATGAACCGGCAACGCGTCGCCGTCGAGAATTTCGTCGCGGTAGATGTTGGTCACCGGCACCTCGGCGGTGGGGATCAGCCACAGATCATGGCCTTCCAGATGAAAGAGGTCCGCCGCGAACTTCGGCAACTGCCCGGTGCCCTGCATGCTGTCCGAGTTCACCGCGAAGGGCGGCAACACCTCGGTGTAGCCGTGTTCCTGCGTGTGAATATCGAGCATGAGGTTGATTAGCGCGCGTTCCAGGCGCGCCCCGGCGCCCTTGGAAAGACAGAAGCGCGCGCCCGACAGTTTGGCTCCGCGCTCGAAATCCAGAACGCCCAGCTTCTCGCCGACATCAACGTGATCCTTGGGCTCGAAGGAGAAGGTGGGCGGTGTTCCCCATGTGCGCTCGACCCGATTGGCCGACTCGTCCTTCCCGACGGGCAGTGATGCGTCCGGAATGTTGGGAATGCTCAGCAACGCGAGACTCAGCTCGGCATCGATGGCCTTCACCTGCTCATCGAGCGCCTTCGCGCGGTCACTCACACCTTTCATCGCCGCGATGGCGTCCGTGGCGTCTTCCTTGCCCTTCTTGCGCCGGGCGATCTCCTCGGATGCACGATTCTGCTCGGCCCGCAGTTGCTCGACCTCGTACACGAGCTCGCGACGGCGCCGGTCGAGGTCGAGAACCGGAGTCAGGTCAAAGGCACTGTTGCGCTTGTCCAGCGCGTCGCGCACGACGTCTGGATTGTCCCGGATGAGCTTCACATCGATCATGGTCGTTCCTTCCCAGAAACAAGACGGCAGAGGTATATCACCCGGCGCCTTTCAGGAGTTCCAGAAGTCGCTCGAGTTCGTCCAGGTTGAAGAACTCGATCTCGATCTTCCCGCGATTCTTCTTGTTGGACCGCAGGTGGACCCGGGTTCCGAAGCGGTTCCGCAGCTCGTCTTCAATCGCGGCCACATTGGGGTCCTTGGCCGGTGCGGGCCGCGCCGCCGCCTGGCCGCCGTTCGTGGTCATCTTCTCGACCTGGCGCACGGAAAGTCCCTGCTCGACGATCTTCCGGCACAGCGCACGCTGTTTCTCGGGCGAGTCGAGGGCCAGCAGCGCGCGCGCGTGGCCCATGCTGATGGCGCCTTCCTCGACGCGGAGCTGCACCTCCCTCGGAAGATTCAGCAGGCGCAGGAAGTTGGCAACCGTCGCCCGTTTCTTTCCGACCTCCTGGGCCACTTCCTCCTGCGTCCACTCGAATTCCTGTTGCAGGAGCTGGTACGCCCGCGCGGTCTCCATCGCATTGAGGTCTTCGCGCTGGATGTTCTCGATCAAGCCGAGCCGGAGCATGTCGCGATCGGACACGTCGCGACACACCGCAGGAACGGTCGCGATCCCGGCCATGATGGATGCCCGCACCCGGCGTTCGCCGCTGATCAGCTCATAGCGGCCGTCTACCTGCCGCACGAGGACCGGTTCCTGCACCCCGTCGCGCGTGATGCTGGCGGCGAGTTCGGCAAGCGCCTCTTCATCGAAGATATGGCGCGGCTGTTGGGGATTTGGCTCGATGATCTGCGGATCGATGTGCAGCAGCCGCTCGCCGGCCGGAGCGCCGGGCGCCGGGGCAGCGTTCTGCGTTTCCTTGGCCGAAATGAGGGCGCCGAGCCCCTTGCCCAGACCTTTTTTCTTGTTAGCTGCCACGGGCCACCACCTCCTGGGCCAAGGCCAGATAGGCCTGGGCGCCGGCCGATTTCAGGTCGTAGAAAATGACCGGTTTGCCGAAACTGGGCGCTTCGCCGAGCGTGACGTTGCGGGGGATGACGGTCTCATAGACCTTGTCGCCCAGGTGCCCCCGCACATCGTCAATGACCTGCCGGGCAAGATTGGTGTGCTGATACATCGTGAACAGCACGCCCTCGAGCCGCAGTGGGGGATTCAGGTTGTCGCGCACCAGCACGATGGTCTGGAGCAGCTCGCTCAGTCCTTCGAGCGCATAGTACTCGCACTGCAGGGTAATCAATACACCGTCCGCCGCCACCAGTCCGTTCAGCGTCAACAGGCCCAGCGACGGCGGGCAGTCAATGAAGATGTAATCATAGTGGTCGCGCAGGGAGTCGATCTGGCGGCGCAGGCGGAATTCGCGCTCTTCCTGATCGACGAGTTCGACCTCGGCGCCCACCAGTTCGCGGTTGGCCGGCGCCACGGAGAGGGTGTCAATCATCGTGGGCTGCACGACCTCGCCCAGCGCCACGCCATCCACCAAGGCGTCATACAACGAATGGCGCAGATCGCTCTTGTTGAGGCCAAGGCCGCTGGTCGCGTTGCCCTGCGGATCCAGGTCGACCAGCAGCACGCGCTTGCCCCCGGCCGCAATGCTCGCCGAGAGATTCACGGCGGTGGTGGTCTTGCCCACGCCGCCTTTCTGGTTTGCTATGACGACAACCTGTGCCATGCCCGTATACGCCCCTGTGACGCAAAACGCGCCCCGCGGACCCCTTTTCACGCGCCAGAAGGGCGTATCATACGGCCCCGTGCGGGTCAAGTCAACGGACGGAACCGCCGGGCGCGACGCCTCTGCTATGATGAGGCATGATTCTTCTCACCGGCGCAACGGGTTACATTGGCGGACGGTTGTTGCGGCTGCTCGAAGAGCGCGGCGAAAGGGTCCGGTGTCTTGTGCGGCGGCCGGAGGCGCTCGAAGGCCGCACCGGCCCGGCCACGGAGGTTGTCCAAGGCGACCTGCACGACCCCACCTCGCTCGGCCGGGCGCTGGCAGGGGTCACCACGGCCTACTACCTGGTTCACATGCTGGGGGCGAAGGGTGACTTCGAAGCCCTGGAACGCGAAACCGCGCATCATTTTGCCCAGGCGGCCCGTGAGGCGGGCGTGGCGCGGGTCATCTATTTGGGGGGACTCAGCCAGGCGGCCGAACACTCCCCGCACATGCGCAGCCGACACGCCGTTGGCGACATCCTTCGCGCCGCCGGGCTTCAAGTCATCGAGTTCAGGGCGTCGGTCATCATCGGTTCCGGGAGTCTGTCCTTCGAACTGGTCCGGGCGCTGGTGCGCCGGTTGCCGGTCATGATTACGCCGCGCTGGGTTTCCGTCAAGGCCCAGCCAATCGCGATATCCGACGTGCTGGCCTATCTTGTGGCCGCGCTGGATCTGGACTCCGTCGGGAGCCAAACCTATGAGATCGGGGGGCCCGATCAGATGTCCTATCTGGAACTGATGCGCGCCTACGGGCGCATCCGGGGGTTGCGGCGATACGTCCTGCGCGTGCCTGTGCTCACGCCGTGGTTGAGCAGCTTGTGGCTGGACCTGGTGACCCCCCTGTATGCGCGGGTCGGGCGGCGGCTAATCGACAGCATCACCGCGCCCAGCGTGGTGGCGGATACGCGCGCCCTGCGTGACTTTGCCATCCGCCCCATGAGCGTGGACGCCGCCATTCGGCAGGCCCTGGCGAACGAGGACCGGGAGATGGCGGAGACACATTGGGCGGATGCCTTCTCCACCGTCGGAACACGCCGCTATGGCGGGAAGCGCTACGGCGAGCGGCTGGTGGACAGCCGGTCGCTGACTGCCGCCGTTCCGCCGGAGGCCGCCTTTGCGGCGGTGCAGCGCATTGGCGGGGCGACCGGCTGGTATTACGGGCGGTGGTTGTGGGAGATCCGGGGCCTGATTGACCGTGCATCGGGCGGTGTGGGCATACGGCGCGGCCGCCGGGATCCCAGGAACCTGCGCGTGGGGGACGTCGTCGATTTCTGGCGGGTCGAGGCCTTTGAGGAAGGGCGCCGCCTGCGGTTGGCCGCGGAGATGCGGCTGCCGGGCCGCGCCTGGCTGGAATTCGAGGTCCGGCCCGGGCCCGAAGGCAGCCGCGTGTACCAGACGGCCATCTTTGACCCGCTCGGCTGGTCCGGACTGGCCTACTGGTACGCGCTGTACCCCGCGCACGTATTCGTGTTCCGCGGGATGCTGCGCAATCTCGTACGGGCAGCGGAACGGGCGTCAGGCCGCGTCTGAGACCTGCGGGACGGCTTGAACGTCCCTACTCCTCCGGCAGAAACGCATTGTGTACGAGGATTACCTCGGGAATGCCGCCCAGGGCCACGTGGGTGGCCGCCGTGAAGGTGTGGTTGCGGGTCTCGTGGAAGGGCAGCGCGCAACAGATCGGGATGCCCGCCGCGCGGATGGCGATCGTGCCCGATTCGCTGTCCTCGAATCCCGCCACCTTGCCGAAGTTGTCCGGACTGATGCCAAGCTGGTGCAACGCGATGCAGTAGAGGTCGCGATGGGGCTTGAGCCGGATCTCGCTGGAGTCCGACGCGGTGATGATGCCGTCGTAGTACGCGCCCGGGCTCGCGAATCCCTCGGCAAGCCGGGTGCGCAGTGCGGGAGCGATGTCCCAATTCGCGAGTTCCTCGCGGACGACCCGGAACACCTCGTTGAGCACGATGTTGGCCTCGTAATGGATGCTCGATGTCACCACGCCCACCGCCGCGGGCTGCTGCGTGAAGCGCTTGCCCAGCGCGGCCAGACGGGGGCGCAGCGCATCCACGTCGGCGGCCTTCATGCCTTCCTTGACCAGGTGATCGCGCAGGATGCCGTAGCATTGATCGGCATCGTCGCCCAGCCAGCCCTTGATGAGCGCGAGGTACACGCCGATGCCCGGCATCGCGCAGATCAGGTGTTTGTGCGGGTCGCCCAGGATGGACTCGTTGAGTCCCTGCGCCTTGCCCGAGTCCAGCAGCGCGAGAATGAAGTGGTAGCGCTGATAATAGATGTCGATCGCGGCACGGACGATGGCGCTGATCGATCCCAGGGCCATCTTCGGGCCGTACTCGGCGGCAAGCGTGTCCACGGCCGCCCGTGCATCCGCGGCATCCAGGTTGTCGGCCTTCTGCAGGGCGACAAAACGGTGGTCCTGCAGCAGCGCCCCAATGCCCAGCGCGGCGCAGGTATTCGCGACCTCTTTGCGGCGGCCCTCGTCGGCGGCCTTGCCCAAGGTCCACGCGGCGCCGTAGATGTAGAACCGCTGCAACGCGGCATCCTGGATGTCGGCGCGGTAGGTGCGGATCAGGTACTCGACATGTTTGGTCGTGCTGTTGCCGATGATGTGCGGATAATCGCGTTCCGGGTCGAGTCCCGGCCACTGGGTGTTCTGCTCGCGTCCGGTGATGCGGCGCACCATCATTTCCAGCGAATGAATGCACAGCGGCTCCGTCGTCGTCGTCGTGCCGTCCATGTCCATGACCGCGCCGGCCAGCATGCCGTCCAGCCGGTTTGCCCGGCGCGACAACGGGTAGATGTCGTAGGGCGGGAAGACGTAGCCCGGGTTCTCGACCACTACAAACTCTTCGCCGTTGCGGGTGATCAGGTCGGCGGCATGCGCCGCGTCCGTATATTTCGGAATGGTGCTCATGGACATCCTTTCTGACGAATGACGGGGTGGTACGGACCGGGCCCGTGGCTTGAAACGGCCGCGGAGGGCGCACTATAGTCCCAACGCCCCGCCGGGGCGGCCGGCGCGGATTGTACCCAAGGACCGCAGCGGGTTTCCAGTCCCGCCGCGACACGCAGGAGACAGGGCCATGGCATCGACAGGCGGCAGCGGCGGCTACCAGCGCCCATCGTGGGACGACTATTTCATGGAGATCGCCGACACGGTGGCCAAGCGGGCCACGTGCGACCGCGGCCGGAGCGGATGCGTGATCGCCAAGGGCAAGCAGATCCTCGTGACCGGCTACGTGGGGGCGCCCGCCGGCCTGCCGCACTGCGACGACGCCGGCCATCAGCTCAAGAAGATGGTCCACGAAGACGGCCGCGAGACCAGCCATTGCGTGCGGACGGTCCACGCCGAGCAGAATGCCCTGTGCCAGGCCGCCAAGCTTGGCGTCGCCATTGAGGGGGCCACGCTCTACTGCCGGATGACCCCGTGCCGCGTGTGCGCGATGCTGATCATCAACTGCGGCATCGCGCGGGTCGTCTGCGAACGCAAATACCACGATGGCGCCGAGTCCGAGGCCATGTTCCGCGCCGCCGGCATCCCCATCGAGTACCGCCACGAAGAAGTGCAGACCTACGACAACCGGTAGGGATATTCACTCACGCGGCGATCGGAGGCTATCCCAGAACGCCTGCCCTTTGTCATATAGAAATGAGGGAGTTGCACAATTGACCAGATGGCGGAACCATTGCGTCCCATGCTAGGATGAGGCACGGAGGTTATGCCATGACGCGCGAATTCAGTGTGGTGATCGAACAGGACTCGGATGGTTATTTCGTGGCGTCTGTCCCGGCCCTGCGCGGCTGCCACACCCAAGCGAAGTCGCTGGACGTTCTGATGAGGCGGGTCAAGGAGGCCATCGAGCTTTGTCTCGAAGTGGAGGAGCCCAGCACCAATGAGTTTGTCGGGGTTCAGCGCGTGGCGGTCAACTTTTGAGCACGTTCCCGGCTCCTACAGGCGCCCAGCTCGTCAAGGCCCTTCACAAGCTTGGTTTCGATGTGGTAAGGACCAAGGGTAGCCATCATTTCCTGCGCCATGACGATGGCCGGTGTGCGGTGGTTCCCGTTCATCGTGGCGAGACCATCGGCGCGGGTCTGCTCGCACATATCCTCCGCGACTGCGATATCAGCAAGAAAGAGCTTCAGGATCTTCTGTGAACGCGGCAGT
>JBPOJD010000006.1:0-205267 GCA_052033955.1 Candidatus Hydrogenedentota bacterium
AAGAGGCGGGGCGTCATACAAGGCGCCTCGCCCGTCATCCGCTCATCGGATGATAGACCTGCTATGCCTCAAAAAACGCAAGAGATTTCACTGCAAACCCGTGTCCAGGGAACCGGGCGCGCCACAGTCACTGAAACACCGATAGCGATGAGGGCCAACCCAAAAGTCCTTGGAGTTCCCTTCAGCACGAAATATTTCCCTTTGTGGCTAGAGCGATTTCCTGCGTGATGCAGTAGATTGTGTGCATAGGGCAGATATGACCATACGACAAAATCTTACCACCGGAACACTTTTAGAGTAGGCTATGAATAACATGGGGCGTTTGTCAAGCGCCTTGTGCTGCAAGCGTTGCCTGCCCAATAACTGGGGAGCACTGAGCGACCGGGGGGCCGGGCGTTGCGCGCGGCTGCGGTGATCCATTACTCTGGCGCGGGGATTTCGCGAGTCACCAGGAAACGAGCGTATGCGATGAACGACCATCCAGAACAGCCGGCGGGGCATCCGGCCGACCGGGCGCGACGGATCTACAAGGCGACCGTCGCCGTGCTCATCGTCATCATGGCCATCGAGCTGGTGGTGGCGCTCAGCGAGGGCCAGTGGCTGACCGCGTTCCTCGTGGCCACGATCATGACCATCGTGGCGGCGCCGTTTGTGTTCACGCTGCGGCTCCCGATCAACATCCCTGCGGAATTCAGCCTGCTTGCGGTGATATTCATCTTCGCCGCGCTGTTTCTGGGCGAGGTGCGGGACTACTACGAGCGCATCTGGTGGTGGGACATCGCGCTGCATACCACGTCGGGGCTTCTGTTGGGTATACTCGGCTTCTTGCTGGTGTACGTGCTCAACGAGAACCGGCGCGTGGACCTGCACATGCGGCCGCGTTTCGTGGCGCTGTTCGCGTTTCTGTTCGCGGTGGCCATGGGCGCGTTCTGGGAAATATTCGAGTTTGGAATGGACCAGCTTTTCGGAACGACGATGCAGAAGCCGATGCTCGGCGATCCGTCCGGGTTGACCGACACCATGATCGACCTCATCGTCGATACGCTGGGCGCGTTGATCATCAGCCTGTTCGGCTGGTGGCACATGAAGCGCAAGGAAGAATCGTTCATCGAGGTGTGGATCCAGAAGTTCATTCGCCGCAATCCAAGGCTGTTTCGTTCGTAGCGCACCGGGGTAGAAGGAAAGCGCAATGAGAGAGGTGTGGATAGCACTGGGCCTGACCCTGTTCGCGGGCATGGCCACCGGCATCGGCAGTATCATCGCGTTCACTGCGAAGCGGACGAATTACCGTTTTCTGTCGGTGGCGACCGGGTTTTCCGCCGGGGTGATGCTGTATGTGTCCTTTGTGGAGATCTTCTACAAGGGGGCGCACGAGCTGACGGAGCACTACGGGGACTACTGGGGCAACTGGGTGAATGTGGCCGCCTTTTTCGGCGGCATGCTCGTCATTGGTCTGGTCGACAACATGATCCCGACGGCGGAAAACCCGCACGAGGTGCCCACGGAGAAGGAAACCCGGCCGCTGCACGATCCGCTGGCGCCGATGCCGGTCCAGGGCGCGGCCGCGGAGATAGCGAAGGTCGCGGCGGAAGCGCGCAACGAATCCCACGGCGTCCACCACGCCAAGCTCATGCGCATGGGGTTGTTTACCGCCCTGGCGATTGGCATCCACAACTTCCCGGAAGGGCTGGCCACCTTCCTGGCCGCGCTGCAGGACCCGGCTCTCGGTGTCGCCATCGCGGTCGCCATCGCGCTGCACAACATCCCCGAGGGGATCAGCGTGTCCGTGCCGATCTTCTACGCCACCGGAGACCGGAAGAAGGCCTTTACCTATTCCTTGCTGAGCGGGCTGGCCGAGCCGGTCGGGGCGGGCATTGGCTACCTGTTTCTGATGCTGGTGTTTGGCGGCAACTCGGACGGATTTCCCCCGCAGGTGATGGGCATCCTGTTCAGCGGCGTCGCGGGCATCATGGTGTACATCAGCGTGGACGAGCTGCTTCCCACCAGCCGGGCCTACGGCAAGGGCCACGACAGCCTCTTCGGGCTGGTCGCGGGCATGGTCGTGATGGCGTTGAGTCTCCTGCTGATGATGTAGGGACTACTCCTCGAAGCGCTCCTTGTTCAGCCCGGTCAGTTCCGGGCGCACAAACTCCCCGTCTTTCCGGATGAGCACGCCGTCAAACCATATCTCTCCGCCGCCGTATTCGGGCGTCTGAATGCACACAAGGTCCCAGTGGATGGCGCTGTCGTTGCCGTTGAAGGCCTCCTTGTAGCATTGGCCCGGCGTGAAGTGGAAACTGCCGTAGATCTTCTCGTCGAAGAGGGTGTCTTTCATCGGGTGGTGGATGAACGGATTGGTGCCCAGCGAGAATTCGCCGATGTAGCGCGCGCCGTCGTCCGTGTCCAGATACTCGTTCAGCTTGGCGTCGTCGCCGTCGCAGGAGGCCGCGACGATCCGGCCGTTCTCGAAGGTGAAGCGCAGACCCGTGTAGAGCGTGCCGTCGCGCAGGGCGGGCGCATTGAAGGCCAGCGTGCCGTTCACCGAGTCGCGCACCGGGGCCGTGAACACTTCGCCGTCGGGGATGTTGCGGTCCCCGTGGCATTTGACCGACGGGATGTCCTTGATCGAGAAGCGCAGGTCGGTGCCCGGTCCCTTGATGTGGACCTGATCGGTGCGATCCATGAGCGCCTGGAGCGGGTCCATGGCCGCGGACAGTCTCCGGTAGTCGAGATTGCAGACCCGGAAATAGAAGTCCTCGAAGGCCTCCTGGGATGTCTCCGCGAGCTGGGCCATCGCGCTGTTGGGAAAACGCAGCACGCACCAGCGGGTATGCGGCACGCGATGCTCCAGGTGCACCTTCTTGATGTAGATCTGGTTGTACTGTTTCATCTTCGCTTCGGGCAGGTCGGCCATCGAAAAGGCGTTTTCGCTGCCCCGGATGGCGATGTAGCACTGGACGTCCTTGGTCTGGTTCAGATGATGAGCGGTGAAGGCCTGCATCTGCTCTTCGGTGGCGCCGCCGACGAAATGGCGCAGCAGTTCCTCGTCGTTGTAGTACCAGACCGGGATCGCCCCGCGCTCCGTGGTCAGCCGGATAAGTTCCTTAACCAGTTCGAGACTGTACAGCCCGCGCGCTTCGATGAGCAGCTTCTCGCCGGGCTGGATCTCAATCGAATAATCAAGCAGATTGGTCGCAAGCAGGGTAATGCGCGGATCTTTCACGGTTCAGCTCCCGGGTTGGCCTTAGAAGAAACGGCAGTGCCTGCGTCGGGGCGGGCACTGCCGTGGGTAACAATCACGTCCTCAAGAAGCTTCCGGCCTACTCGCCGCGCACTTCCAGTTTGATCCGCTTCAGGCGTTTCATGGAATCCAGGCCGCCCCGGCCGAAGAGGTCGTGAAGGCGCTCGTACTCATCAAACAGCCGCGCGTAGACCGCATGGCTCGCCGGATTGGGCGTGTACTGCTCGTCGCGCAGCGTGGCCATCTTCCGGGCCGCCTGGGTGACGTCGTCGTAGCCGCCCGCGGCACTGCCCGCCGCCACCGCGCCCCACATAGCCGAACCCAGGGCCACCGTCTGCTCGCTGGCGCTCACCTTGATCGTGCGGTTGGTCACATCGGCGAAGATCTGCATGACCAGCGGGTTCTTGTTCGGCAGACCGCCGCACGCATACAGCTCGTCGATCGGCACGCCGTTCTCTTCAAGCTGGCGGATGATCTTGTACGTCCCGAACGCGGTGCATTCGAGGATTGCGCGGTACATCTCGGCCGGCGTCGTGGCCAGCGTCATGCCCATCATCATGCCCGAGAGATCCGCGTCCACCAGAATCGAGCGGTTGCCGTTCCACCAGTCCAGGCACAGCACCCCGGATTCACCCGGTTTCACGGCAGCCGCCTGGGCGCTCAGGTAGCCATGGACGTCGGTACCTTCCTTCTTCGCCTCCGCGTGGACCCAGCCCGGCACGCAGTTCTTGACGAACCAGGCGAAGATATCGCCGACGGCCGTCTGGCCCGCCTCGTAGCCGTAGTATCCGGGCAGGATGCCCTCCTTGACGACGCCGCACAGGCCGGGGATGATATGCTTCTCGGTGCCGCAGACCATGTGGCACAGGCTGGTTCCCATGATCATGACCATCTTGCCCGCGTCGGCAACCGTGGCCCCGGGAACGGCCACGTGCGCGTCGATGCCGCCGGTGGCGACGGCGGTGCCGGGCTTCAGGCCGAGCTTTTTCGCCATCTCCGGCAGCAGTCCGCCCGCCTTGACGCCCGCGGGATAGATGTCCTCCCGCATCTTGTCCTGAACCACATTCTCGAAACGCGGATCCAGCGCTTTGAAAAAGTCCTTGCTGGGATAGCCCTCATCCCACATGGCCTTGTAACCGGCCGCGCATGCATTGCGCTTTTCCTCGCCGGTCAGCACCAGGACGATCCAGTCGCCCGCCTCGATCAGGCGGTCTGCGGCCTCGTAGACCTCCGGGGCCTCGTCCAGGATCTGCAGGGCCTTCGGGAAGAACCACTCACTCGAAATCTTGCCGCCATAGCGGGCCAGGAAGTCCTCGCCGCGCTCCTGTGCGAGCTGGTTGATGCGGTCGGCCTCGGGCTGGGCGGCGTGATGCTTCCAGAGCTTCACCCAGGCGTGCGGATTGTCCGCCCACTCGGGCTTCATGCACAGCGGCGTGCCGTCCCGGTCGATGGGCAGCATCGTGCAGGCCGTGAAATCCGTGCCGATGCCGATGACGTCCTCGCCGCTGACCCCAGACTCCTCGATGACGCGCTTGATGGTGAATTCCATGACCTCGAGGTAATCGCGCGGGTTCTGCAATGCCCAGTCGGGGCCCAGCTTCTTGCCCGATCCCGGCAACTGGCTGTCGATGACGCCGTCGGCGTAATTCATGACCGCGGTGGCCACCTCTTCGCCGTTATCGACGGCCACCAGCAGGGCGCGGCCGGATTCGGTGCCATAGTCGAGGCCGATGACGTACTTGCGTGCCATGGAGAAGCTCCTTTCGCTGATTCTATGAAATGGAAGAAGACAGGCGGCCATGATAGCAAAGAGGGCTGGCCCGGGCCAAGAGGCCTTCGGGCCGCCGCGAGCCGGGCGCGACACGCCGCCGGGCGGCCGTTGCGTGCCTCCCCGGCCATGTGTACACTTGGGTATACCGCGTTTCTCAGGCCACGGCCAGGATGGGTGCCCATGATCTACGAATATGCCGGTTTCCTCAAGAGTTTCCTGTACAAGCCCGATCCCAGCGTGCGGGACGGTCTGGACAGCATCGTCCTCGGGCCGGAGGAACTCGTCCGTTGGCGTACGTGGGACCTCGATGCGAGCAAGGAGTGGCAGAACATCCCCGCGCACCGCTCGCAGACCGAGCATGGCGTGCATTTCGAGGGGCGCTTCCGCGACATGCGGCGGATCGACAACCTGGGCGAGGATGATCCGCAGTTCTGGGTGGCATTGAGCACGATCGGCGTCAAGGACGCGCCGTTTCCGCTGGATGTCGAGAAATACCCGGTGGTGGAGATCACCTACCGGTGCACGAGCGAACATGCCCACCCTGCCTGGGGATGGACCTACCGGGGCGGCGAGCAGTTCACCTTCCTGCCGCGCTCGAGCCAGTGGCGCACCGTCGCCCGCATGATTCCGCACTTCGGCTTTCCGAAGACCATTGACCGGTTCATCATCCGGCTGTTCACCACGCGGCGCGGCACCGAATCCATGGAGATCGAGTCCCTGCGGTTCCGCGAGATGAGCCCGGCCGAGAAGGACGCGTGCCGCAAGAACGCCACGCGCATCGATGCCTACCGCGAGCTTCAGCATTTTGATGTGCTGGACGAATTCCTGCCGATGGGGACCTACATCAGCGCGCCCGCGGCCCGGCGGCTCGCCGAATTGATGGATCTCTCGTTCGACGAATACTGGAGCTTCGTTCTCGAGGACCTGGTGCTGCACAGTCACAACTGTGTGGTGTTGCAGCAGCTCCAGGAACTGAGCCAGGACGAGTGGCGACGGCTGTTGCAGTTGGGCGAACGCTACGCCATCCGCTTTGTCGGGCAGCTCGATTTCCCGCTCAATGCCCCGCCCCTGCAGCAGCATGAAGTCGTCGAGACCTATATCAGCCCGTTTACCAAGTCCAAGGCCCTGCTGGCCTGGTGTTTGGCCCACGAGCCGTCCGAGGCGCAGTTCAACGACCTGCTCCAGGCCAAGAACACGGTCGAGCAGGCAGACCCTGCCCATCCCGTCGCGCTGCTCACGCTCCGGCCCAATTCCTTTGCGCTGTTTGCCCCGTTCTTCTCGGTGTCGGGCATTGGCTACAGCGGGTCGCACTCGCCCTGGCAGGTCAGCGACCTGATCCAGGCCCACCTGCCGCTGAGCAAGGGCCAGCAGTACTGGCACGTGGCGCAGGCCTTCACCTATGGCTCGAACGCGCCGTCCTGGAGCAGTTGCCCCGAGATGCGGCTCATGATCAACCTCGCCTTCGCCAACGGCGTCAAAGGGTGGTTCAGTTACCTCTATCACAACGACCCCATCTGGGTTTCCGGCAGCCTGCAACGCTCCCTGACCGGCCCGTTCCTCAATTTCAGCGACCTGTGGCTCGAACTCGACCAGCGGATGATGCGCTACGACGCCTACGCCCCCTTGCTGCTGCGGTCGCGTCCCGACGAGCCGCTGAAGAAGTGGTTCGTCACCCGGTGCGCCGCGCACGCCAATGCCCAACTGGCGGAGGGACTGCCCCCGGTGTCGCTGCACCGGCTGCGGGGCGACGATTTCAGCCTCTACAGCGCGGTCAGCAACGACGTGCGCGAGATGGCCACGGTCCACATCAACATTCCGCCCACGGCCATGCGCGGACTCGAGATCTACGACATCTCCGACTTTCTCCAGACTCGCGAGTGGGCGCCGATGGACCGCAAACGGCACCTCGAGATGTTCCCCGGCCAGGCCCACACGATGCTCGTCGCCAAGCCGGAGATATGCGACTACTGGCGGGACGTCATGGCGCGCCGCATCATCGAGTCGGACCGGCGCAAACTGGAGTTGTCGCTGGAGATCGCCCGCGTCTACAACCTGGATGCCGCCCCCATCGAGGAACTGGTCCGGAGTGCGTCGCGGAACAACGGGCTGAGCAACCTTCACGTCATGACTCAGGCCCATGACATGATGCTGGATCTCCTCTACGCCGCGTCCGATTTCGCGGAGCCGCGCAGCAAGCTGGTCGAGGCCGCGGCGGCCATCTGCGGGTGCGACGGCACGCTGTGCCGTTTGATCGGGCGCGGCCGGGCCGATCAGGCCCGGGAACTGGGCGAGGAGGTGGTGCCGCTGGCGCGCGAGATCGTGCACGGGCGTCTGGCGCTTCATGCGGGCCAGGGCAAGGACATCCTCAAACAGAGCGAGAGCATCTCGCGCCGGGCATTGAAACTCCTCGAGCGGATCCGGGCGACCGTGTAAACGGCGCCGGGAGGACTGCCCTTGACCGCATACGCGCGACAACCGGCGGAGCCCGCTGCCCCGCCTCTGTTCCGGCTGGCCAACGTCAGCAAGGACTACCCCATGGGAGAGGTCGTCGTGCGCGCCCTGCGCGGCGTGGATCTCAGCATCGAGGCGGGCGAGTTTCTTGTCATTCTCGGCCCGAGCGGATCAGGAAAGAGCACCCTGCTCAACATCATCGGCGGCATCGATCTGCCGTCTTCCGGCGACGTGATGTTCCGCGACAAGAATCTGAGCGCCCTGTCCGAGCGCCAGCTCACGCTGTATCGCCGCCACCACATCGGATTCGTCTTCCAGTTCTACAACCTGATGCCGAGCCTCACCGCGCGGGAAAACGTCGAGATGGCGACCGAGATTGTCGCCAAACCGCTCGACCCCGCGCAGGTGCTCAATCAGGTGGGCCTCGGCGATCGGCTGGGACATTTTCCGAGTCAGCTTTCCGGCGGCGAGCAGCAGCGCGTCGCCATTGCCCGCGCCGTGGCCAAGCAGCCCGAGATTCTGTTGTGCGACGAACCCACCGGCGCCCTCGATTACCGTACGGGAAAGACCGTGCTCGACGTGCTGCGCCGCATCAACGACGACATGGGAACCACGGTGGTCATCATCACCCACAACGCCGCCATTGGAGGCATGGGCGATCGCGTCGTGCGGATGAAGGACGGCGCGGTTGCGGAGGTGACCGTCAACGAGCGGCCGTTGTCCGCGGATGAGCTGGAATGGTGATGAAGGTCCTGCATCGCAAGCTTGCGCGCGATCTGTGGCGCATGCGCGGCCAGGCGCTGGCCGTGGCCCTCGTCGTGCTGTCCGGCACCGCGAGCTATATCACCGTGGCGTCCGCCTACCGCAACCTGCTGCTGACGCGCGACACCTATTACGACCAGTACCGTTTCGCGGATTTCTTCATCAAGATCGAGCGCGCCCCGCTCTCGGCCGTCGAACGTTTGGCCGCGCTGCCCAACGTGCGCCGGGCCGAAGGGCGCATCGTGCAGGATGTGACCGTCGACGCCGGCGGCGACGACTCGCGCACGGGCCGCATCAGTTCGCTGCCGGACCGCCCGGACCACGCCCTGAACGGCATCTATCTCGCCACGGGCCGCTACTTCCGCCCGGGCGCGCTGAACGAGGTCATCGTCAGTGATTCCTTCGCCGATGCCAACCACCTGAGGCTTGGCGACACCATCGAGGCCACCGTCGAAAGCCGCAAGCACCGCCTGCGCGTGGTGGGGACGGCGCTGTCGCCCGAATACGTCTACATGATCCGTTCCGCGCAGGAGCTGATGCCCGATCCCGAGCGTTTCGGGATTCTCTGGGTCAGCCGGAGTTTCGCGGAGATGGCCTTCGACATGGACGGCGCCTGCAACGATATCGTGGGAACCGTCGCGGATGCGGGCGCCCTCGACCGGACGCTGGAGCAGGCGGAGAAACTGCTCAAACCCTACGGGGTGTTTGCGAAGTTCAAGGCGGAGGATCAGATATCCAACCGTTTCCTGTCGGACGAGATCACGGGGCTGGGCGTCTCCGCCCGGGTCACGCCGACGCTCTTCCTTGGGGTGGCGGCGATGATTCTCTTTGTGCTGCTGAACCGGATGGTGCGTCAGGAACGCACCCAGATCGGCCTGCTGAAGGCCTACGGCCACACGAACCTGGGGGTGGCCCTGCATTATGTGCAGTATGCGCTGGTGCTGGGCGTTGCGGGGTGCGCGGGCGGCGCGATCGTGGGCCAGTTCCTATCGCGCGGTCTCGTGCAGCTCTACGTCAAGTACTACAGCTTCCCCGTGCTCCGGTCGCAAGTCTTCCCGGACGTCATGGTGAGCGCCTTTGCCATCACCGTGGCCTTTTCGACACTCGGGGCCGTGGCGGCAGCCTGGAAAGCCGCGACCATTGAACCCGCCGAAGCCATGCGCCCCCAGGCCCCCCGCTATGGCCACCGCACGCTGATCGAGCTTATTCCGGCGCTCTGGCGCAGGGTGAGGTTTATCGACAAGATGATTTTCCGGAACATCGCGCGCTACCGGTTTCGCGCGGGCCTGAATGTGTTCGGGCTCCTCATTGCCTCGGCGCTGCTCCTGGTGGGGTTCTTCACGATGGATTCGCTCCGCTACATGATCAGTTTCCAGTTCGAGCGGGTGCAGCGCGAGGACGTGCGGGTCGCACTCGAGCGGGAAGTCGGGAAGGCCGGGTTGTACGAGCTGGGCCGCTTTGCCAACGTCCGGCAGGCCGAGCCCGTGCTCCAGTATCCCTTCGAGGCCGTTCACGGCTGGCGCACCAAGGACATCGGAATCACCGGGCTGCCGCAGAACGGCGAGCTGCTCGGGCTGATCAACACCGCGGGGCAACCGATCGATATAGGTCCGGGCGGACTGGTGCTCGGATCGCGGCTGGCCGAGGATCTTGGGGTGGCGCCCGGAGACGTGGTGCGCCTGAAGCCGCTGATGGGACGCATCACCTCCGAGCGCGATGTCGCGGTGACGCAGGTGGTCCAGCAGTACTTCGGTTCGGGCGCCTACATGAACATTGACGCGCTGAGCCGCCTGCTGGACGAGCCCTTCGCCATGAACGCCGCTCTGCTGCGCATGGACCCGGGGACCGGGCGCGAACTCGGGCGGCGACTTAAGGACTATCCGGGGGTCGCCGCCGTGGACATCAAGGAGGACGCCCGGGCGGCCATCGAGAACACCCTCGAGGAATCCATGGGCATCATGAACGGCATGCTCACCTTCTTTGCCGGCCTGATCGCCTTCTCGATTATCTACAACTCGACCATGGTGTCGCTGATGGAGCGGCAGCGCGAACTCGCCTCGCTCCGCGTGCTTGGGCTGTCGGTGCAGGAGGTCGGCAGCATTCTGTATCGCGAAAACACGTTGCTCGCGGTCATCGGGATCGCGCTGGGCATCCCTGCGGGAATGGGACTCTCGCGGTTGCTCGTGACCGCGTACGACACCGAACTGTACCGTCTGCCTTTCTACATTGCCCCCAAAACGTATATGCTGACGGTGGGACTGTCGCTGTTGTTTGTGGTGCTGGCCAACCTCGCCGTGCGTCGCCGCATTCAGCGGCTGGACCTGGTCGAGGTGCTCAAGGAGCGCGAATGAGGGAGGGAACCGGGTGAAGCGGATCCTGATCGGGCTGGTGGTTGCCGGTGTCGTGGTCGCGGCCCTGCTGGCGTTGCGGCCGCGCCCCATGATCGTCGAAATGGCCACCGTCGAACGGCGCGACGTGCAGGAGTTCATCGCGGAAGAGGGCAAGGCGCGCCTGCCGGAATCCATGGACCTCCTGATTGACATGCCCGTCAGCGGCACGCTCGAGAGCATTCCCGTCGAAGTGGGGGACACGGTCGCGCATGGCGACGTGATTGCCCAGATCGAGACCTATGCCATCGAGCAGCAGATCCAGGCGCTGCGGGCGCGGGTGCGGCAGGCCGAGGCGCAGACCGAGGGGGTGGACATTGCCAAGCCCAAGCGGGAAGACCTGGAGGCGGCGGCCCTGCGCGTCGCGGAACAGCAGGATGCCGTCACGATGGCGGAAAACGAGCACGAACTCGCCCGGATCCAGCAGGCCGATGCCCTGCGCGAGCGCGACCGTTTCCAGCGGCTGCGCGACGCCGGCGCGATCAGCCAGGCCGAGATGGATGCCGCGCAACTGGCCCTCGATGCGGCGTCGCGGACCCTTGAACGCGCGGCGGCCGGGCGCGCGGCGGTGCAGAAGGGGCTTGAACAGGCGCGGCTGGCCGAGCAACTCCTGACGGGATCCATCGACGACAACGAATACATGCGCCGGGTATATGCCGCCGAGGCGGCGAGTCTCACGGCGCAGATCGCAGCACTCGAGCGGGATCTGGCCAAGACCGTCGTGCGGGCGCCTGTGGACGGGGTCGTGCTGGAGAAGCACGTTGACGCCAGACGGGTGCTGCCCGCGGGAACGCCCTTGCTCAAGCTCGGCGTGCCGCACGCCACGGAGATCGAGATCGACGTACTGTCCGAGGAGGTCGGCGCTGTCCCGTTGGGGGCCGACGTGGAAATCTACGGCCAGGCCGTGGGGGCGCAGATCCATGGCAAGGTGGTGCGCATCTACCCTTCGGCCTTCACGAAGATATCCGCCCTCGGCATCGAGCAGCAGCGGGTGCGCGTCATCGCATCAGTGCCGGAAGAGGCGCCCGGGCTTCGTCCAGGCACCCGCGTCGACGTCCGCATCATCACCGCGACGGCGGAGGACGTCCCGGTGGTGCCCGAGCGCGCCGTGTTCCGCGAGGGTCCGGGCTGGGCCGTCATGACGGTGAGCAAGGGCCGTGCGGCCGTGACGCCGGTCGAAGTGGGCCTTTCCAACGATGAATGGACGGAAATTCGCGCGCCGCTGGCGCCTGGGGATACGGTGATCACCGAACTCAAGAACGACCTGATCCCCGGGATGCGCGTGCGGGCCCCGGCTGCCCCGTGACCCGGCGTTGTGGGTGAAGGTTACCCCTGCGGCGCCTCGCGCAGCCCCGCCACGCTCTCGGTGAAGGGCGGCCGCAGGATGCCGCGCTCGGTGATGATGCCCGCAATGAGTTCCGCCGGGGTCACGTCAAAGGCCGGGTTGTACACCTTGACGCCGTCGGGCGCAGTGGGCGTGCCAAAGCCGCACGTGACTTCGAGCGGGTCGCGCTGCTCAATTGGGATGGCGTTCCCGTCTTGGATGCTCAGGTCGAAGGTGGAGTACGGCGCGGCGACGTAGAAGGGCACCCCGTGCGCCTTGGCCAGCAAGGCCACGCTGTAGGTGCCGATCTTGTTGGCCGTGTCCCCGTTGGACGCGATGCGGTCCGCACCCACGACGACGAGGTCGACCTTGCCCTCCCGCATGACCTGCCCCGCCATGTTGTCGCAAATCAGCGTCACGTCGATGCCCGCCTGAAGCAGTTCCCACGCCGTGAGGCGCGCGCCCTGCAGCAGCGGCCGGGTTTCGTCGGCATAGACGCGGAAGCGGCGCCCTTCCTCGTGGGCGCGAAACATCACGGCGAGTGCGGTGCCGTAGTCCGCCGTGGCCAGCCCGCCGGCGTTGCAGTGGGTCAGGACCCCCGCGCCTTCCCCAATGAGGGGCGCACCGTGGCGGCCAATCGCGCGGCACAACTGGCGGTCCTCTTCGTAGATCGCCACCGCCTCCTGTTCCACGCGCGCCAGCAGGGCCGTGTCATGGAGAGAGGTCGCGGCTTCGTGGGTGACCCGCTTCATCCGGTCCAAGGCCCAGAACAGATTCACGGCCGTCGGCCGCGACGACGCCAGATAGTCCGCGGCATGATCGACCGCGCGGAGGATCGTGTCCGTGGCGCGCGCATTCGCCTCCCGCACTCCCACCAGCACGCCGAAGGCGGCACACACGCCGATTGCCGGCGCGCCCCGCACGCGCAGGCGCTTGATGGCCTCCCACACCGACTCCAGTGAGTCGAGCTGTATCTCGCGAAAGGTGCCGGGCAGCAGGGTCTGGTCGATGATGAACAGCGCATGGCCGTTCCAGCGGACGGTGTCTTGTGGCACGTCGGGTTCCTCCTGGCGCCTATGCTACCGTGCCGTTCAGTCGTGTGCAAGGGATTGCTTTGGGGCAGGATCGTGTTACCTTGAGTGAAAGGACAACCACCCATGACGACTGCCAGGAGCATATACACAAAGCCCCTTCAGCGCGCCATGGCGGTTGGGTTGTGTATGGTTTCTGCGGGGTGTGTGTTGGGACCGCCGGACCGGGCCTTCACGAAGGAGTGGCTCCAGGATCAGCGGCACACCCGTGAGCTGGAGCGGCGCCGGGCCTACATCGGTACGGGCGAGTGGGTGATTGCCGAAGGTGTGGACGGCGAGTCCCGAGCGGCCGTCAAGCTTGATGAACGGGGACGCCCCAAACTCCACGTCGGCGGGCTCGAAGGCCTGAACATCGACGTCGATCTCGGGTCCAAACCCGGCGCCAAGGCCGGGTACAAATGGGAGTGGTAAGCGTCAGGCCTCGGGTTTTCCCGTGAACGACCGCTTGAGCGAGTCCCAGAACCGCTGGTGGAGCGGATACGTCTTGGCGTTGCACAGTTCCTCGAACTGCCGCAGCAACTCCTTTTGTTCCTTGTTCAGTTTGCGCGGAGTTTCCACCTGCACGCGCACAATCTGGTCTCCCCGCGAATAGCCGCGCACGTCCGGGATGCCCAGTCCGCGCAGGCGGAACGGCGTTCCGGTCTGGGTGCCCTCGGGAATGTGGAGGTCCGTCTCGCCGTCCAGCGTCGGCACGCGCACCGTGGCGCCCAACGCGGCCTGCGTGAAACTGATCGGGATGTTGCAGATGACGTGGTTGCCCTCGCGGACAAACACATCGTCTTCCTCAACATCAATGTGAATGAAAAGGTCGCCGCGCGGCCCGCCGCCGATGCCCGGCTCGCCTTCGCCCGCCACGCGCAGCCGCGAACCCGAGTCAACCCCCGCCGGGATGTCGATGGACAGCTCCCGTTGCAGTTGCACCCGTCCCGCGCCTGAGCACCGGCTGCACGGTGTGGCGACCGTGCGTCCCGTGCCGCGGCATCGCGGGCAGGGACGTGTAACGCTGAAAAAGCCCTGGGCCATGCGGACCTGTCCCGCGCCGCCGCACTGCGAGCATGCTTCGGGCTGTGTGCCGGGGGCCGCTCCGGAGCCGCTGCAATCGCCGCACACTTCCTGCCGGTGGAACTGAACCTTGCGCTGGACGCCCTTTGCGGCCTCGCGCAGGCTGACGCTCAGGCGGTACTCGAGGTCGTTGCCCGGGGCCGCGCGCCGCCGTCCACCGCGGTTGCCGCCGCCGCCGCGCCCGAACAGGACGTCGAAGAAGTCCTCGAACGGCGTGTCAAACCCCGCCGCGCCGTTGAATCCGCCGAAGCCCTCGAACCCCCCGCCGCCAAAACCTGCGCCAAAGGGGCTGTCCTGGCCGCCAAACTGGTCGTAGCGGGCGCGTTTTTCCTTGTTCTTGAGGGTATCGTAGGCCTCGTTGATCTCTTTCAGTTTCTCCTCGGCCTCCTTGTCGCCCCCGGTCTTGTCCGGGTGATACTTGTGGGCGAGTTTGAGATAGGCCTTGCGGATATCCTGGTCGCTGGCATCGCGCGGGACGCCGAGGAGTTCATAAAAATCTCTGGCTTTGGGCATGTAACCTCACTCAGTGTCCTGTTGCGTTTCGTCGTCTTCCGCGCCCGCGCTGACCACCACCTTCGACGGACGCAGCACGACGCCGCCCAGCCGGTAACCGCGCTGGAATTCCTGACAGACCGCGTCGGCCGGATAGTCCGGGCACGGCTGGCGCATCAGGGCCTCGTGTACGTGTGGATCGAAAGGTTCGCCCAAGGCGGGGATGGGCTCTACGCCGTGCCGCGTCAGCACGTCCAGCATCTGCTTGCGCACCATCTCCACGCCCTCGGCAAACCCGCCCGAGGCGTCGCCGCTGTGTTGCAGGGCCAACTCCAGGTGGTCCAGTACCGGAAGCAGGTCCCGGACCAGGTTCTCGGCGGCCATCTGGCGGGTCTTTTCGGCATCCCGCGCGACGCGTCGCCGGTACGTGTCAAATTCCGCCCGGGCCCGCAGCACCTGGTCTTTCCACTGCTCGACCTCGTCGGAAAGCGATTCGATGCGCTCGTCAACGGGTTCCAGTTCCACCGCATCCTCACCGAGGGTCTCGGTGTCCGGCGCGGCATCCGCGGCCTGCGCCTCGGCCGCTTCCCGCGCGGCCCGCTCTTCGAGCCGCTTCTCAAGCTCGCTTTTGGACTCTGAACGTTTCATGCATATCCCTTTCAACGTGGAGTGGATGAATGCCGGGTGCACGCTGAAATCGTGGCGATCAGCTTGCCAGGCGCGTCAGCAGCCTGCTGAGCATGTTGGCCGTGTAGTCGACCAATGCCATCACGCGCGGATACGGCATGCGGCGCGGCCCCAGGACCGCCAGCATGCCGACCTGCTCGGACCCGACGTGGTAGGGCGATCCGACCACGCTGATCTCGTGGAAGGCCTCGGACTGCGCTTCCGATCCAATCAACACGCGCGGCCCTGTGCGCTCGCCATCGCGCAGCCGGGCACGGAGCAGTTCGCCGAGTTGATCATGCTCTTCAAGTATACCGAAAACCTCGCGCGCCTTGACGACATCGCGAAACTCGGGCTCTTCGAGAAGCTGGTTCGCTCCTTCCAGGAAAAGGCGCCCGCGTTGCGGCGGCAGCATCGACACCACGCGCAACGCGTCCTCCGCGAGCCGGTGCCGTTCGTCCACGTAGGCCTGCATGATGTGCTGCAGCGCCCCCGCAACCCGCTTGGTGTTCACCCCGCGCAGATGCTCGTTCAAAAAGGCGTTCAACTTCGGAATTTCCCGCGCGTCCAGCGGCGGGTTCAGCGTCACGATCGACGTGCGGACCCCGCCGTAGCTGTCCGCCACCAGCAGCGCCACGCGGGCATCGCTGATCGGCAGGATCTCGATCCGGCGCACCTCCGCCGTTGTCTCGTCCGGCGAGGCCACGATCCCCGTCTGGTGCGAGACGATGGCCAGCAGGTAGCTCGTATGCCGCAACAGATCGTCCGCGTCCTCGAGCCGCCGGTTGTACTCCTCCTGAATGCGGAACCGCTCCGATTCGCCCAGCTCCTGTACCTTCATCAGGTAGTCGACGTAGTAGCGGTAACCCTGGTCGGTGGGTATGCGGCCGGAGCTGGTATGCACCTGCTGCAGGAAGCCCGCCGCCTCGAGATCCGCCATGACGTTGCGCACCGTGGCCGGACTGAGGCCAAGGTTGTAGCGTTTGACGATTGTTCGCGATCCCACCGGCTCGGCGGTCGTGACGTAGGTATGCACGATCGCCTGCAGGATGAGCTGTTCCCGTTCATTCAGGGCCGGAGTCTGATGCATGGCATCCGCCTTTGTATTAGCACTCGACATGATGGAGTGCTAACTGCCGGAGTCTAGCATACGTGCCCAAGCGTGTCAAGCGCACCGCCGCCACCAAGCTGGCGCGGAAGTCCATGGAAAAACTTGTGTTATGCGCACAGGCCCCTCCCCGGCCGCCTTGACGGCGCCTGCGCGCGGCTGCTACCATCCGCCCGGCGGAAACCGCGGCCTCGACCGGAGCCGCTCATGCGGATCGGTATCGATATCGGCCCCGCCGTGCGCGCGCGCACCGGCGTCGGCCACTACTGCTACTACCTGCTTCAGCACCTGCTCGCCCAGGCGCCGGGCGACGTCTTTGCCGGGTTTTCCTCGGGACTGGGCCGGCCCCAGCCGGTCAATTTCGGCCGCCCGATGGCGCACCGGCACCTGCCGGTTCCCACGCGGGCGCTATACGGGGTCTGGACGGCCCTGAATGCTCCCAAGGTGGACAGTCTGCTCGGGGGCGTCGACGTGTTTCACGCGACAAACTATTACCTGCCCCCGGTCGCGACGGCCCGGCGGGTACTGACGATCTACGACCTGGCTTTTCTGGCGGTACCCGAACTCGCCAGCCCGCGCATTGTCGGTCCCTTTTCGCGCAGCATCCAGCGTTTTGCGCGTCAGGCCGATGCCATCGTCACGTGCTCGGAGGCTACGAAGCGCGACGTAGTGCAGCGGCTGGGGGTGGCCCCGGAGGACGTGGCCGTCGCTTGCGGCGGGGTGGATGGACGCTTCACGCTTGGTCCGCGCGAGGCCGCCCGTGCGCGGGTCGCCGCCTCAATCGGGGTGGAACGGCCCTATTTCCTGTTTGTCAGCACCCTCGAGCCCCGCAAGAACGTGCCGGGCCTGCTGCGCGCGTTTGGCGCCGTGGCGCGACGCCTTCCGCACGACCTGGTGCTGGTCGGGCGGCCCGGCTGGAACCTGGCCGCCACGAACCGGGCCTTCGAGGAGGTGGGGCTGCCGGATCGCATCCGCCGGATAGGCTACGTCGCGGAGCACAGTGATCTCGTTGACCTGTACCGGGGAGCCGAGGCGCTGGTGTTTCCGAGCTTCTACGAGGGATTCGGATTGCCGGTGCTCGAGGCCATGTCCTGCGGGTGCCCCGTGATCACGGCGGACAACTCGTCCCTGCCCGAGGTAGGCGGCGACGCCGCGCTGTATTGTGATGCCTCGGACACGGAGGCACTGGCCGAGGCCATGGAGCGCGTGGGGTCCGACGGGGCGCTGCGCACACGCATGGCGGCGCGCGGACGGGAGCAGGCCGCGCGGTTCTCCTGGGAGGCCGCCGCACGCACGGTCCTCGACGTATACCGGAGGCTCGCCTGATGCTGGTGCTCTACAATGGCCTGCAGGCCGGCAACCGGAGCGGCACCGGTCGCTACACCGAGGCACTCGCCCAATGGTTGCCCGAGATCGAGAGTCCGTTTGATTTCCTTTTTTTCTGGCCGCGCCAGACCCCGCGCCCGCTCCACCGTTACGGGGCGCGGACCGCGTTCTCCGAGCGCGACCTGTCGCGGCCCTGGCGGCGGCTTTGGGAAGACCACGTCGCGTTGCCGCAGGCCGCGGCGCGGCATCGCGCGAACCTCGTTCACTACCCCGCCAATGTCGGGCCGCTGCGCGAAGTCCGCAACGCCGTGGTGACGGTGCATGACCTCACCTTCTTCCGTTTCCCAGGCTGGTACCGCGCCAACCGCGCCCTTTATTACCGCCACGCGGTGGCAGCGGGCGTGCGGCACGCGGCCCGGGTCATTGCGGATTCCCGAGCAACCGCGGAGGACGTGGAGGCCTACCTGCGCGTGCCCGCAGACCGCATTGACGTCGTGCCGTTGGGCGTGGACGAGTCGTTCCGGCCCGCGGACACCGCGCAGTGCGAGGCGGTGCGCCGGAAATTTGGCCTCCGCAGACCCTATCTCCTGTATATGGGCACGCTCGAACCGCGCAAGAACCTGGCGCGTCTCGTGCAGGCGTGGGACCAGTCGGTGGCGTCCGACGTCGACCTGGTGCTGGCGGGACGGCGCGGATGGAAGAACGACGCGCTGGATGCCGCTGTTGGCCGGGTGGCCCGTCCGGAGGGCATTCATCTTCCGGGGTTTGTGGACGCCGGGGATCAGTCTGCCCTGTACAGCGCTTGCACGGCGTTCGTCTGGCCGTCACTATGGGAGGGATTCGGGCTGCCGCCGCTCGAGGCGATGGCCTGCGGTGCGCCGGTGCTGACGTCGAACTGCTCCAGCCTGCCCGAGGTGGTGGGAGACGCGGCGCTTCAGGTCGACCCCGGGGACGTCGAGGCGCTGGGCGCGGGACTCACCCGGATCGTGGGGGACAGTGGCCTGCGCGACAGGCTGGCGGTCGAGGGTGCCCGGCGGGCGGCGTGCTTCACGTGGCGCAACACAGCCGAGCAGACGCTGGCCAGCTACAGGCGGGTACTGGGCCTACAGGGCCTGTGAACAGGGCGTGTCCATGAGGATTCTGCACATATACAAGGACTTCTTCCCGCCCGTACGGGGCGGGATTGAGGGGCACATGGCCCTTCTTTGCCGCTACCAGCGCCAGTGGGCCGAGGTGGCGGCGTTGACGTGCAGCCGCAGTCACCACACCCGGCAGGTGGACCGTGACGGTACCCTCGTCACCGAGGTGGGGGAGTGGGGCCGTGCGCTCAGCACGCCGCTCTCGCCTGCCTTTCCGCACTATCTGCGGCACCTCGCCGCCGACGTGAACGTGGTGCATGTGCCCTGTCCGACCGCCGAGATGGCCTGGCTCCTCGCCCGTCCCCGGGGCCGCCTCGTGGTGCGTTACCACAGCGACGTGGTCCGCCAGGCCCGCACCCTCCGGCTCTATAGGCCCCTTTTGATGACTTTCCTGCATCAAGCTGATATCATCCTGCCCACGTCTGAACAGTACGTGGCCACGTCGCCGGTGCTGCAGGAGGTGGCGGAGAAGTGCCATGTTGTGCCTCTAGGGGTGGAGGCCGCAGCCTTTGCGCCGCCCCCGGATGACCGGGTCGCGGCCCTTCGCGCCCGGTACGGCGGCGGCTATGTCCTGTTCTCGGGGAGACACCGTTACTACAAGGGATTGCCGTATCTGGTCGAGGCGGCCCAGTGGATCGAGGCGCCGGTGGTCATCGCCGGCGACGGTCCCGAGCGCGTCCATTGCCAGGAACTGGCGTCGCGTCTGGGCGTGACGATCGCGTTTCCAGGGGAACTGTCCCACGAGGACCTGGTGGCCCACCTGCACGGGTGCGAGGTGGTGGCCTTTCCCTCGATCGCGCGCAGCGAGGCCTTCGGGGTGTCGATCCTCGAGGCGCACGCGTGCGGGAAGCCGGTCGTCGCAACGCGCCTGGGCACGGGGGTCGAATTCGCCAATCTGCACGGGCAGACCGGGTTGAACGTGCCCCCGGCGGACGCGCGCGCGCTGGCCGGGGCGATCAACGGGCTGGTGCGTGATGCGGCCCTGCGGCATGCCATGGGCCGGACGGCCCAGGAACGTGTGGCCCGGGAATTTGCCGCGCAGACCGTGGCGCGACAGGAATTCGAGGAATACCAGAAGCAGCCATGAGCCTCAATTGGTACCTGATATTCGCCTATGCGCTGGGGGTGTCGTTCGTTATCAGCGCCCTGCTGACGAGCCTGCTGCGCTGGTTCGCGGTGCGCTACCGGTTCTACGATCACCCCGGCGAGCGCAAGATGCACGTCGAGCCCAAGCCCCTCCTGGGCGGGGTCGCCATCGTGACGACCTTCTACCTTGTGCTCCTCGGGCACGTCTGGCTGCTCAAACCTGTCCGGGTGTTCGGATACCAGTGGCTGGAGACCAACATCCTCTCGTTCCTCGGCGATGCCGACACCATCGAGATCAAAATCACCGGGATCTTCGCGGGCGGCGCCCTTATCTTCATTCTTGGAATCGTCGACGACCTGAAGACCCTCAAACCCGAGATCAAGCTTGTCGGCCAGATCGCGGCCGCGCTGGTGCTGGTGCTGTCGGGCATTCAACTCAATCTCTTCGTCGGGTACTTCCTCGAACTCATTGGACTCAATCAGATGCTGACCCCCGAGGCGCTGGCCACGACTTCGACGTGGATCGCGTCGCTCTTGACCATCATGTGGGTGGTAGGTATCACGAATTCCATGAATTTTCTGGACAACATGGACGGACTGAGCGGCGGGGTTTCCGTCATCGCCGCGTTTTCCTTCTTCCTGTGCGTGCTGCCCACCAACCAGTATTTCACGTGTGCGCTGCTGATGGTCTTTGCGGGCGCCGTGGCCGGCTTTCTGTATCACAACCTCAATCCGGCCCGGATCTTCATGGGGGATGCCGGGTCGATGTTCTGCGGCTACATCCTGTCCACCGTGGCGGTCGTCGGCACCTTCTACACCGAAGAGAACACCGCCTCGCGCGTCGCCGTCGCGGCCCCGTTGCTGGCTCTGGGCGTGCCGATATTTGATACGATAACCGTGGTCTACATCCGCTGGCGGAACGGCGAGAGCATCATGAAGGGCGACAAGCGCCATTTCTCGCACCGGCTGGTCGATCTGGGCATGAGCCCACGCCATGCGGTCGAGTTCATCTTTCTGGTGGCGGCGGTGGTCGGTCTGGGCGGGGCGCTGCTGCCCCAGGTGAACCCCGGCGGCACCGTGATTATCCTGGCCCAGGCGCTGGGGCTGTTTTTGCTCATCATGCTGCTCATGAATGCCGGGCGCCGCAAATCCGGAGAACGTTAGATGCCGAAAACGGGACCGCGACCCGCCAGCCCCGCACCGGCCACCCCCGCCGGCGCCTCGCTGGCACATCGCTGGCTGCGGGCCTTCGCCAGCGAGTGGCCTGCGTGGGCCCTGGCGACACTCGCCGTCCTGCGCGCCTGGCGCGATGGCATCACCTACCCGGCCGAAAACACCTATTTCCTGTGGGTCATCCTGATCTGCTTCGCCGTCTGGACGATGCGGTTGAGCCTCAACGGCGGCGCGTTCCGCCACGGTATCCCGACGCTGATCCTGGGCGCGTTCCTGGCCATCGCCCTGCTGACCGGCTTCGGCACGGTGCAGGTGGACGCCACGTACCGGACGCTCCTGTTCTGGGCGGGGCACTTCTTCCTTTTCCTGCTGGCCGCCAACGCGATCCGCACCCGGCGCGCCGTGGCCATCGTGCTTGGCGGCTTCCTCGTCGCGCAACTGACCCACGCGGTCTGGAGCTACCTGCACTACGAGTACATGCTGCCCTCCGTCCGGCGTCAAATCATCGAAAACCCCGGGTTCCTGCAGGCGATGTTCGGCGCGGACGAGCTCAACCCCGAACTCGCCCACCGGCTCAACGTGAACCGCGCCTTCGGCAGTTTCCTGTTTCCCAACGCCCTGGCCGCGTTCCTTATCTGTGGCATTCCCCTCGTACTCAGCGAGGTCGTCCGCAGCATCGCGACCATACGCGAGCAACTGGGCCGGTGGCGCGCGGCCACGCCGACGCGCGGTGACGGTCAGACGCGCCGGTTGCAGGCCGCGGGAGCCGGGGCCGCGCTTTTCGCCCTCCTGGCGACCACCGGGTGGTACACCTACTCGCTTCTGTACGCGGTGGCGACGGATCGCCAGGACTGGTGGAGTCAGCCCGGGCTCAGCGCGCTGTTCATCGTGCTCCTGCCGCTGTCGGTGGCCGCGGGGACAGCGGTTGCCGTCCATGCATACGGCGCCTCGCTTGGCGCGCAGTTCCTGCGCGCCGGGGTCATGCCGGTCATCCTGCTGTTCCAGTGCATTTCGCTCTGGCTGACCTACAGCCGTGGCGGGTACTTGGCGCTTGCCGGGGCACTGGCGCTCGGCGGCATGCTCCTTTATATCGCCCGGCTGCGAGAGGGACGGCCCGGGCCACGGCTCACCGCGGCGATGAAGACGGTCGCCGTGGCGGTTCTCGTGACGCTGGCCCTCAGCGCCGTCGCACCCAGGCTGTATGCCCAACAGGACGCCGCAGTATCCGACGGGACGGCGCCGCAGCGTTTCTCGCAGGCCATCGAGGTTGAGGGCAAGCAGCTGACCACGTCGGATCTGGCGAACCCGGCCTCGTTCCGGCTGCGGCTGAGCTACTGGCGCACCGGGCTGACGATGGCCCGGCACAATTTCTGGTCCGGAGTGGGTCTGGGGAACTTCGGCACGGTCTACCCGAAATACCAGCGTCCCGGCGCGGGCGAGGTCAAGGCGGCCCACAACGACTACCTGCAGGCGTGGTGCGAGACCGGCATCTTCGGCGCGCTCGCCTTCTGCGGATTCTGGCTCTACTTCGCCGTATGGGGCGGGCGCCGCATCCTGCGCGAAACGTGCCGCCACACGCGCTGGACACTGACCGGCCTCTACGCCGGGGTCATGGCCTTTCTGGCGCACGCGGCGGTCGACTTCAACTTCTTCAACCCATCGCTGGTCTTCTTCGTGTTCCTGCTGGCGGGCGTTTTCTATGCCTACGCCGCGATCGACGATGCCTCGCGCGAGGCCGTGGCCTGGCATCAATATGTGTCGGTGCCCCTTCTGATCGTGCTCGCACTGACCGCCGGGGCCAGCGCGCGCGTCTACGCGGCGGACGTCCTGTTGAGCGGCGGTGGCGTCTGGAGCGTGGGCGACCTGCGCGACCTGCGGCGCAAGCTCGAGACGGCGCAGCAGCTTTTCGCCATGGCCGACGTGCCTCCGGGTGATTCCAGGCAACTGCCCGTGATTCCGGTTGCCCATCTGAGCGCCTTTGTGCAGAGCCGGGCGGTGCTCGAAACCTTCGCGGAACTGCGCCTGGCCGTGCCGGGTTCGCCGCAAGCCACCCGGCCGCTGCCCGGCAACGAACCCGTGCCCGCCAACGCGCTGGCCGTGGTTCGTAACCGTCCGATCGCCAAGAAAGAATTCATGGCCGGCTTCGAAGCCTGGCTGGCGCGGCTCAGGATGAGTGACTCCATCTATTCCCACAGTCCGCACGTGGCCGGGGTGTTGTATCAGGGCAACGCCCTGCTTCAGCGCTACGCGGACGTCCCCGAGTTGCGCCAGCGGTATGTGCTTCAGGCCGTCGAGTGGGCCGAGAAGGCCGTCGCCCGGAGCCCGCAGCAGAGCTGGTTCCGCCGGTGGCTGAGCGAGGCCTACTGGCTGCGCGCCAGCATCGAGTCGGGACCCGGCGGCGCCCGGTACTACCAGATGGGCCTGGACGAGATGCGCCGCGCCTGCGATCTGTATCCATCATCCCCCGATTTGTGGCGCGACTACGCGACCCTGCTGGACCGTCTGGCCGAGGCGGTCGCCCGGGGCGAGGATGCGGCCCGGGCCGGGGCGTTGCGGCGCGAGGCCGAGGACGCGCGTGCACACGCGGCGCGACTCGCGACCCTCTCCTGACGCCGGCGTTCGGCCCGGCTTTCAATGGTCCCCCGGTTTGCGGTACCGTAACGGTATGGGAGACACGCCATGAGCGCGCGCATCAACGCGTTGCGGACCCTGCTCCGCGCCGAGCAGGCAGATGCCTGGTTGAGCTTTGCCGCAGCCGACAACCAGTATCTCAGCGGTGTCCGGGCCGGTTCCATTGACTTCGTCGAGCAGTCTTCCATCGTCATCGTGACCGAAGACGCCGCACTTTACCTCTGCGACAGCCGGTATACGGAACAGGCCCAGGCCGAGGCCCAGGACGTGACCGTCGAGCAGATTCGCGGGCCGCTCCCGGCCAACGCCGCGCGGCGCCTTGCCGAACTGGGCGCCCGGCGGGTGGTGTTGGATACGCGGCGGGTGTGCGTGGCGGACGCCGATGCCCTGGCCGAGCAGTTCAAAGGCGAGATTGCCGGGCGTGCGGGGTTTCTGGCCCCGCTCCGGTGGCGCAAGAGCCCCGGCGAGATCGAGGCGATTCGCGGCGCGTCGCTGCTGGCCGAGGAGGTGCTGGCCGAGCTGCTGCTGACGCTCGGCGAGGGGGACTCGGAGCAGGAGATGGCGGCGCGTTTCGAGTACGAATTCAAGCGCCGGGGGGCATCGGGCGCATCCTTTGACACCATTGTCCTGTTTGGCGAACGGTCGTCGCTGCCCCATGGCGAACCCGGCGACCGCACGCTCGATCACGGCGATGTCGTGCTGCTGGACCTCGGCTGCCGGCGCGACGGCTACTGCTCTGACTTGACTCGAACCTGCGCATTCGGTACGATTCCCGGCACTTGGTTCACAGAGATTTACGACGTAACGCGCGCCGCCCAGGAGGCGGCGCTTGCGGCAATCCGGCCCGGCGTTCCGTGCCGGGAGGTCGACGCGGTCGCCCGCAACATGATTGCCGCCGCAGGGTTTGGGGACTGGTTTGGCCATGGTCTGGGCCATGGCGTTGGTATCGAGGTCCACGAGGCGCCGCGTCTGAACGCCGAATCGCAGGCCGTGCTGGAAGCCGGCATGGTGATTACGGTCGAACCGGGGATCTATCTGCCCGGGCAGGGCGGCGTCCGCATTGAAGACCTCGTTGTGGTAACAGAGCACGGGTGCGAGGTGTTGACCGCGACCCCCAAGGAACTGAAGGTACTGCAAGCATGATTTCAACGGCGGATTTCCGTAACGGCCTGATCATCGTTCAGAACACCGATCTCATGGAGATTGTCGAGTTTCAGCACGTCAAACCGGGCAAAGGGGGCGCGTTCGTGCGCACCAAGCTCAAGAACGTGATCACCGGGCGCGTGGTCGAGAAGACCTTCCGCTCGGGCGAGCGCATGGAAGACGCCCGCCTGGAGACCGACACCTACCAGTACCTGTATAACGACGGCGATCTGTTTCACTTCATGCACAAGGAGACCTTCGAGCAGATTGAAGTGGGAAAGGCCGTTGTGGGCGATTCCAGCGACTGGTTGAAGGAAAACGGGGACGCCTATCTGACGTTTTACCAAGGCCGTGTGATGCGGGTGGAGGTGCCGATTTCCGTCGAATTGGCGGTGGCGCAGACGGATCCAGGCGTGCAGGGCGACCGCGCCCAGGGCGGCACCAAACCCGCCACGCTCGAGACCGGTGTGACCATTCAGGTGCCCCTGTTCATCAATGAGGGGGATGTGCTGAAAGTCGACACCCGTACGGGCGAATACGTCGAACGGGCCGGTTAGGGCATTGGAGCAGCCAACAGAAACCAGGGCGGAGGGTTTTGCTGTGGACCTTGAACAGCTCAAGGATTTGATGCGCCTCTTTGAGGAATCGAATCTGCACGAGATCGAAATCGAAGAAGAAGGCCGGCGGATGTGCCTGAAAAAGCATCTGCCCCAGCAGGTGGTGACCCACACGGTCCCGATGGCCGCGCCGTCCGCCGCCGCCCCACAGCCCGTGTTCGTCCAAGCCGCCGATACTGCGGCGGTCCCGGCCGCCGGGGCACCTGCGCAGGTGGACGAGAACGCCGGGCTGCCCACCATCATGTCGCCGATGGTCGGCACCTTCTACAGTTCGCCTTCTCCTGGCGATCCGCCCTTCGTTCAGGCCGGCGACGTGGTGGAGGAGAGCCAGACGGTGTGCATCGTCGAGGCCATGAAACTGATGAACGAAGTGACGGCCAAGTTCAAGGCGGAAATCGTCAAGGTCCTGGTGGAGAATGGCGAGCCGGTCGAATACGGCCAGCCGCTGTTCGTTGTCCGTCCAGTAGACGAGATGTAGCGGCTTATGTTCCGACGCATACTCATTGCCAACCGCGGCGAGATCGCGGTACGAATCATCCGGGCGTGCCGCGAGGCCGGCATCACGTCGATCGCCGTCTATTCCGAAGCCGACCAGGACAGCCTCCACACCCTTTTGGCCGACGAAAGCATTTGTATTGGCCGGGCACAGGCCAATGAGAGCTACCTGCAGATCCCGAGCATCATCGCCGCCGCGGAGATCAGCGACGCGCAGGCCATCCACCCCGGCTACGGGTTTCTGTCCGAAAGCGCCAAGTTCGCCACCATCTGCCGCGACTGCAACATCGGTTTCATCGGTCCCACGCCCGAGGCCATCGCCCTGAGCGGCGACAAGTCCCGGTGCCGCGAGGCCGTGCGGAATGCGGGCGTCCCGATCGTTCCGGGCAGCGAGGGCCTGATCAAGGACCCGCAGGAGGCGCTCAAGATTGCCCGCTCCATCGGTTTCCCCGTGCTGATCAAGGCCTCGGCCGGCGGCGGGGGCAAGGGCATGCGCATCGCGCATAACGACGTCACCCTCCAGAGCGCGCTGTCGCTGGCGATGACGGAGGCCGAGGCGGCTTTCGGCGATGCGGGCGTCTACCTCGAGAAGTTCGTCGAGAATGCCCGCCACATCGAGGTCCAGGTGCTCGGCGACAACCACGGAAAGATCATCACCCTGGGCGAGCGCGAATGCACCGTCCAGCGCCGCCACCAGAAACTGATCGAGGAAACCCCGTCGGCGGTCGTCAACTCGTCGCTGCGCAGCAAGCTCTGCAAGGCCGCCATTCGCGCCTCGCGCGCCATGGGCTACAGCAATGCCGGGACGGCCGAGTTCCTGCTGGCGCCCGATGGCGAGTTCTATTTCATCGAGTTCAACGCGCGGGTCCAGGTGGAGCATCCTGTCACCGAGGAGGTGACCGGCATCGACCTGGTCCGGGAACAGATCCGGATCGCCTACGGCGAGCATCTGGGCTACAACAGCCTTCCGCCGAGCGGACACGCGATCGAGGCGCGCGTCTATGCCGAGGATCCCGAGAACAACTTCATCCCGAGTCCCGGGCTGATCAAGCGGCTTCATATGCCGGGCGGCCCCGGCATCCGCGTTGACACGCATATCTTTGCGGGATATGTTGTTCCAAGGTATTATGATTCATTGCTGGCCAAGGTTATCGCCAGAGGGCGCGACCGCAACGAGGCGATTGACCGCTTGGTCGGCGCGCTGGATGAGTTTACGACCGACGGCGTGAAGAACAGCGCCTCGATCTGCGCCAAGGTCGTGGCCAGCGACCGCTTCCGGCGCGGCGATTTGTCGGCGGACATGGTCGAGGAACACCTGCCCAAGGTGAGATAGTACAGGAATAGCACCATGAGCGAACCCGTGGATCTCGGACGGCACGAAGTGGACATGAGCGTGTACGCCAAGGTGGCGGCTCACGAGACCCTCAGGCATCCGGACGTCGTCCGGCTGAACTCCGGGTTCACGGAGATGCTGGGCATCAGCCGCACGCCGGGCGTTACGGCCCGTCTCGAGGACGACGGCCGGCTCCTCATCGACATCTCGGTCATCGTCCGCTACCGGACCGATCTCCGGAGCCTCGGACCGTCGATTCAGCAGTCCGTGCTGTCGGCGATCCGCCAAATGTCCGACCAGCCGGTCGGGCAGATCAACGTCTACATCGCCGACATCGAGTTTGTGGACGACACCGATGCGGAACAGATGGCTTCGCGCGGAAAGGGGGTTGCCTCATGAGAGTCTTCCAGATCACCGTTCGCAAGATCTTGGGACTGGTAGTACTTGCCGAGGGGCTGCTGCTTACCACGTATGGTTTTGACCAGCTCTATCAGCGCTTCCTGGACCTGATTCCGCAGACCGACTATTTCCGCTTTCTGATTGCCACCCTCCTGACACTGATTGGTCTGCTCGTCGTGTTGCCGCTGTTTCCCCAGCGCCGCAAGAAGGTCATCTCGTTCCCCGGCACCCACGGGCGCGTGGATATCCGGCTTGATGCCGTCGAGAGCAGCCTGCATCGGGTAACGGGCAAGATGCGCGAGGTCAAGAAAGTCAACCTGTCGCTGACGCCTATCGAGGACAACCGCAGCGTCCGCATCCAGGTCGGCCTGTCCGTCTTCAAGTCGCCCGACGAGGACGTGCGGGACCTGACGGACCGCATACAGGACAAGATCAAGACCACCGCCGCCAACATCCTCGGCATCGATGATATCGAAGTCCAGGTGACCATTCAGAACATCATCGTCGAGCCGCCTTCCAAGGCCGCGCGCAAGGACGAGCCGGCCGCCCCGCAGCCTGCGGCGCGCCTCCATCCCGAGCGGGTGCCCGTCGAGACGGCCGACCTGCGCCGGGCCCACGAGGAGTACGGGGTCACCGGTCTGCCGGGCGAACCCCTGATTCTCCCGTCGCACGGTGAAGCCGGCGACGCCAACCGGGAGTCCGGTCCGGCCTGGTACGGCGAGCAGGATGTCGAGTCCATCGATCAGGACGACGACGAGAAGAGCTAGTGACCCATTGGAACGGGCGCGCCCCCGCAGGGGGTTGCTTTCATGGTCGCGTCCGTGACATGCTAGGTACAGAAACGGTGTTACCCAACGCCACGTGCGCCACAGGAGACGACGGTATGAGCTTTCCCGCCCGCCTTGCCCGTCGATGGCGTACCTCGCCCGTCCACTAATATCGCCCCGTCTTTTCCCGGCGATCGCCTTTTCTTTTTTCATTGCTGTTCTGCAACGCCGTGTCAGAAAGGATCCCGATCATGAACCTTCAGGACCTCATCAAGTTCGACGACAAAGGCCTCATCTGCGCCGTGATTCAGCATCACCAGACCGGCCAGGTGCTGATGGTGGGGTACATGAACCAGGAATCGCTGGACATCACGCTGCGCGAGAAGAAGGCCTGTTTCTGGTCGCGCTCGCGGCAGAAACTCTGGCTCAAGGGCGAGTCGTCGGGCAACGTGCTTCATGTCAAGGAGATCCGGACCGATTGCGACGCCGATGCCTTGCTGGTCAAGTGCGATCCCGTCGGTCCCACGTGTCACACGAACGAAACAAGCTGCTTTTACCGGCTGGTCGGTGCTGACGGCGGCATCGTGCTGTCAGGCGACGGCGTAGCAACGGCCTGAGCGCCGTCCAACGGAGGGTGAGATCATGGTGCATCCCGATTTGGACCAATTCAGGAAGATCGCCCGCCCCGGAGCCCTTGTGCCGGTGTACCGCGAGGTCGTGGGCGATTTGGAGACGCCGGTGACGGCGTACATGAAGATCGCGCGCAATCAACAGTACGCGTTCTTGCTCGAGAGCGTCGAGAAGGCCGATACCATCGGCCGGTACTCGTTTCTGGGGGCCAACCCCTCGATTGTCTTCCGCTCGAAAGGCCGCGACGTCACCATCACGCGCGAAGGACGCAGCGGATCGTTTCAGTCCGACGACCCGCTCGACGAGCTGCGCAAGCTGATGGCCTCCTACCACCCGGTCAACGTGGACGGTCTGCCGGCCTTCCATGGCGGAGCCGTCGGCTACATGTCCTATGACCAGGTGCGCTTCTTCGAGAAGCTGCCCGACAATAACCCCGATGACCTCGGGTTGCCGGACCTGTATTTCATGATCACCGACACGATCCTGATCTTTGACCACGTCCGCAACCGCATCCTGGTCGTCTCCAACGCCCACGTGCAGGGCAGTGTGGATGCCGCCTACAACGAGGCGCTGCGCAAGATCGACGAACTCGAACGCGCGCTGCGCCGCCCGCTGGTGGTGACCACCGAACGGGTCCACACCGGGGAAACCGGCGACGGCCTGCGCTCCAATTTCAGCCGCGAGGCCTTCTGTGCGGCGGTGAGCAAGGCCAAGGAGTACATCTGCGCGGGCGACATCTTCCAGGTCGTGTTGTCGCAACGCTTCGAGCGCGAGGTCCACGCGAGTCCGGTGAACCTTTACCGCGCGCTGCGGTGCATCAACCCCTCGCCGTACATGACGCTCGTGCAGTTCCCGGACGTGACCCTCGTCGGGTCGAGTCCGGAAGTGATGACCCAGGTACGCAACGGCACGTGCATGGTGCGGCCCATCGCCGGAACCCGGCCACGAGGCGCCAACGCCGCCGAGGACCTCGCCCTCGAGAAGGACCTCATGGCTGACGAGAAGGAACTCGCGGAGCACATCATGCTGGTCGACCTGGGTCGAAACGACGTTGGCCGCGTCAGTGTCCCGGGCTCCGTCGCGCCGTCGCGTCTGATGACGGTCGAGCGCTACTCGCATGTCATGCATATCGTCAGTGAAGTGTCCGGCGAGCTCAGCGCCAGCGAGGATGCCTACTCCGCGCTGAAGGCTACCTTCCCGATGGGCACGGTCTCCGGGGCCCCCAAGATCCGCGCGATGGAGATCATCGACGAACTCGAGCCGACGCGGCGCGGACCCTACAGCGGCGGGTGTGGGTATGTGAGTTTTTCGGGTGAAATGGACACCTGTATCATCATCCGCACCATGGTGGTCAAGGACGGCGTCGCCTACTTGCAGGCGGGCGCGGGCATCGTCTACGACAGCGACCCGGAGCGTGAATTCGAGGAAACCGTCAACAAGGCAAAGGCGCTGTTCCGCGCCGTGGAATTTGCCGAACAGGGGCTCGAACTATGATCGCGTTAATCGACAACTACGATTCGTTCACCTACAACCTGGTGCAGTACCTGGGCGAACTGGGCGTCGAGCTGAAGGTCTTTCGGAACGACGCGACCGACGTGACGACATTGCGCGCCCTGCGGCCCGCCGCCGTGGTGATCTCCCCGGGCCCGTGTACCCCCAACGAGGCGGGCATTTCCGTCGAGGTGGTCCGCCAGTTGGGCAGCGAGATGCCGATCCTGGGCGTGTGCCTCGGGCACCAGAGCATTGGTGCGGCCTATGGCGGCGACATTGTGCGCGCCGACCGCATCATGCACGGCAAGACCAGCGCCATCCGGCATAACGGCAGTGCCCTGTTCGCGGGGATTGCGTCACCGTTTACCGCGACGCGCTACCATTCGCTCATTATCCGGCGCGACACCTGCCCGAAGGACCTGGAGATCACCGCCGAGACGGATGAGGGCGAAATCATGGCGGTGGCCCACCGGCAACACCCCGTCTGGGGGGTGCAGTTTCACCCGGAGAGCATCCTGACGGAATGCGGCAAGCGGCTGTTGACCAACTTCCTCGACGCGGGCGCGGCGTGGCGGACGCAACAGGCTCCAGCGGGATAACTGGCCTGTAACCAATTACTTAGGTATGTGAGGCGGTTTGACATCCTCCAGAACGTGTGCTAGATTGTGCTGGATGAGGTGGTAAAGTCGCCGCGAGCCGGGCAGGGGACTGCGGTCAACAGGGAGAGCACGCGAACGATGGCCTTGAGCAAGAAACAGCAGGCGCTGGTGGACGAACTCGAGCGTCGCCACCAGATGTGTGTCGAGTTCATGAATGACTGGTTGCTGTTCAACCAGATCCTCACCGCCTACCCGAGTCCGGGCGTCAACAAGGCCCAGCTCGAGAACCAGTTCCTCAAGATCAAGAGCAAGCTGGCCCGCGAGCACAAGGTCCTCAAGGATACCCTGCAAACCGACTACAACATCGACGGCAACGCCATGAATATCATCTCGAGCGCTACGTCGCTCGAGGCCATCTACGCCCAGTCCGAAGTCGCCGTCAAGAAGCTGCAGAATGAGTGGCACCGCGCATTCATATCGGTCAATGAGACGCTTGGCGGCCTGGAAGACAAGCGCGATCGCGCCCAACAGGGAGTGAAGGTGTGGGTTCCGCCGGCGGGCGGCTCTGCGGAAGGCGGCGGTGGCGGCGGCCGCGGCGGCGGCGGCATGTCCAAGGCAGCGAAGAAGAATCTCATGATTCTTCTCATCGTGCTTGCCGTCCTTGGAGTCATGGTCGGCGTTCCTCAGATCCGGGAGCTTTACATGAGTTCGTGGAACAGTTTCTTCCGTGGCCGGTAGCCGTTCCTGCTCCAAAGTCGATCTGATTCCTCAGTCGAAAGGAGAAACCTGTGACAAAACGTGAACTCGTAATCGACGTCGCGGAGCGGCTCGGGTACACGCAGAACGAGGTCTCCAATGTCGTACAGGCGACGCTCGATGCGATCATTGATTCGCTGGCCGAAGGCGAGCGGCTCGAGATCCGCAACTTCGGTGTGTTCGAGATAAAGAAACGCGATGCCCGCATGGGGCGCAATCCGCGGACCGGACAGGAAGTACCGATTTCCGAGAAGCGCGTGGCGACCTTCAAGCCCGGCAAGGCGCTCAAGGAACTCGTGGCCGGCGGCGAGCCGTCCGGCATCGACGAAGACGACGAGACCCTGCCGGAAGTGCCCCAGCCGCCGACACCTCCGCGATTCTAGTTGACCGTTTGTGCCGGGGTGCCGCCGTCCGCGTGCGGCGCCGGGTGCGCCCCAAGCACGTTGCCCATCCCCGCCGAATGAGGGAATCCCGTGGCCAACGATGACGTCCGCATGACCTTTACCGAGCACCTGGCCGAGCTGCGGGTGCGGCTCATCCGTGCGCTGCTCGGGCTGCTGGCCGGGTTCATCGTGTGCGCCTTCTTCTCCGAGGACCTGTTCTATCTTCTGATCCATCCGCTGCGCGCCAACTATGCCGAGGGTCAGGGACCCATCCTCACGGTTCTCAATCCGACCGAGGCCTTTCTCGTCCGGCTTCGGCTGGCGCTGTACGGCGGCCTTGTCCTCGCGCTGCCCTATGTGCTCTACCAGGTACTTGCCTTTGTCATACCGGGGCTTCGACCAAACGAGCGGCGCGCGGTGCGGTACCTGTTGTGGGGATGCGGCGTGCTCACGCTGGCCGGACTCGCCATGGCGTACTACGGCGTCTTGCCGCTCGTGCTGCCGTACATGATGGCCCTGGCCCCCGAAGGTGTCGAGACGCAGCTCCGCGTCAGCGAAACCCTCTCGTTCATTCTGCAGGTCCTCGTGGGGTTCTCGATTGCATTCCAGCTTCCCGCTATCGTCTTCGTGTTGTCCTATCTCGGGATTGTCACCCCGCAGATGCTGGTGCGCTACCGGCGGATATCGTATGTCGGCCTGTCGGTGTTGTCGGCGGTGTTCACGCCGCCGGATCCCCAGTCCATGCTGATGCTGTTCGTGCCCATGGTGATTCTGTACGAAATCAGCATCCTGGCATCGCGCGCGGTGGCGCGGCGGCGGGCTGTCCGCGATGGAAAGGCAGCGTGATGACATGTTAGGCATCGGATTCTGGGAGATGGCGCTGATCGCGGGCGTTGCGCTTATTGTGATGGGGCCCGACCGTTTTCCCGAGTTTGCGAAGATCGTGATGCGGACCATCCGCGACCTGCGCTCGTACGTGGACGACGTCAAAGGCGACATCGAGAAGGAACTGCGCCCCGTCAAGCGGGAACTCAGAGACCTGTCGCGTTACCGGCCAGAAGATTACATCGAGGGAGTCGCCCGCGCCGTCGAGGAGACGGTCACGGATACCGTCGATGCCGTGAAAGACGAGCCGCCCGCGCCGCTTCCGTATCCCGATGACGACGAGCCGGACGACGCCCCAAAGGCGTGACGTCCGGGGGCGCGCCTACTTCAGCAGCGGCAGCAGCTCCTTGAATTCGGGGGCCGCCGCATCCCGCAGCAGCTCGAAGATCGCCATCTCGGAGCTGACCAGCATCACCCCCGCAGCCGCCAGCCTTGCCAAGGCCGCCTCGTGCTCGTCCGTGCAGCGCGCCCCGACTGCGTCGCGCGCCACATATACCTCGTATCCCTGCTCCAACGCGCCCAGGGCCGTCTGAAGCACGCACACGTGGGTCTCAATGCCGGTTACGAGGAGCTGGCGCCGGGCGACAGACCCAAGCGCGGATTGGAACGTGGCCGACCCCAGGCAGCCGAAGGCCGTCTTCTCCATGGGTGTCTCACCGTCAAGCACCCGCGCGATGGCATCGACCGTTCTGCCCAATCCCTTCGGATACTGTTCCGTCCACAGGACCGGCACATCGAGGAGGCGCGCCGCCTGAATCAGGCGCAGGGCCCGCGGGACAAGGTCTTCCTGTCGCGCGATTTTTGGAAGCAGCTTTTCCTGGAAATCGATGACAACCAGCGCAGTCTGGGTGCGGTCAAGCATCACGACCCTCCTTCCTTGGTCCCCTCAAAAAAGGTCCGGCGGCCGCCGTCAAGCGACCGCCGTACGCATTGATGAATCCACTACCTGTGCCGGGGCGTCATCCCGCCGTTTTCGCGCTCGACCGTTTGCGCCGCTTGCGATCCTTGAGCGCATTGGCCTTGTAGAACAAGGCCGGATCAATGATGGCCTCGTGCAGTCCCTGCGTCTCCACGTCGCCGTAGGATACGCGGCCGCGATACGTGCGGTTGGCCAGGATGATCGCGATGGCCTGACGGGACCACTTGTTGCCCTTGCGGGTGTAGACCCCGCGCGAGTGCAGGTAGCTGACTACCTTGCCCGTGCTCCGGGTGCGCAGGTACTCGCGAAAGATCATGCGCACCACTTCGGCTTCGCGATCGTCGATGATGAGCGGCGCATCGTTGTCTTCACCGCGCTGGTAGCCATACGGAGCGGGACCCGTGCCGTAGCGCCCCTGTTGCACCGCATTGAGCTGCCCGCGCTTGACCTTTGCGCCATGGGTCAGGCGACCGAAGCCCTCGGTCGTCTCGACGTGTGCCCGTTCCGCCGCGGGCATTGTCTCGGTAACCTTTGCCATTCCAGGTTTCCCCTTGTGGTTCGGGGCCGTGAACTGCACCCCACCTCGCACCGTGTATCCCGCCACAGGGCGGTCAGGGGGTTGATGGGAGCCGGATCAACGTGAAGAAGAATACAAGTACAATTGACAAATTTCGCGCCCAACAATCCGGCGGTCCCAAGCCACCTGTCTATAGTATACGGGAAAAGCGTCGGAATGTCAAGAATTTTGCGGCAGATTTCCGGCGGCAGCCGCCAGATCTTCGTTCCTTCTCTCTGCACAGGCGGCCTTCTTTTCGCATCTTGGCCGCGAAAAGGCCGGCGGCGGACAACAAAATAAAGACCCGGCGGATTGCGTTGCCGCCGGGTCTTTTGTTTACACCTGCGTGATGCTTACGTGGTACGCTTCCTCTTCTTGGCCAGCGCGAGCACGTTGTCCGGCGTGACGCCGTAGGGCGCGGAGTCCGAGGCGACGCTCTTCGCGACGACCTCGTCAATCTGCTTGTCGGTCATGCCGGCCGCCTTGGCTTCCGCGACGACTTCGTGGAGCCGCCCGATGATGCGCCGGTGGCAGTCCTCGCGGCACTTGCTCTCGATGCCCTTGTTTACGAAAACGCCCATGCCCCGCCGTGTGTACAGCAGGCCCATGACCTCGAGGTCCCGGTACGCCTTGGCTACCGTGTTGGGGTTGACGTCAAGGCGTTCGGAGAGTTCACGAACCGACGGGAGCTGGTCACCGGGTTGGAGCCGTCCGGAGGCGATGGCAAATTGAATGTGATTTTCGATCTGTACATAGACGGCCAAGCTGCTGTTGATGTCGACGCTCGATAGCATTTTACTTTCTCCCAAGCACCCGATAAGATTGAAGGACACGACACACCTACGAGCCCCAACACTGCACCCCGGAGCCGCTCGTAGAAAAGGAGGAAAATTACTGATAGCTTAGTATTCTAGCGCCTCCATGGTGGGAATAGCAAGTATCCTCTTCTAGTTGGAGAAAACGTGCACATGCTTAGGTTTATCAAGCTGTTAGGTCTGCTGGCTCTTGTTGGTGTCCTGTTGTCGGGGCCAAGCGGCTTTGCTCAATCCCCTAGCCCTGCCTCTCCGGAGGCTGATGACGCTTCGGCAAACAGCGTAGTATTTGTCGATGTCTCCAACGTCCTCGGTCGCAGCCTGACCGCCCGGGTCGAGTTGCGGCGGCCTGGACAGACCGAGGTCGTCAAGCGTGTCGAGGTGCCCAAGGGGGCTGGCGAATTCCCTGTCGCCGCCGGTGAATATGATGCCTATGTGCACGTTTACGAGTACGGCGTCCCGATTTTGATTGAAATCAAGCGGATTGCGATCAAACCGGGGGACACGGCCTATGTACTGGCGACCTTGCTCGAAGGGGCCAGCGGCAACGTGCCGCTCCGGCGCTTCGACAAGGACATGGACCTGGCCCTGGACCGCGTGGAACTGGCCGCCGGGACCGATCCGGCGGACGCGGCCAGCGTGCCCGGCGAGGCGGCGCTGGTCATACCGGACCCGGTGCTGAACACAAAGGCGGGCTGGTACAAGGGCGACCTGCAGGCGTTCAGTACGCACAGCATCGGGAAGGAATCGGTGGCGCAGCTCGTGAAGCGCGCCGAGAGTGCCGGACTGGATTTCCTGGCGATCACGGACCGGAACACCCTGGCCCATACCACCGATCCGGGGTTCTCGTCCAAGAAGCTGGCGTTGATACCCGCGATGGAGTGGGGGGCCGATGCCCTGGGCTACGCGATACTGCTGGCGCCGCGGACCCTGCCGCGCGTCACGCCGTACCCGCGCGAGGCCCAGGCGCAGATGATCCGCGTGCAGATGCAAAAGGGCGCGTTCATCATCGCGCATCCCTGCCTTCCCGCCGCGCCGTGGCAATGGCCCGTGATCTACCCCAACGCGATCCAGGTCTGGTACCGCGACTGGCGCAAGGTGCCCCCGCTCACCGTCGAAGCACTGCGCCCCGAGGTAGGCCGCCGCGAGGGCGACGTCTACCCGCACCCGCTGGCCCGCGCTGCGGCCAGCCGGGGTCAGTCGGCCAACGGCCAGGCGCTTCTCTACATGAGCACACTGCTGTCCTCGGGCATCAAGGCCTGTGCGGTCGGCGGCAGCCACAGTGCCAGTCCCGACGTCCCGCTCGGCCGTCCGCTCACCTATGTCTACGCCAAGGAACTGAGCGCTCAAGGCATCGTCGAGGGCATTCGCTACGGGCGGACCTACGTGACGGCAGGAGCCGGTGCGCCGCGTCTGCACTTCTCGGCCGACGTCGGCGCGGATGGAACCATTGATGCCGCCATCGGCGACACGCTGCCCCTCGGGCGTCCGATCCGCTTCATCGTCAATCTCTGGAACGCCAAGGGCAAGCGGCTCGAGGTGCTCCGCAACGGACAGTCCACCCGATCGGCCACCATAAACGTGGACCCCTTCGCGTGGGGCTTTGAGGAGACCTTCACGGTGCCGTGTTACTACCAGGTGCGCGTCGTCGAGACACCGTCCGACCAGGGATTCGGCTTCCTCGACGTGCTCGCGCTGAGTTCGCCCATCTACGTCGAGGGCGTGGCCACCCCCGCGACGGTCAACCCGGAGGACGCCTGGATCTCGATCGAGAGTGCCCCGCCCGAGGAGAGCGAGCCGTGGCAGCTCCCCCAGGGCGCGAACGTCGTAGAAGTGACCCCGAAGGTCCTCGAGTAGCGGGCGTCACGTCTCCCGCACGAACCGAGCCGTCAATGCCCAGCTTTACGAGAAAACTGCCTTTTTTGTATTGACAAAACATCCCTGCACGGTGTATGTTACAAGTCATAAAAATGCTATAAAGGCTAGTTGCTTTTGGGTTAGGGCCAAGGGGAGTGCAGGATGTGAGTACCGCGGTAGAGAACACGGCGCTGAAGCGCTACGAAGGCAAGGTGAAGTGGTTCAACGACAAGAAGGGGTACGGCTTTATCCTCGGCAGCGAGGGCTCCGACGTGTTCGTTCACCACACGGCGATCCAGATGGAAGGCTTCCGGACGCTCCGCGAGGGCGACGATGTAGCCTACGATCTGATTGATGGCAACAAGGGGTTACAGGCCGTCAACGTGACGCGCACATCTTAGGCCAGGGAGAGCGGCCGGCACCTCGTGTGGCGGCCGCAGCCAGTAAGTCGCGGGAGCGGCTCTTCGGGGACTAAGAGCCAGCGAACCGTGCGCACGTTCAACGCGTGGGCGCGGGATCTCTCGCGGCTTTCTTTTTTGTGCGGACCCGCAAGTATCTGGCCGTACTCACTCCGCGAGAAAGAAGCGCTCGGAGACACCGTCTGACGCCACCCGCAACTCGATTCTGGCCGCGCAACGCGGACAATGCCCGGCATAGCAGGTCTGGGCTGCGTTCAGGTAGATGCGTGCGTAGACATGGCAGCACCGGAACAGGATGCCGACGAAGGGGCGTGGACTGCGCGGGGTGGGGGAAGGCTGTGTCATCGGGAAGGTTTGCCTGCAGTGGCCGCCGGGTCGTTTGGCGCGCGCAGTGCCTTGCGGCGCCTGAGCGCATACACGACGTTTTCGGCGACGCCGGTGATCACCCATACTGCGGCGCCAGCGGCTATTGCGCCCAGCAGCGAGATGAAAAGCAGGGTCATGACATTCATTGCCGCGCACCCTTTGCTGTGCCGTAGGGTACGAGCACTGTTGGCGTCCCGACCGGCTCCTCTGCGACGGGTTGTTCTTCGACGTCCGCCACGGTGTCTTCTTCCGGCGCGGTGGTGGTTGCGGGGGACTCAGCCGTCAATACCGAGAGCGCGGCACGAACTTCTTCCAGCTCCGCCTCAATCGCCTGAAACCGTTCCTGCAGGGCCGCATTGGACTCCCGGAGCTGCGCAACGGTCTCCCTGAGTGCTCGCGTCGCGTCCAGCACGGCCTCGGTCGTATCCGATGCGGGGGGCGGTGCCGTGTCCGCCGTGGCCGGCGCGGAAACCTCGTCCGCGGTGTTGTTCGTGCCGCTGGGCACCTTGTCCTCGCGTACACTGAGCGCGATATCGTCAAACCACGCCGACCCTTGCCCTTGCAGTACACACCGGAGCACCAGGAAATCGGTCTGCTCGGGCACCTTGACCTCGAAACGCACCTCGCGCCAGTCGGCCGTGCCGTAAAGCGGCATCGTGGCGGTCGACGTCGCGACATACAGCAGCCGGGCCGGTTGCTGCCAGCACTGGAGCCAGATCGCGGCATCCGTGGCGGCCTCGGTCTTGACCATGCCGGTCACCTCGAGGGTCTGGCCGCTGAACGCGCCGAAAATGGTCTGGTTCCAGTTGTTGGCCGGCTCCTTGGCATAGGGCTGGGGAATGTGGAGCATGACCGCATGGTCGCCCGTGAAGGCGTCCTCCGTGAGTCGTCCGTGGGCCCCGTCCATGGGCTGCACGAACAGCTCCCAGCGCAGCGGACGGCCGTTGACCGCCTGCTCGAACCCGGCATTCAGCACGAGTTGCCCGGCTGCGGCCGCGGCACCGGTCAGTATCCATCCCACCACATGGAGCAGCATCGCGTCCCCGCCCTACCGTACAGCCATGCCCTGCATGCGCAGCTTCAGGTCCTTGGCGCTCGTGGCATGCTGCAGGGCGACCTCCGCCGTGATCCTCTCTTCCTTGAACAGATCATACAACGCCTGGTCGAAGGTCTGCATGCCGTACTGGCCATAGCCGTCTTCGATCAGCTTGACGACATCCTTGAAACTCTTGCCCTGTTCGATGTGGTCCCGGACCGTGCGGTTGCCGATCAGGATCTCGGCCGCGACGCACCGGCCCGTGCCGCTCTTCAACGGCAGGATGCGCTGCGATACGACCGCGCGCAGCACGCTGGCCAACTGCTTGCGAATCTGGGTCTGCTGATGCGGCTCGAAGAAGTCGAGGATGCGGTTCAGGGTCTCCACCGCGTCCACCGTGTGCAGCGTCGAGAACACGAGATGGCCGGTTTCCGCCGAGGCCAAGGCCGTGCGCACCGTCTCCGCGTCGCGCATCTCACCGATGAGAATGACGTCCGGGTCCTGCCGCAAGGCCCCGCGCAACGCGTTGGCAAAGGACAGCGTGTCGTGGCCCACCTCGCGTTGCGTCACAATGGCGACCTTGTCGGCGTGCGCGAATTCGAGCGGGTCCTCGACGGTCACGATATGGACCGGCAGCGTGCTGTTGATCTCGTCGACCATCGCGGCAAGGGTCGTGCTCTTGCCGCTTCCGGTGGGACCCGTCACCAGGACGAGCCCCGTCTTGCCGAGGCAGATCTTCTTGAGCACGGGCGGCAGGTTGAGATCGTCGATTCTCTTGATTTCCAGCGGGATCAACCGCATCACGACCCGCGTGTCGCCGTCGTCGCGGCACGCGTTGACGCGGAACCGCGCCACGTCCTTGAACAGGTATGAGGAGTCCAGCTCCATCACCTTGTTGAATTTGCCCACGTCGGCCGGTCCGGCGATGACCTCCAGTATCTGCTGCAGGTCTGCCTCGGTCAGCGGCGCCTCGTCGAGGCGCACCAGTGCGCCGTCGATACGGAGGATGGGCGGGTTGCCCACCTTCAGATGAATGTCCGAGGCGTTCTTTTCGAGGGCGCCGTTCATGAGGTCTTCAATGCTGGCCATGTGTATCTCCTTGCCCTGCGCCTGAGGCCGCGCGGTATGCGGTGCACGGTTCGTCGCGACCCCCGGCTGCACGAATGTCAATAGTTTACCACAGCCGCCGCCATCCGTGTCGGCGCGCTCAGCGCAAGGGCAGGTTCGGCGACGGCGTCGCCCGCAGGTCGCCCACCATCCCGTGGGCCAAACGCGACGCGCCCGCGGCCGCGATCATGGCCCCGTTGTCCACGCACAGCGAGAACGGCGGCACGTGCACCGGCACGGTCATCTCCGCCGCCAAGCGGTCGCGCAGGAGCCGGTTCGCGGCCACGCCGCCCGCGACGACCAGGCGCGGCGCCCCGGTCGAATCGAGGGCCTGGCGGGTTTTGATCAGCAGGATGTCCACGGCGGCGGCCTGAAAGCTCGCCGCGATGTCCGCCACGTTGCCGCCGCGGTCGCGCAATTCGTAGAGCACGGCGGTCTTCAGGCCGCTGTAGCTGAAATCGAGCCCGTCGGTACGGCTGCACATGGGCCGGGGAAAGGCGACGGCGTCATCACGGCCCTCCTGGGCGGCCTTCTGTATGGAGGGACCGCCGGGATAGGGGAGATCGAGCAGGCGCGCCACTTTGTCGAAGGACTCGCCGATGGCGTCGTCGCGGGTGGTGCCCAGCAGTTCGTAGTGGTGCGGCCGCGCACAGAAAATGAGACAGGTGTGCCCCCCGCTGACGATCAGCGCCAGGAATGGAAACTCGGGCGGGTTGTCGCTGAGAAATACGGAGAACAGGTGACCTTCCAGGTGATGCACCGGCACAAAGGGGAGATTCCAGGACAACGCCAGCGCCTTGGCGAAGCTCACGCCCACCAGCAGCGACCCCATCAGGCCGGGACCAATCGTGGCCGCGATGGCGTCCACCCTGCCCTCGGCGCGGGCGATTACGGCATCGGCAATCTGGCTGATGCACTCGGTGTGGTGGCGCGAGGCGAGTTCGGGCACCACGCCGCCAAAGACCCGGTGGATGTCGATCTGCGACGCCACCTCGCCCGCGACGATCCGCCGCCCGTCGGCGACGACCGCGATGCCGGTCTCGTCGCACGAGGTCTCTATCCCAAGTACGTTCACTGCACCATCTCCGAGGCGTGGACCAGCTCAATTCCCTCGCCGTCAAGGGTGGGCAACAGCTCCGCGAGCGCCACCGCGGTCGCCTCACGGAAGTGGCAGATGCCGATGGCTCCCCCCTGCGCGCGGGCCAGTGCGGTCAGTTCCGCGAATTGCTTCCGGATGAGGTCGCCGTTTCCGTTGTTGTCGAGAAACACGTGGCGCGGTGCCGAAGGCACGCCCATGGCGCGCGCCGTCTGCAGCGCGACAGAGTCCGGCGTCGTGCGGCTGTCGATGAAGTAGAGTCCCTGTTCCTTCAACGGCCGGAGAAAGGCCTCCATGGCCACGGCGTCCTGCGTGAAGCGCGATCCGGTGTGGTTGTTGACGCCCCTGGCGCCCGGCACGGCCTCCAGGGCCGCGCGGGTTGCCGCCTCGATGGCCTCGGGCGGCATGGCCGTCTCGATCTGGCCCGCAAACACGTGCTCCCCGCCGCCGCTGCTCTCCATCGGCATGTGGAGCATCACCTCGAATCCCGCCGCGGCCGCGCGTTCGGCGGTGGTGCGGCAGTGGGGCGTGTTGGGGAGGATGGCCAAGGTCAGGCGCGGGTCCAAGGCCAGAAAGGCCTCCGTAATCGTGCCGCCATAGCCGCCATCATCGACAATGATCGCCACCCGGGGCGGCAAACCGGAAGGAAGCACGAAGCCGTGGTCCGGCGCGGTTTCCGGCGTCTCGGGGGGCGCGGTTTCGAGGGGCAAGGCATCCTGTGGGGGGGCAACCGTGTCTGCGGGGACGATGGCCACCTCGTTGCATTGGGCGCCGTCGCGGGTCAGCACGAGCCGGACTTCCCCGGCGTCGCTGTTCCAGATCACGGTCAGGCCGGTCGCGCTCAAGGCCGACGACAGGCGCGCGGCGACCTCCCAGTGCGACTGGTCCGCGGGAATGGCAATGGTCAACACGCTGCCGGATTCGCTTCCGGTCAGTCCGTGGGCGTCCAGTGTCCTGCGCAGGATCTCGCGCACGGTCTGACAGGGATCGGCCGCGGGCGCCGGCGGCGGCGCGGACCCGTCCGCAGACTGCCGGAAATGAATCGTGGCGAAAGGGCGGTTCGTGAGGCTCAGCCGCAGCGCGGGGAGCGGTCCGTCGTCCGCGATGTCGCTGGCCGCCACATGCTGGCTGGTCATCTCGTCGCGCACAATCCGGGCGATACCCGCCGGATTCAGTTGCTGGGGAACATGCACGATGAACTCGGCATGGGTCCAGAAGGCGTCGGCATCGGCGTAGGCCTTCTCGGCGCCCCGCTCGATGGATGCAGGCGGAAGCTGCGAGGCCAGGAGGACCTCCTCGAGTGTGGCCACCAGGGCCGAAGTCGCCTCGCGGAGATCGACTGGTCGCGAAGCCAAGTAGCTGCGGACCGCATAGGACGCCGCTGCTGCCGCGATCACGGCGACCACGGCTGCCGCGAGCAGTGCCGTCCACGAGTGAGGCGGGCCGCCGCGCTTGTGGACGGGTGCGTCCTGCGCGCCTGTGTCATGTTCAGTAACCATTCAGATCCACCCATTCCACGGGACCCGGCTCCCACCCGAGAAAGCGCCGTCCCAGTCTTTCGAAGGTTGCCGGCGCATCCGTCACCATCAGCCGCAGGTCCCTGTGGGGTGCTGGCGTATTGGCCAGTCCCAGTCCGTCCAACACCTCCGCGACGACCTCCGCCGTTGCCTGGGCGCTGTCCACCAGCGTCACGGCCTCGCCGGCGACCTCCGCGATGACGGGCGCAAGCAGCGGGTAGTGCGTGCAGCCAAGCACGAGCGTGTCGATGTCGTTTTCCAGTAATTCGTGCAGGTATTCCGTCGCCACCTGGCGGGGCACAGCGCCCGTGGTCCATCCCTCCTCGGCCAGTGGTACAAACAGCGGGCAGGCCTTGCAGAAGACCTTCGCCGTTGGTGCTGCCGAGAGCAGGGCCTCCTCGTAGGCGCCGCTCTGGATCGTCCCGGCCGTGCCGATGACGCCGATGCGCTGGCTTCGCGTGCAGGCCAGTGCCGCCCGCGCGCCCGGCGCCACCACGCCCACCACCGGATAGTCCACTTCGTCGCGCAGGATGTCCAGCGCATACGCCGAGGCGGTGTTGCAGGCGACGACGAGCAGCTTGATGCCGTGTTGTGCCAACAGCCGCGAACACGTGCGGGCATACCGTACGACCGTATCCGGCGACTTGGTGCCGTAGGGGACGCGCGCGGTATCGCCGAGGTAGAGGAGATGCTCATTGGGAAGGCGCTCGGCGAGTCGGCGCAGGACCGTCAATCCGCCCACGCCCGAATCGAAGACCCCGATGGCCGCGGCACCCTCATCCATTTTGCTGAACGCCCTGCGGCGCAGGCAGCCATCCGGCGCCAGGATAAACGGGCTGGCTCAGATCGACATGAGCCGGGAAGGACTCCTGCGGGGGCGATCCCTCGAGGAGGAACCGCACGCGGCGCACGGTGCCGCTCTGCGCGTGTTGCAGGGCGGGCTGCGTGAGGGTGGCCACCAGGCCGTTTACGAGCAGCCCGTCCGCCAGCGCGCTCTTCGGGTGGCGCAGCTCGAGTTCCCGGCTGAAATCGATAACCAATTCGCCCTGATCGAGGAGGTACAGCGCGCGGAGTTTCGTGTCGGGTGGAAGGATCGGCGCGTTGGTAGCAAGCGACCCGGCGATCAACGCAGAGACCGCCCGCCGGCAGTTTTCGGTGGTCGAGTCCGTCAGTTCAATGCGGCGGGGTTCGGCGGCCAAGTTCATGCCGTCCGGGCTCGAAAAGAACAACTGTACTTCCTGTAGCGGCCCAGCGCCTTGCGACGGCGCGGCCGGGATCGCGTCGAGTTCGGCCGCGGTCGTGGCGGGCAGTTCCTGGCGCTGGGTGATCTCCCACGCGAGCACCCCTACGCATGCCAGCAACACCACGGTTGCCATGGCCCACGTCACCACCAGTACCTTGCGCAACAGGACGCTGCGTTCCTCCGTGTTCACCGGACCTCCTGTTCCTGGGCATAGGCGGCGATGCCTGCGGCGATGGCATCCGCCAGCGTCTGTTGATACGCATCCTGCGCCAGCAGCGTCGCCTCGGCGCCGTTGGTCACATATCCCACCTCGACCAGAATAGCCGGCGTGTCTCCCAGCCGCGACAACACGCGCAGCGGGATCTCGCGCACCGGCTGGACGTTCGTGTCCGTACCCGTTGCGATGGCGTGCTGCACCGCCTGGGCCAGTCGCCGGCTGGCGGCGCTGCCCGCGTGCTGCGGCATGCCCGGCTGGGCCGGATGGCAGAAGATGGCGACACCGTGTGCCTGGCCGGTGAGCCCCGCCCCGGCATGGATGCTGACGAACACATCACCTTTCAGGCGCTCGGAAAACAGGACACGCTGGGCCTCCGTGAGAGATGCGTCGTCCTCGCGGGTAAGCATGACCTTTGCGCCCAAGAGCGGCTCCAGCGAGCGTTTGAGTTTCTGGGCAACCGCCAGCGCAATCGCCTTCTCAGGTATCCCCTCGGGGATGACGGCGCCCTCATCGGCGCCGCCGTGGCCCGGATCCAGAATCACGGCGGCGACCTTTGCGCCAGCCGCCACCGCTGCGGCGTCCACCGCGCCCGAAACGGCCTCCTGGCCGCTGACCTCGGTTGTCTGCACCTGGCGTGAGCCATCTGGGGCCGCCTCGAGCCGCTCCAGGTTCAAGGAAAGTCCAAAGGCGCCCGAAAACAGCCTCTGGAGGTCACTCGCGGCGATGAGCACCTCGTCGCCTTCCCGCAGCATCGCGTGGCTGAGCACCAACGGTCCGGTCGAGGCGTCGACATCGGCCGTGTCGAGATGGATCCAGGCGGTCTGGCCGCCGAGATCCAATTGGACGCGGCCCGAGACGGTCTCGAAACCGACCCCCAACTGGCGCGCAAGGTCGCGCAGGGAGACGTAGTCGACGGCCTCACGCGTTTGGATTTCGACCGAGGCGTTGCGCACCACCCCGCCGATTTCGCCTCGCACGGCCAAGGTGGCGGCGTGAGCGGTGTGAGTAAAGGTCAGGAATATCACGGCGTATGTGGCGATGCGCCACGAGGTTCGCGCTTGTTTCACGGTCACTTGCTTTTCTGGAGGTTAATCATTCGCTGACGCACAAACACGCTTTCTTCAGGACTGCGGGCCGGTCCTGCCGGCCGTGCCATCGTGAAGTATAGCGTGATGGCCAGCACAAGAAACAACAGAATGAGGATGACGACGCCCCACTTGTCCCGGGAGGTCATTTTGCCGTTCCTTTTGTCGTGAGCCGTCCTTAGCTCCGGCGCTTGTTTTCAAACGATTCCCGTGCGTTTGACGACAGGCTCTCTCCGACCTGGGGCTGGCGCCTCTCGGGCAACCGGATGGTCGCCTGCGCCTTGGCCACTTCCGCGTTGAGCCGGTCCAGGCAGTGTTGGCAGAGCTTCTTCGAGAAGCTGATGGCCGGCGCGCCACACCGCCCGCAGGTCACCGACTCCAGTGTCGACACGTTGGTCAGGCGGCCTTCGTCGACCATGCGCAGCACGCACTCGAGATCCACGCCCGACTGACCGGAAAGCTGCTCGGCGTTCAAGGTAGGGAACTCGTCCATCACCGCGCGCACCTTCTCGTGATCGGCGGCCTCGGCGTCCTGGCACTCGCCGCATACGGGCGATTCTACCTTGCTGAAAAGTTTTTTGCACCGTGCGCATTTCGCAAGCGGCATGAGATTAGACCTCCTCCTTCGCATTCCAGTCGCAGGAAACGGACGTTTCGTCCAATTCCAGCGACCCAATGATACCCGCCTTGACCACGAGGCCTTCCGGCGAGAAATTCAGACCGGCCACCAGGGACGCAATCGCCTGGCCTGTCGCATCGCGCGGCGCGGTCTCGGGATTCGGATAGCGCACCCGCAACCACACACGCTGCGCCACCGTCTCGCTCAGGTCATCCCTGCCCCGGTCCACGTGCATCACTTCCACGCGCGCGTCCGGCACGAATACCTCTGCGTCTTCTATCCCTTCGCGTCGCAGACCGTTCCGCTGCGACCGTGATGCCGCGAGCCGGCCGCACAGGTCGTCCCGGGCGTCCGCCGTGGTCAACGGTCCGTTCTGCGCGCGCACCCATTCCAGTCGCTGCTGCATCCAGCCGGTTGCCGCGATGATGGCCGCGCAATCGCCGTCCTGGTACGCGCGCGCGTAGGTCAGCGCAGCGTCGGCCACGGCGGAATGCGGCGCCGGGATCGAGCGCTGGACCGGGGCAGCGGCCACGCGCAGGTCCGGTTCGGGGTGCGTGCGTGCCGCGGCCGGCCCGGTCAGCTTGACGCCGAGGAGCAACACGGCGACGACGACGCTGGCGCACGCCGCAAGGACCCACGGAGTTCGCGCTGAATACCCTGCCCTGCTCATCCAACACCCCATCATAAGGCCTGCACAACACACGGTGATACAACAGCTTGCGTCACAGGCCGGCCAAACGCCGTTCGCTGACGCGCTCGGATTATAGCATATCCGGAGTATTCGGGCCACAAAAAGGCGAAAAATGACCCGCTACCGGCGCCGGTTCCATGCATCCGTGCCGTACTTCTCCTCGACGAGGCGCATGACCTGTGCCTTTTCGGCGGCAGAGAGGTCGTCGGTGGTCGACGCGAGCCCGAAGGCATCCGCAACGCCGGCCTTCAGGGCGGCGGCGTCGAAGGGCAGCACGGTCACGAACTCGCGATGCCTGCGGGCGCCGCGATAGTCCGGGCGGTCGGCTGGCTCGCGCAGGTAGCGTTCCATCGCCGCGGTGTTGTCGCGGTAGAGCAGCGTGCCGTGATAGAGGATGAAGCGGCGGCGCCGCTTCTGCGCGTTGCCGGAGACCTTGAGGCCGTCGAGCGCGAGGTCGCTGGTACCCCGATGGTTCAGTACGAGGCCCCGGGCGGCAAAGGCGCCGGTGAGCCGCGCGGAAACGGCCTCGTAGGCCCCGTGAATGGTGTTCATCTCCGGGCGGACATCGACGGACAGGACCAGCGAGTAGTTCAGGCAGCCTGGTCCCTGGAGGACGCAGCCTCCGGCGGAACATCGCCGCAGCACGGGTACGCCGTCGGCGGCGCAATGGTCCTCGTACACTTCCTCGGCGATCTTCTGGCTGACGCCGAGCACGACGAAGGGCGCCGGGCTCTCCCAGAGCCGCAGCGACTCGCCGCCGACGCCGTCCTCGGCCGCATTGAGCAGAACTTCGTCGCATGCGAGATTCGCGGCGGGAACATCGAAGGCGCGGTCGAGCAACCGCATTGTCAGTACGCGCAGTTGAGTTCGCGCGCGGCGCGGACCTCGTCGAGGCGGCCCACCGGAGTGTTGGCGGGGGCCGATGTCACGTGTTCCGGCGCGTCGGCGGCAAGCCGCGCGGTCTCGAGCATCGCGTCGCAGAACGCGTTCAACGTCTCCGGCGCCTCGGTCTCGGTGGGCTCGATCATGAGGCTCTCCTTGACCGTCAACGGGAAATAGACCGTGGGCGCATGGATACCGTAGTCCAGCAGCGCCTTGGCGATGTCCAGCGCGCGCACGCCGTGGGCGGCCTGACGGTCGGCGGAGAGCACGCATTCATGCATACAGCGGCCTTCGAAGGGGGCCGTGAACGCCTCCTTGAGGCGCGCGTATACGTAGTTCGCATGCAACACGGCGTGGTCGGCGACGCTGCGCAGGCCCGGCCCGCCGTGGCGCAGGATGTAGGCGTAGGCGCGGACCGCCACGAGGAAGTTGCCCAGGAAGACCGACATCGGGCCAATGCTCTTCTCCGGCATGTGCAACGCGAACCGGCCGTCCCGTTCGACGACGCGCGGGCCGGGAAGGTAGGGCGCGAGGCGGGCGCTGACGCCGATAGGGCCCGCTCCGGGACCGCCCATACCGTGGGGGGTCGCGAAGGTCTTGTGCAGGTTGAAGTGCATGACGTCAAAGCCCATGTCGCCCGGACGGCAGCGTCCGAGGATCGCGTTGAGATTGGCGCCGTCGTAGTAGAGCAAAGCGTCATGTTCGTGGGCGCAGTCGGCGATCCGGCGGATGTCTGGCTCGAAAAGCCCGTGCGTGTTCGGACAGGTCAGCATCACGGCCGCGACGCGGTCGTTCATCGCCTCGCGAAAGGCGTCGAAATCCAGTACGCCGCGCCGGTCGGAGGGCACCTGCACCACGTCGAAACCCGCGATCGCCGCGCTGGCAGGATTCGTCCCGTGGGCGGAATCCGGGACAAGCACGAGGTCTTTCCGGCGGCCCTGATCGCGGTGATAGGCGGCAATCAGCAGAATCCCCGCGAGTTCGCCGTGCGCCCCGGCCAGCGGCTGGAGACAGGCGGCCTCCATGCCGCCGATATGCGCCAGCAGTTCTTCCAGGCGGTAGACAAGTTCCAAGGCGCCCTGGCACTGGTCCTGATAGGCGGACACGTGGGCGAGATGCGGGTGAAGGTCCCGGAACCCGGGCAACGCGGCCGCGGTCTCGGCGCATTTGGGATTGTACTTCATCGTGCACGACCCGAGCGGGTAGAACTGCATGTCGATGCTGAAATTGCGGTGCGACAGCCGCGTGAAGTGGCGCACGACGTCCAGCTCGCTCACTTCGGGGAGCGCGGCGGGCGTCTCGCGGTACAGCGCCTCGGGCAGCGCGGCCTCCGGCACGTCCAAAGGGTCCAACTGCGCCGCGCGGCGGCCCGGCCGGGACTTTTCGAAGATTAGCTGCATATTTCCTCCAGCGCCTGGGCGAATGCGTCCAGCATCGCCCGCGTGTGCCGCTCCGTGACCGCGATGAGCAGGTCGCGATCGCCGCCCGCGCCGAGGTCCTGAAGGGGCAGTCCGGCGTGGAAGCCCCGCTGGCCGAGCGTGCGGACCACCTCGGCAGCGGGTCTGGGCAGGCGCACGGCGAACTCGTTGAAGGTCGGGGCTTGATTCAGGACCACGGCGGCGCGCAGTCTGCCCTTGAGGTACTCGGCCTTGCTGTGGCAATGCCGCGCGACCTCGCGCAGACCGGGCTTGCCCAGCAGGCACAGGTAGATGAGCGCGCGCAGGGCGCAGAGCGCCTCGTTGCTGCAGATGTTCGAGTTGGCTTTCTCGCGACGGATATGCTGCTCGCGCGCCTGGAGGGTCAGCACGAACCCCCGCCGGCCCTGCGCGTCCTCGGTAGCCGCGGCGAGCCGGCCCGGCATCTTGCGCACGTGTTCGCGGCGCGTGGCGAGGATGCCCAGGTACGGACCGCCGAAACTGGGCGGCATGCCCAGACACTGGCCCTCGGCAATGGCGATGTCGGCCCCCATGGCCCCCGGCGTCTTCAGCATGCCCAGCGAGATCGGGTAGAACGACACGACCAGGAGCGCGCCGGCGGCGTGGCACGCCTCGCCGAGGGCGGTGAAGTCCGCGACGGAGCCGTCGAACGCGGGATTCTGAACCATGACGCAGGCCGCATCGGCGGGGTCGTCGCCGGCGGTGATCTCGAGGTCAAGATCGGCGATATGGGTCTCGAGTACGCGGCGGTGGAGCGGATTCATCGAGCCGTGCCAGACGATCCGGCGGCGCCGGGTGATGCGCGCCGCCATGGCCGCGGCCTCGAACACCGCCGTACCGCCGTCGTAGAGCGAGGCGTTCGCGAAATCCATCTCCGTCAAGCGGCATATGGCGCTCTGGTACTCGTAGATGGCCTGCAGGGTGCCTTGCGCGGCCTCGGGCTGGTACGGCGTGTAGGCGGTGTAGAATTCCGCCCGCCCTGCCAGCGCATCCACTGCCGCCGGGATGAAATGGTCGTAGATCCCGCCGCCGATGAAGCTGACCGTGCCGGTGTCGGTCCGCGCAGCCAAAGCCGCCAGTTCGCGCTGCACGGCCAGTTCCGACCGTCCCTCGGGGAGGTCCCACGACCGCAGCCGGAGATCGGCCGGTATCACATCGAACAGGTCATCGATGCTGCGCACGCCGATCGCGGCGAGCATCGCGTCCCGCTCTTCCGGTGTCGTCGGAATGAATGGCATCAACTGAGTCCCGCCACGTAATCACTGTATTCGAGCGACGAGAGCAGTCCTTCGACCTCGACGGGACTGAAATCCTCGATCTTGACGAACCAGCCCCGGTCGTAGGGGCTCTCATTGACCAGTTCCGGCTGGGCCTCGAGGTCCTTGTTGAATTCGGCGAGGCGCCGGCTCAGCGGGGCATACACATCGCTGGCGGATTTGACCGACTCGACCGTGGCAAACTCGTCGCCCTTCTTGAAGGAGTCGCCCTCGTCGGGCAACTCGACCCACGTCACGTCCCCGAGCTGGCCGGCGGCATAGTCCGTGATGCCTACCACGGCGAGTTCGCCCTCAACCCGCACCCATTCGTGATCGCGCGTGAACTTGCAGTCGTCTGGATACATGGCCAGCTCCTCTCGTTACTCCGTTAAGAAAAGCCCGTATTCTTCGGTGGCCGCTGCCTGTCTACGCCCGCAGCGATCCATCCCGGTAAAACGGCATCTCCACGACCTCCAGTTCCAGGTCCTTGGGCCCTGCGGTGAGCCGGACGCCCGGCGTTGCGAATTCCAGCGGGACATAGGCCATCCCGATGCCCACGCCGACACTCGGACCGAAGGTGCCACTAGTGACGATGCCCACGGGCTGCCCCTCCGATCTTACTTCGAAGCCGGTGCGCGGTGCACGGCGGTCGAAGGAGCGAATACCCGTCCGGATCCGGTAACGCCCGAGTTCGCGCTGGATCCACAGGCTCTGCTTCGCCCGGAAGTCGCAGTCCCAATCGATGAAGCGCGCCATACCGGCTTCGAGCGACGTGGTGTTCTCGTCCACGTCCTGTCCATAGAGCGTGAACCCCATTTCCAGGCGCAAGGTGTCCCGCGCGCCCAGCCCTGCGGGCGCCACCTCGGGCTGCTCGATCAATTGGTTCCACAGGACCGGCGCCGTCTCGTTGGGGAGATAGATCTCGTACCCGAGTTCGCCCGTGTAGCCGGCGCGGGTGACGATGACGCCGCGGTCCTGCCACACGTCGCGGCAGCAGGTGAAGTACCGCAGGGTCTTGGCACTCTCGAAACCCAGGCGCACGAGGACCTCCCGGCTGGCCGGACCCTGCACATCGATCTTGGCGATATCCGGCGAGGCGTCCCACACATCCGGGTGGAGGTCTTTCAGCAGTGCGCTGACCCGGTCGAGCGGACCCGCGTTGGTGACCACCATCAGCGTATCCTGATCGATCCGGCAGAGGATGGCATCGTCGATGATCCCGCCGCACGCCGTCAGCAGGCTCGCGTACCTGCAGCGGCCGGCCATGATGGCAAGCGGATTGATGAACACATGGGGATCGAGCACTTCCGCCGCATCCGCCGTGAGGAAGAAGACCCCCATGTGGCTGCAATCGAAGATCGAGGCAGCGTGGCGGCAGTGCAGGTGCTCTTCAACGATGGTGCGGTACTGAAGGGGAAGGGCCCAGCCGTGGAACTCCGTCATCTTGGCGTGGAGGCATTGGTGCTCATCGAAGAGAGGCGTATGCCGCGTCATTTCCCGGGGGCTCCCTTCGTTTCCATTCTGCAGGAAGGGCCCAAGCGTCCGGCTGCACAGGATGCTCGCCGTTTTCCCGCGGACTAATCCACGGCAGCAGACGCCATCACGGCAAGCGGCCGGACACTGCGCTCCGACCGGTCGCATTCTACTTGCGGCCTACGTCGGGAATCAAGGGCTGTGGCCGTCGGAAGACCGTCACAGCCTTGAATGGTGGCTCCGATTACTGCGACACCCGGCACATGACCTGTCCGACATCGACGATGACGTCGGCCGTTGCTTCGATATCGGTCACAACGGCCGTCACGGCCGGAGCGCCGTCCGGTGGGAGGGCAGCGATGGTGATGGAGGAGTACTGTCCCGGCGGCAACGCCCGTACCGCTACAAAGTACCCGTCGGCGTCGCTGGTAGCGACGGATGTGATTGTTTCGCCCGCAGTCCCGATGGCGCTCAGCGTCACCGAACAGTTGGCCAGGGGAACTCCGGCATCATTCGTGAGCACCCCCTCGATGCCGCCGCGATCCTCGACGACCAGCAGCACCGTCTCGACAGGCTCGCCGGCCCTGCCGGTGACCGGGCCGCTCTCGGCAATGGCCTGGCCCGGGTCGAGGGCATTGTCCTGGCTCCTGACGGCCCACGCGTAGTAGGTGTCCTGCGGATTGAGATGGGAACACTCCACATGGCCGGTTGCATCGGTGACACCGGCTCCGGGATAGGCCGGGTGGCGCTGTCCATTCTCAAGAACCAGTCCTATGCCGACGGTTATGCCCGCCAGCGGGCTGCTGTCCGCGCGGGTTACCAGCACCGGCAGAGTTGTGCCACGGGTGAGCGTGATGTCAAGACGTTTCTCCTCGCCCGGCTGCAGTTCGATTGCCGGCGGCCCGCCTGCGATTGCGTAGTTGCCGTCCAGATAGTGACGCGTGCCCGGGATCTGGTAGGCCGCATCGAGCCGGAACGACGTAGTTTCCTTGCTTCGGATGCCCACGGTCATTTCGTAGGCGCCGTCCGCCGCGATATGCTCCACGACGCCCACTTCGAGTCCGGGAGGCGCGGCCTCACACACCCGAAGGCGGAACGCATCCGCAGCGGGTGCGCCATCGGCGTAGGTGATACGACCGAAGAGCCTGGCCCGTTCAATGAGGGAGAAGTCCACACGCGTTACCTCGCCCGGCTGCACCCGCACGTCCGGTCGCGAGTCAAACATCCGGCCCGACTGCTGTTCGGGCGGGAAAACGACGACGTGGTACATCAGCGTCGGCGACAGATTTTCAAAGCGATAGGCGCCGGCGGCATCCGTGAAGGTATGCCTGCCCTCCGTCCGGTAGTCGTAGACGCCCGGACCGCCGTCCATGAAGTACGGCTGAAGCGCGATCCGGTAGCCTCCCGCGCCGGACCCGTCTGCGTCGATCACACTGCCCGCTATGGCGCCGGTATGCGTGGTGAGCACAAGCTCATGCACTTCTTCTCCCGGAGTGAGGCCCGGGAAGACGGTCGGCGCCATGTCCTTGGCCAGAATGCAGACGTCACAGAGGTCTTCTCGAACCGCCCCCAGTTCAAATTGCCCCAACGAGTCCGTCACGGTCATCGCCAGGCGCCGACCGGGGTACTTTGCGATGGCGCCCGGGCGCTGCCCGTGCGTCAGCAGCAATTCCACACGTGCCTCGCTGACGGGCTGGCCCGTCTCCGTCACGACACGGCCGCGCAGCGTCGCACTGGTCCGGGGAAGCGTGAAATCCACGTCATCCCGGGTCTCGCCGGGACGCAGTTGGGGCAGGAGCAGCGTCTGCATCCGGTGATCCGACGCCGTGGCGCTGACCCGGTAGGAGTCGGTGATATCTCGGATTTCGAGCGAGTAATGTCCCGCATCGTCGCTGACGGCCTGAGCGAGAAAGCGGCTCCCTGGCCAGCTGTTGTCGGGCTCGATATAGACCTTCGCGCCCGGGACCGGGAAAGCGGCGTCGTTCATGACCGTGCCGGAGAGAACGGCTGGAGGCTCGAGAGTCGCGGCCTCTTCCGGGGAAGTCGCTGCCTCGCGCGGTGACCCGTTTTGCCCACTCGTTTCGCTTTGACCCTGTGCCGCCACCTGCTCCATCGCAGGCGCCGCGTCGTCCGCAGTTGCCGGTACGGTATCCGCCGCGACCGTTGCAGGCGGCTGGTCCGCAAGGGCAGGGCCGGTCCTGGTGCCTTCCCGCCAGCGGCCGGTCCAGTCGGGTGGGTTGACGTAGAACACAGCGAGCAATCCCAGGACGACGACCGCGACAACCGCAACAATGATTTTCTTGACCATGACAGTACCCCCCAGTAGTGCAACCTTTGACGCAACGGGCAGCGGAGAGACGAGTGCATGCCTGCCCAGGGACGCGATGAGCGATGCCGGGGCCGGTGGCGCGGGCAGCTCGAGCAGCATCCACGGGAGCAGCGCCTCGACGCGGACAGGGACGCCTTGGCGCTCGATATGGTTCCGGATTCGGTCAACGCCCCGCTCCACGCGTTTCTGAACCGCCCGGCGCGAGACGCCCAGTTCCTGCGCGATGACCTCGTGCGTGCGCCCTTCCAGAAAGCGCAGGATCACGGGAATTCTCAGCGACTCCGGCAAGGCCGCGATGGCCTCGTCGATGAGCGGCAGCAGTTCGCGCCGTTCGGACGCGACAGGCGCCTGTTCACGGGGCTGTTCCGTGGCATACCGCGTTTCCCGCTCGCGTCGGCGGATATCCGAACGCAGTTGGGTGCGCGCGGCATTCACCGCGACCTGATGCAGCCATGCCGCCGGGTGCGTCACATTCGCCCCGTGGCCTGCCAGCTTGAGAAAGCATTCCTGCGCGACATCTTCCGCCTCGGCGGCGTTGGCAAGCACCCGCCTTGAGGTGGCAAACACCATGCCTGCATGGCGCACCACCAATTCGGCAAAGGCATCCGCGTCGCCCCGGTGTTGCCACCTCTCGAGCAGATTCGTATCGGACGTCAACATGTCCTCGTTCTCCCAATCCTCACAAGATAGATGCCGCCAAGAAGGAAAGTGCTACCCAAACCGGGGTGAGAATCATTCTAGCAGTTGAGCGGCGCGGCGCAATGGCCATGGTAAGACGGCTATTGCCGGCCACAGAACGCGGATACTCGCACAGACGTGAAACCATCCCGGTGTTGCCCTCCGTCGCCGTTTCATCCCGCCGCCCTCTCTGCAATCCGTTGAAGCGTGCGTGGCATGCGGCATGCTGGCCCGTCGAGAAGTCCGGGACAGCGCGGCCCCGCGCGCCGGTACGGCTTTACACCCAGCGTCACCAACGCTATAGTGCTCGCTCAGGAAGGGGAGTCACCGCATGTCCACGTCTGCCGTGTCCGCGTTTCTGTGTTCCATTCTTGCAGTATCCGCCGCCTGCGCCCATGCCGCCACCGTGACGGTGGACGGCCTGCCCGACGAATGGGCCGGCGCGCCGGCGGTCTACGAGTACCGCCATCTCAGCGGGGACAGCGGCGTCCGGCCGCTGGTTGTGGCGGTCCAGGCGCGCAGCGACGCGCAGCATTTCTACCTCAGACTCACGCTGTCGCGCGAGATCAAGCTCCAGGAAAGCAATGCCCTGTGTCTGTACATCGACTCCGACAGCAATCCTGCCACCGGGCGGTCCGTGGCAGGCATTGGCGCCGAACTGCGCTGGTGTTTTGGACGCAGGGAGGGCACGCTGTACGCGCCGGACGGGTCCAGTCCGGGGACGGTGCGGTGGCAGGCGGTGGGCATTCGCCAGGAGCCCACGGTGAGCAGCGACGATTTTGAGTTCGCGCTGCGGCGGGACGCGGCCCTCCATGGCGCACCGCTTCTGCCGGGTCCGGCCGCGGTGTTCCTGCTGCGGGACGAGGCGCGGGGAAATGGATCCTGGGCGCACACGGGGCCGTTGCGCCACGTCCTTGCCGATACCCCCGTTGTCGCCCCGGAGATGTTCCCGCTTGAACGGTCTTCCGCCGGGGATCTGCGCATCGTTACGCACAACACCTACCGGGACGGGTGGTCCGACATCACGCGGCAGGGCGCCTTCAACCGCATGTACCGGGCGCTGGGCGCCGATATCCTGTGCCTTCAGGAGGTGGGGGTGCAGTCGACTGGACGGGTAGCGCGGAGGCTCGAGGCGCTGGCGGGAGGCGCATGGCACGTCGTCCAGAACGCGGACTGCGTGGTGGCGAGCCGCTGGCCGCTCGGGCCGGTGCACCGTATCGGCGACAACCTCGGCGTGCTTGTGGATCTGCCGGATGACCGGTACGCGACCGACCTCTACCTGATCAACTGCCACACGCCGTGCTGTGACAAGGACGAGGCCCGCCAGGCCGAGGTGGACGCGGTGATCGCCCATGTGAGGGGACTTCAGACGGGGACGGGCGGGTACGCGCTGCCCGCGGACACGCCCATCTTCATTCTGGGTGACATGAACTTCGTCGGGTGGCGGCAACAGCTCGACACGATGCTCACGGGCGACATTCAGGATGAGGCTGTCCACGGTCCGGACCGTGCCCCCGACTGGGACGGGTCGTCCATCACCGACTTGTTCCCGCGACATGCCGCCGGGCGCGAGGTGTACACATGGCGGGACGACGCGGGGTCGTACATGCCCGGCCGGCTGGACTTCATCTTCTACACGGACAGCGTCATCGATGATGCGCGTGGCTATGTCCTGTTCACCGGCGACCTGTCGCCGGACGCCCTGGCTGCGGCGGGACTCGAGGCGGCTGACAGCACCGTGGCATCGGATCATCTTCCTGTGGTGTGCGACGTGCGCCTCGCACCGGTGCGGTGAGGCCCTCGACGAGCATCGAGAGCCCGCCGGTTCCTTGACACCCCCGGAACGGCTGGGTTATGATGCGTCGGCATTTGCTACCCATAGGTTTTCTGGAATAATTCGCGCGACTTGTCTGGAGGCAGTCTTTTCATGGCACGAGTTGAACTGAAGAACGTGAAAAAGGTCTATCCTGGCGGTATTGAAGCTGTTAAGGGGGCCGACCTGACCATCGAGGACAAGGAATTCGTGGTGCTTGTAGGCCCGTCGGGCTGCGGCAAGTCGACCACGTTGCGCATGATTGCCGGACTGGAGGAGATCTCCGGCGGCGAGATCTATATTGGCGACACGCTGGTGAACGATGTGCCGCCGAAGAACCGCGACATCGCGATGGTGTTCCAGAATTACGCGCTGTACCCGCACATGACCGTGTACAAGAACATGGCGTTCGGGCTGATTCTGCGCAAGTACCCGAAGAAAGAGATTGACGCGCGCGTGCGCGAGGCGGCGCGGATCCTGGGTATCGAGGATCTGCTTCAGCGCAAGCCCAAAGCGCTTTCGGGTGGCCAGCGCCAGCGTGTGGCGGTGGGACGCGCCATCGTGCGCCAGCCGAAGGTTTTCCTCTTCGACGAGCCGCTGTCCAATCTCGATGCCAAGCTGCGGGTGCAGATGCGCGCGGAGATCAGCAAGCTCCACACGCGGCTGCAGTCCACCATGATCTACGTGACGCACGACCAGGTCGAGGCCATGACCATGGGCGACCGAATCGTGGTGATGCTCGACGGCGTGATTCAGCAGGTAGCGACACCGATTGGCCTGTACGACAGGCCGGTGAACCGGTTCGTCGCGGGTTTCATTGGCAGTCCGCCGATGAACTTCATTGAAGGCCATCTCGAGGGCGAGAACGGCGCCGTCCGCTTCTACGACAACAACAAGTCGGTGCGGCTGACGGTTGACCCGGCGCACGAAAACGCGCTCCGGAACCACGTCGGCAAGCCGGTCACCTTTGGCATCCGGCCCGAGGACATGCACGAAAACGTCGAACAGAAGCTGGTGGACGGCAAGAGCCTGACCGCCAAGGTGGATGTTGTGGAGCCCATGGGCTCGGAGACCTACCTGCATCTTGACCTGCAAGGTCAGGCGATGACCGCGCGGGTGCGCGCCAATGTGCAGCCCGCCGTGGATACGAATCACATCCTCGATGTGGCCATGGACAAGGCGCATTATTTCGACAAGCAGACGGAACTGGCCCTGACCTGACTGGGTTCCAGAATAAAGACGTGAACGGCGCGCCCGGTGGCGCGCCGTTTTCTCAGCAGAGCCGCCGCAGCACGTCGGCGCCCGCGGGAAGGAGACACGATGGCCGTACTGGTGACTGGGGGAGCAGGGTACATCGGGAGCGTCGCCACGGCGCACCTGATCGCTGCCGGGGAAGACGTGGTCATTCTCGACAATCTGGCGACCGGCCACCGCGAGGCTGTACATCCGCAGGCGGTCTTTGTCGAGGGGGACACGCGCGACCGCGCGGTCCTGGACGCCCTGTTCGGCGATCACCGCATCGACACGGTCATGCATTTCGCCGCGTCGAGCCTGGTCGGTGAATCCTGCGAGAATCCGCTCAAATACTTCGACAACAATTGTCACGGCGCACATGTCCTGCTCGATGCCATGATCGCGCACGGCGTCGGGCGCTTCATCCTGAGTTCGACCGCCGCGGTCTATGGCGATCCCCCGGCGGTGCCCATCACCGAGGACATGCCGACGCAGCCGCTGAACCCCTACGGCCTGTCCAAGCGGATCATCGAGCAGATGCTGGCGTGGCACGACAAGGCCTACGGTCTGCGCTACGTCTCGCTGCGTTACTTCAACGCGTGCGGCGCCAGCGGGTGCTATGGTGAAGATCACCACCCGGAGACGCATCTCATACCGAACATATTGATGGCCGCCGAAGGCCGGCGGGATGCCGTGACCGTGTTTGGTCAGGACTACAAAACTCCCGACGGCACCTGCGTGCGGGATTATGTGCATGTGGAAGACCTGGCGGACGTGCATCAACGCGCGATGGCCTATCTGCGCCAAGGCGGCGCCTCGGAGATCATGAACATCGGCAATTCGCTGGGCAACAGCGTGCTCGAGGTCATCGAGGCGGTCCGGCGGGTCAGCGGGGTAGACGTCAAGGTGATCGCGGGGCCGCGGCGGCCGGGCGATGCCGACCGGCTCGTGGCCTCGTCGGACAAGGCCCGCGCGACGCTGGGCTGGCAGCCGAAGAAGGAAAGCATTGACGCCATCGTGCGCGACGCCTGGGAGTGGCGCCGCGGTCACCCGCAGGGATATACCGCCCAACAGGGACAGGGGAGAGACCAGTGAGTATCGACACCGCCACGCTTCGGCAGGCGTTTCGCGACGCCTTGGGCAGCACGCCGGACCTGGTTGTGCGCGCGCCGGGGCGTGTGAACATCATCGGCGAACACACGGACTACAACCACGGCTTCGTGCTTCCCATGGCCATCGAGCGCGAGACGGCCATCGCCGCGCGGCGGCGGGACGATTTGGTGCTTCACGCGATCGCGCTGAATCTGGACCGGTCGGTCGAGGTGGACCTGCGCGACCGGCGCCGTCACGCGTCCGAACCGTGGATCGACTATGTCGTCGGCGTGGCCGAAGAACTGAGCAAACTGGGCAAGCCGCTCACCGGTGCAGACATCGTCATTCAGGGCGACGTGCCCATCGGATGCGGATTGAGCAGCTCGGCCAGTCTCGAAATGGCGGCGCTGGTGCTGTTCGAACAACTGGGCGGCTTCACCATCGACGGTGCGGACGCCCCGCGTCTCGGGCAGCGGGTCGAGAATGAATTCCTGGGCCTGTCGAGCGGCATCATGGATCAGTTCATCTCGCGGATGGGCCGGGCGGGCCACGCGCTCTTCCTGGACTGCCGCAGTTACGACTACGAGCTGGTGCCGGTGGCCTTTGCGGATGCGGTGTTTGTTATCGCCAACACCGGTGTGTCGCGCGGACTGACGGCATCGAAGTACAACGAACGCGTTGCCGAATGCGTCGAGGCCGTGAAGGCCATCCGGCAGAAGACCGGCAAGGACGGCACCCATCTTCGCGATTTCGCCCTGGCGGATCTCGAAGCCGCCCGCGACGCGATGCCCGGGACACCGTACCTGCGAGCCCGCCATGTCATTTCCGAGGACGAGCGCACCCGCGAGGCCTGCGCGGCGATGCGCCGGGGCGATGCCGCGGCCCTCGGACAGCTCATGGACGCGTCGCACGAGAGTCTGCGCCACGACTACGAAGTGACGTGTCCCGAGCTGGACACGATGGTGGCGATCGCCCGCTCGCTGGACGGTTGCTACGGCGCGCGCATGACGGGCGCGGGATTCGGCGGCTGCACGGTCAACCTGGTCCGGAAGGGCAGCGCCGAGGCCTTCGGTTCGCGCTTGATGGAAGAGTACGCCCGGGAGACGGGTCTTCGCGGCGAGGTCATCGCATCGGATCCCGCCGAAGGGGCCTCCGTGGTGAAATAGGGCCTGTTGAATACTTGAAACAAGAAAGGGCGCGTCCCGCGGGACGCGCCCTGTGTGTATCTGGCGGGGAGCCTATTCCATCACGAAGACGACCGCCGCGACCGTGGTGGTCCACAGGCCGTGCTTGTTCCCTTCCGAGGACTGGCAGATGTTGCGTGTCTTGAAGATGAGGCCGCTGGCCTTGTAGATCTGTTTGCGTTCGTCCCACGCCTTGTCCGGATCGAACTCGATGCCCAGCGTCGTGGCCAGCATGGTCGCCGCCAGGTCCTCCGCATAGTCGCCCGAGATGTCGCGTTTCTCGCCGAACGCATGATGCTCGCTGATATAGCCGTACATGTCCGGCTTGTTGGGCACGGCCAGCCCGATGGCGGACGAGACCAGCCGGTTGGGTTCATTGGTGGAATTGCGGGCCATGACGGTGAACACCACCTGCCCCGGAGAAAGACGCTGAAGCCCCGCCTTCTTGCTGACGATCTTGCAGCTCGGCGGGAAGATACTGGACACGTTGACCAGGTTGAACATCTCGATGCCGGCGTTGCGCAGCGCGCTTTCAAACGATGACAGCTTGTCCTTGTTGACGCCGACGCCTTTCACGAAAAAGGCCTGTTTGGGGACGAGGTTGTGCATGGAGCGTGTCTTACCTTCTCAGTTGCCGTTCTTCTTCACGCTTTCCCCCGAAGGAAAGCACCCATAAAGGCGTAAAAACCCACGGAAGTATACGCGAAAGGGGCCCCTTCTGCAAGCAAACGCCGCAGCCGCGCGGGCCCTTCCGTTCCGGCCCCGGCCGTAATTCCGCGTAGGCGAGCGCTGGCATTTTGCCGCGTCAATCGGGTACGATTGGCCGATGCGTATACAAGTAATCGGAGCAGGAAGTTGGGGGTTGGCGTTGGCGCGTCTTCTGGCGCTGAACGGGCACGATGTCCGCATCTGGTGCCGCGAAGAGGACAAGCCCGACGCCTTGCGGACGACCCGGGAAAGCCCGATGTTCTTGCCTGGCATCAAGCTGCCCGAGCAGATCGTGGTGGATCGCGCGGTCGATCCCGATGCCGATCTCGCCGTGCTCGCCGTGCCCAGCCACGGCATGCGCAACGTCCTGCGCGATCACCCGCTGTCCCCCAAGACCATCCGTGTCAGCGTCGCGAAAGGGATCGAGAACGAGACCCTGTTGCGCATGAGCGAAGTGGTGCAGGACGTGTCCGGCCCATGTCCGGTGCTCGCGCTGAGCGGTCCGAGCCACGCCGAGGAAGTGGCCCGCGACCTGCCGGCTTCGGTAGTGGTGGCGGGCGACGACGAGCGCGCGTGCCTCGTGGCGCAGGACGCGTTCATGGCCGCCTCGTTTCGCGTGTACACCAGTCCGGACATCATCGGTGTGGAGCTGGGCGGCGCGTTGAAGAATGTGCTGGCCGTGGCCGCGGGCGTATGCGACGGGCTGGGCCTGGGCGACAACGCCAAGGCGGCGCTGATCACGCGCGGACTGGCCGAGATGTCGCGCCTGGGCGTGGCCCTCGGGGCCGACCCGCTCACCTTCGCGGGCCTGAGCGGTATGGGCGACCTGATCGTGACCTGCGAGAGCCGCCACAGCCGCAACCGGGCCGTGGGCGAACGCATCGCGCGCGGCGAGACGCTCGATCAGATCCAGGGCGGCACGGCGATGGTCGCCGAGGGCGTGCGCACGACGCGCGCGGTCAAGGTGCTGGCGGAACGCGTGGGCATCGAGATGCCCATCGCGCGGCAGGTGCACCGGGTGCTGTTCGAGGGGGTCACGCCCAAGGAAGCCATCGAGGCGCTCATGGAGCGCGGCGCCAAGCCCGAACGCGACTGAACCACGGGCTGCGGGAGCGGAATCATGCCCAAGCGGCTGATGATCACGGGCGCTCGCGGATTCGTTGCGGGCAGCGTGCTGAGTCAATGCCCGCCCGAGTGGGAGGTGTGCGCGGTAAGCCGCACGCCCGCGCCTTCCGGCACGAAGGCCATCCGCTGGCACGCCCTCGAAGACCCGTCCGGTGCCAACGTCCACGCCCTGTGCGACGCCCTGCGGCCGGATGTCATCGTCCACACCGCCGCCATGGCCAACATCGATGCCTGCGAGGCCGATCGCGCCTCGGCCGTGCGGGCGAACACCGCGTTTCCGGCGGCCCTGGCCCGGTGGGCCGGCCACAACGGGGCGCGGCTCGTGTTTCTTTCCACCGACAACGTTTTTGATGGCGAGCGCGGCGGCTATGTCGAGACCGACCCGCCGCATCCGGTCAATTTCTATGGGCGGACCAAGGTCGAGGCCGAGGAACAGGTCATCGCGTTGTGCGCGGACAGCGTGGTGGCGCGGGTGGCGCTTGTGGCGGGGCTCCCGGTGATGGGGCAGGGCAATTCGTTTCTGGCGCGCATGCTGCCGGCGTTGCGCGCGGGGGAGCGGCTGGGCGTGCCGCCGGGCGAGATCCGCACTCCGATCGACGTGGCGACGCTGGGCGTGGCGCTGGTCGAACTCGCGGGGCACCCGTTCCGCGGGATCCTTCACCTGGCAGGCAACGACCGGGTGGATCGCCTGGAGATGGTGCGGCGGATCGCGACGCACCTGGGATTCGACCCGGACCAGGTGACCGCGAGCGATCCCACGGGCCTGCCGGGGCGTGCCGCGCGGCCGCGCGACGCCTCGATGCGCAACGATCGCGCCCGCACGACCCTGCGCACGCCGTTCTGTGGTCTGGAAGAGGGGGTGGACCGCGCCATCCGGCTTGCAGAAAAAACGAACGCCGCACCCTGAGGGATGCGGCGCCCGTTGTACGGCGACTGGGCCGTTTTCAATTGAACTGTAGCCGTTTCTGGCCGCAGACCGCGAGGATTCGCGCCAGAAACGCGGCAGAACGCGGCTATGGAATTATCGAAAACGCTGTAGACTATTCGGTTTCCCCGGCCGGCGGCTCGACCACCTCGGGGGCTTCCTCGACGGCGGTACCAGCGTCTTCGAGGTCCTCGACCGCCACCGGCGGCTCGACCACCTCGGGGGCTTCCTCGACGGCGGTACCGGCGTCTTCGAGGTCTTCGACCGCCACCAGCGGTTCCACCTCCTCGATTACCGGCTCCGCAGCGGCGTCTTCGGTGTCTTCAATGACCACAGCCTCTTCGGCGGGGGCCTCCTCGGCGACCGGCGCTTCCACCGGCGCCAGATCGGGCAGCACCACCTCGGGATGCGCGGCCAGCAACGCATCAAGCGCCTGCTGGGCACGCGCGCCTACCGTGGACTCCGGGAAACTCAGCACCTGCGACCGGTAGGACTCGGCCGCGGCCTGGTACTCGCCCAACTGCTCGCGGACCCGGCCGATATTGAATTCCTGGCGGCGTGCCGCGAAGGTGAGCGGCCATTTCTCGACGATTTCCTGGTAGTACGCGAGGGCCTGCGCAGGCTCCCCGGCGTTCTCGGCGATGAACCCAAGCCCCTCGACGGCGTCGGCCACGTGGCGCGAGTCCGGGAACTCGCTGCGCAGCCGTTCAAAGAGCGCCTTGGCCTGCTCGGCGTTCTGCGCGCGGTACGCGGACTCGGCGGCGAGGTACAGGGCGCTGTCCGTGCGGCGGGAATCCGCGCCGGCGACGGCCTCCAGCTCGGCGACGCGCAGGGCGGGATCCTCGGTGCGCAGCGCCTGAAGGTACTGCGCGGAGGTCTCGCGATCCTTGGCCACGTTGCTCGCCTGCACCAGGAATCCGGCCACGACCGCGAGAAGAATGAACGCCACGCCCGCAATGTAGAGCAGCGGGTTGCGTTTAATGTGCTCGAGAAGGGCGTCGAGATCGTGCTGCGGGTGTTCCTCGTGATGGGGGTCGGGCTGTGTGATGTGAATGTCCGCCATGCTCCGTTTCCTGTTTTCTGTGCCGGGTTACTGGGCGCTGCCCCATTCGGTGATGAGCCACTGCCCGTTTGTCTTCTCCAAATATACAAAGACCTGCCCTTGCAGGTTAATCGGCGGTATCTCCATCGGGTTCACGGGCTCGGCCGTTGTGCCGAAGGTTTCCATGGCCCGCGCCCGGTTGCCCTGCACCACAATTTTAGGCGATACCCGCGTGATGCGGATTTCGCGGTAGTTCTCGAATATCGCATTCAGGTACGCCTGGATGCCCTGGTAGTCCCGGCCCTCGGTGTCGTTGTACGAGCGCGACACGTGGGCCAGCACGCGGTAGATCCGGCGCTGTTCCATGCCCCGGTAGACGTCGTTCAGGACCGCGGCAATCAGCACGTCATCGGCGGCGCGCGGCGTCGTGACCACGCCGGGGATATCCATCGGAAAGCGCTTGGGACATCCCGCGGCGAGCACAACCGCCAGCACGGCGGCGACGAGCGCGCATTTTGACATCAGAAACCCGTGCCGCCTGTATTCGTCGGCACCATGAGCAGGATCAGCCGCCGGCCGCGCACCGTGCCGAGATCCTCGATGGCCACCGTCAGCCGCTTGCCGGGTTTGACGAACAGCAGCTCGGCGCCGTTGGCCTCCATCACGCGCTCAGGCGTCCAACTGGCCGCCGGGGCCTCGCGGATATAGAACTGCGCGATCTCCGCCACCGTGGCCTTGGTCGTGTAGACCATGCGGCCGATCTTCACATCGGTTGACTCGTACACGAACGAACGCTCGCGGTCTTCCACGACATTGGCAGGCAGCGGCACATCCGGGAAGCGCTGCTGGGCGGACATGGGCAGGCCGGTCGGGCCCAGGTCAAGGTTGTCCGTGCCGTCCAGCGACTGGCTGCTCTTGGGTTGCATCCACGCGGGCGTTTCGATGGAGTTGCAGGCGGTCAGGAAGATGCCGCAGACCAGCATCATGGGCAGGAAGTATCTCATTTGTGTAACCCTTTCCCTGTGGCAGTCCGTGCGCCGCACGGGCGCGGCGTTGACGTTTCCAGTCATCCTACGATACGCCGGGCCGCCGGATGGTTCCCGCGGGACCCGCTTCACCCCGTCGTAGCGGCGTGATGATAGCATACGTCCTTGCGGCGGCGCTAGTTCCGGCGAAGGGGCGGATCGCCGGATACCGGGCTTCGCAAGAAGGATACAGCCCCGGCCGTTCCTTTGTTACCGGGCCCGTGGAGCTGGTGAAGAGGCCAACGAGAGAAGGCGCGGTCCCAACAAGCGTGTCGCAGCAAAGATCCCTCGCAAGCTCGGGATGACACCAAGGCAGGCTTTTCGCACCAGTTCCTTGGCATATCTGTCATTCTGAGCGAAGCGAAGAATCTCCTTGCGCGGGTCACATGTGCATCGCAGCGCACATTGAGCTCGGACGCCGGACTCCTTTGCCAGCCCCTCAACCCCTTCACGCGAAGCGGCGGGCGCCGGTTTCTCAGGCGATGCCGTGCGCCCGCTCGTAGGCGTCGATCTTGTCCTCATGGCGCAGGGTCAGGCCGATCTGGTCCCACCCGTTGAGCAGCCGTTCCTTGAGGAAGGGGGCGATCTCGAAGGGGTAGGCCTTTCCGGCCGGATTGGTGATGGTCTGCGCGGGGAGGTCGATGGTCAGGGCGTAGCCCTCCTGCGCGCGCACCTGGGCAAACAGCTCCTCGACCACGTCCTCCGCAAGGCAGATCGGCAGGATCCCGTTGTTGAAGCAGTTGTTGTAGAAGATGTCGGCGTAGGACGGGGCCAGAATCGCCCGGAAACCGTAGTCGTGCAGGGCCCAGGGCGCGTGCTCGCGCGACGAGCCGCAGCCGAAGTTCTCCTTGGTCAGCAGGATCTGCGCGCCCTGATAGCGCGGCGCGTTCATCTCGAAACCGGGATTGGGCGTCGTGCCGTCGTCGAAGTAGCGCCAGTCGTAGAACAGCACGTCGCCGTAGCCGGTACGCTCGACGCGCTTGAGAAACTGTTTCGGGATGATCTGGTCGGTGTCGACATTGAGCGCCTCGAGGGGCGCGACCACTGCGGTCAATTTCGTGAACGGTTCCATCTCGCTCTTGCTCCAGGTTAGCGGCGCCCCGAAGGCGCCGTCTGCAAACGCTATCGCCGCACGTCGATGCGGCCGACTGAATACTTGCGGTACCCCCGGGCGCCGCCGCCATGACTGCCGAGGTCCAGCACGATGCCGATGATCAGCAGGACCAGCCCGAGGCCCTTGTCCACCCCGCCGAACTCGTTGCCGGCGATGGCGTAGGCGCAGGTGGTGAAGGGCATGAACACAAAGCCCAGCACCGGCCACAGCATGGTGTCAAAGGCCCGGCCGCCGTAGCCGAGCAGCCACATGAGCACCAAAGCAACCCGCGGAAACGCTACGGCAATACACCCCAGACAGCACGGCATGGCTGGCTCCTTTCCCTCAACGCTGGCTGGGCCACTCCCGGATGTCCGTGAAGTGTCCCGCGACCGCCGCCGCCACGGCCATGGCCGGGCTCACCAGATGGGTGCGTCCGCCCTTGCCCTGACGGCCCTCGAAATTGCGGTTGGACGTCGCCGCGCACCGGTCGCCCGGGTTCAGGCGGTCGTCATTCATCGCCAGGCACATCGAACAGCCCGGTTCGCGCCATTCGAAGCCCGCTTCCTTGAACACCACATCCAGCCCTTCGGCTTCCGCCTGCTGCTTGACGCGCATCGAACCCGGCACCACGATGGCCTGCTCGATGCACGCATGGATCTTGTGGCCCTTGGCGGCCTTGGCGGCCTCGCGCAGGTCCTCGATGCGGCCGTTCGTGCACGAGCCGATGAATACCTTGTTGACCGCGATGTCGCGGATCGGCATGCCTTCCTTCAGGTCCATGTAGGCCAGCGCCTTCTCCGCGGCCAGACGCTGATTCGGATCGGCGATCTCCGCCAGTACCGGCGTCGTGCCCGTGACGCCCGTCACCATGCCCGGCGACGTGCCCCAGGTCACCTGCGGCTCGATTTCGTCCGCGTGCAGTTCCACCAGCGTGTCATACGAACACCCCGGGTCCGACGCCCACTGCCGCCAGCCCGCGGCCAGCGTCTCGAAGGCCTCGCCCTCGGGCAGGTATTCGCGGCCCCGCAGGTAGTCGACGGTCGTCTCGTCCGGCGACACCAGGCCCGCGCGCGCGCCCGCTTCGATGGTCATGTTGCACACCGTCATGCGGCCTTCCATCGACATCCCCCGGATCGCGTCGCCCGTGTACTCGATGACATAGCCCGTGCCGCCGGCCGTGCCGATCTTGCCAATCACCGCCAGGATGATGTCCTTCGGCGTGATGCCCGGCTTCAGCGCGCCGGTCACCCGCACCTCCATCGTCTTCGACGGCCGCTGCAACAGCGTCTGCGTCGCCAGCACATGCTCGACCTCGCTCGTGCCGATGCCAAAGGCCAGCGCGCCGAAGGCCCCGTGCGTCGCCGTGTGCGAATCGCCGCAGACAATCGTGAAGCCCGGCTGCGTCAGGCCCAGCTCCGGCCCCGTCACATGCACGATGCCGTTGCGCCGGTCGTTCATGCTGAAACACGCCACGCCGAACTCGGCGCAGTTGCTTTCGAGCACCTCGACCTGCTTTTTCGACAGCGCATCCGCAATCGGACGGCTCCGGTCCGTCGTCGGGATGTTGTGGTCCATCGTCGCAAACGTGCGATCCGGCCGCCGCACCGTGCGTCCCGCCAGCCGCAACCCCTCAAAGGCCTGCGGCGACGTCACCTCGTGCACATAATGCCGGTCAATGTACAACACCGTGTCCTGACCCGGCTCCTCATGCACCACGTGCGCATCCCAGATCTTCTGATAAATGTTCTTCGCCATGTCTTCTGCCTCACTTCTGTTCGGTTCGGGTTACGGCCACAAGGCCGGGATCTTCCGTCTGAAATTATCTGAAGACTGTCTGCCCTTGTCATGTCGACTCACCAGCGGCACGCCGCTCGGTGGGGCAAAGAAACTCTGTGCGGCATCCATAACCTTTTCTTGTCATCTCGAGTCCAAAGCGGCGCGCCGCTCAGTGGACGGAGAAACCCTGTGGGGTATCACTTACCCCTATTGTCATCCCGAGCGAAGCCGAGGGATCTCCGTTCCGCTGCCTACACGAGTGTTTCCTGGCAGCGATAGCGAGATTCCCGTTCAACTGATCTGTCCGGTAAGTCGAGATTCCTCACTGCGTTCGGAATGACATCAAAACGGGCGTGACAGGTCTTGGGACACCCTCCAGTAGTGCCACACGTCCGCAAAAATAAAGACCATGACCTCCCCTCACGCATTATGCTTCCGCAGTAGGTCATTTAGCGCTTCGCGCAGGAGCACGGCCTCGCCGACGCCTTTGCGTTTGGCCAGGCGTTGCAGGCCCTGCAACTGGCCCTGGGTGTAATGGCTGGTCTTGGTGGTCATGCGCTCTTCGCGGGACAGGCACACCTTGTTCGGGCCGGTGGCCTTGGCGCGGTACATGGCCTCGTTGACCTTGTTGACCAGTTCGGCGGCGTTGTCGGCGTCGTCGGGATAGGCGGCGATGCCGACGCTGAGCGTCAGGGGCAAGTCTAGCGGCTTGCCGTCGGCGTGCACAAGCAGGGGGGCGTCGAGCCGCCGCCGCGCCTGTTCCATCGCGAGGAAGGCCTGTTCCTTCTCCTCGCCGGACCACAGGAGCATGAAGGCGTCCCCGCCGAATCGGTACAGCCCGGCGGCGTCCTCGGGCACGACCTCGCGCAGGATGCGCGCCGCCTGTTTGAGGGCGTCGTCGCCCGCCGCGACGCCGTACTCGTCGTTGAGCGCGGCGAAGCGGTCGAGATCGCACAGGGCGATGCAGGCCTGCCGGCCTGTGCGCCGGGTGGCCCGCAACGCAGCGTCGAGGTCGGCCAGAAAGGCCGCCCGGCCGGGCAGACCGGTCAGGGGGTCGGGCTCATAGGGCTGATTCTGTACCATGTAGGTCTCCATACGTAGGGGATTATACCATATCGGCCTATGTATGCAAGCATAAATAGGTCGCCTGTTCCGGGCAGACGCAGCGCCCCGGCGGGGACAGTCCCGCAGGGGTGACGGAAGGGGTGCGGGGCTGACGACAAGGGCGTCGGCAGACTAGATGACGACGCCCCCGACGGGGACAGTCCCGCGCTTCGCTTGGGACAGTCCCTGAGGCTGTCGTTTGGCCTGCCAATGTGTCATTCCGAACGCAGTGAGGAATCTCCTCGCGCGACTATGTGGCCATGGCAGGAGGCGCAGGGAGGAGATCCTTCGCTTCGCTCAGGATGACAGATGGGCGGGGCTGGAAGGCACGGCGAGCCGGTTGCCTGCGCTGTTGCGGACGGCTTGCGCACCGCCGCCATCCCCGCGAAAGCGGGGATCCAGGTGCCCGCTTCGACACGCTGGGCCCCCGCCTGCGCGGGGGTGACGGGGAGGGGCGCGGGGCAATCCGGAACACCCAGGGGTGACGGAAGGGGACACCGGGTTGACGACAAGGGCGTCGGCAGACGCAGCGCCCCGGCGGGGACAGTCCCGCGCTTCGCTTGGGACAGTCCCTGAGGCTGTCGTTTGGCCCGCCAATTTGTCATTCCGAACGCAGTGAGGAATCTCCTCGCGCGACCATGAGGCCATGGCAGGACGCGCGCTGCGCTCACTCCTTGGGCGCCTGGCCGAGGCAGCCGCCTTTGCCGCTGGGGCGGAGGTGGGGGCGGAACAGGTCGGTCACGCCTTTGTAGGCGTAGGGGTCGTTTCCGGCGACGATGACGATGTCGCGGGTGTCCTGGAGGGCCATCTGGGGGCCTTCCTGGAAGAACCAGGGCAGCAGGGATTCGGCGCTCATGTAGTGATTGACCAGCGCGCGGCGGTAGCCGCTCTGGGTCACGTTGGGCAGGCTGCGGTGCAGCAGGTAGCCGTTGAAAAAGACGATGGAGCCGGCCTTGACCTCGACGGGCACTTCGTCGGCCTCGGTATACGGAAAGCCGTAGGATTCGGCGGTGCAGTCGAAGCGGCGGTCGTTCTGGACGGCCTGCGGCCAGAGCACGCCGGGCCGGTGCGAGCCGGGGATGACCCAGAGGCAGCCGTTGCCGACGTGGGCGTCGTCGAGCGCGATCCACGCGCCGGTGAGCGAGCGGTCCCGGGTGGGGATGTAGTCCTCGTCCTGGTGCCAGGCCTGGCCGGGCATCCCCGCGGACTTGATGAACAGCATGGATTGCATGCACTTGACGTTCGGGCCGATGACCTGCGTGAGGACATCCACGATGGCCGGGTGGGCGAGGCAGTCGTACATCCGCGGCGAGACCTTGTGCGGGAAATGGATGCACAGGTGGCGTTCGAGGAGCGCGTCGTCCGACTCGTCCGGCGCGGGGGGCGGGCTGCCCTCGATGGGGCCGCGCTCGCCGCGGCAGATGGCCACGGTCTCGCGGCGCAGCGCATCGATCTCCCCGGGAGGCAGCGCGTCTTCAAGGACCAGGAAGCCGTGCTCGCGGTAGGCCTGGACGTGACGCGGTTGGATGGCCGCGCGGATGGTGGTCTGTTCGAGGACGCCGGGTGCGGTCGCCTGGTTCATGTCATGCCTCCTGAAAGGGTCCGGGTTGCGTGCTGAGGAGGAAAACACGGGCGAGTTGTCTGTAATTTCTGGTGTGGGCCGGAATAGTGGCCGAAAAATGGTAAAGAATTGCCTGCTGTTGATATACTGGACGCCATGAACACCCCATTGGAACTGCACGCCGCGTCCACCGTCTTCGGCGAGGTCGGCTACGAGCCCGGCGGCGCGTTCGGACCGCGCGTGCAGCCCGACCACCAGCTTGTGCTGATCCACGAGGGCTGGGCGGATATCGCGGTCGACGGCCAGAGCTTTCGTCTCGGGAAAGGCCAGGTGTCGTTGCTGTTGCCCGGCCGCGCCGAGCATTTCGCGTTTGCCGCGGACCGCCCGACGCTCCACAGTTGGTGCGCGGTGCATCTGGCGGCGCCGGCGCCGTCCCTTGAAGCGGTCTTCGCGGCCGCGCCACGCTGGCGTCCGCTTTCGCGGCGGCTGGAATCGGTCATGGCGGCGGGACTGGCGCTGGGATTCAGCGGCGGTGCCGTGGCGGACGCCCTGCGGGGCAAACTCGGCGAGGCGGCCCTGCTCGAGTACCTGCTGGACGCGGCGCCCGAGCGCGTGCACGAGGCCCAGTTGCCCGAGCCGATCCGGCGGGCGCGGCGGCACATCGACCTGCACTGGGCCGAGGCGATCGACCTCGATGTGCTCGGCGACCGCGCCCACGTGACGCCCTCGCACCTGGTCCGGCTGTTCCGCCAGCACCTGGGCACGACGCCGATGCGGTACCTGTGGGACGTGCGGCTGCGCCGGGCGCGGCAGTTGATCGCGGGGACCGGGCTGCCGATGGCGGAGATCGCCCGGCAGTGCGGGTTCAAGACGCCCGCGCACTTCGCCCGGGCCATCAAGGATGAATACGGGGCGGCGCCGCGCGCGTTGCGCCGCCAGGCTTGGGTGCCGCCGGAGGGGTAGCGGGGCGCCGGAGCGCGCTGCGGGTCCGTGAATGGATTTGGTATAGTGGGCGTTTCCCCCTGTGACTGCGGAAGGAGCGGCGTACCCATGCTGATTGACGACACGATCTGCCCGGCTGACCTGCGGGCCTCGCTGGACCGGTTTTTCGCGCTGGCGGCCGAAAAGACCCTCGCGCTTGACGCGGCGTGGCGGCCCGAAGACGGATCGCCGGTATTCACGGTGGACGGGAAGTACACGGCCCGCGGGTGGACGGAATGGACGCAGGGGTTCCAGTACGGCTCCCAGATCCTTCTTTTCGATGCGCTGGACGATGCGCGTTTCCACCGTATGGGCCGCGAAAACACCCTGCGCCACATGGCGCCGCACGTCAGCCACACCGGTGTCCACGACCACGGCTTCAACAACGTATCCACCTACGGCAACCTGCGGCGGCTGGCCCGCGAGCAGCGCGCGGACGAGTCCGGCGAGGCCGTGCAGGTGTACGAGCTGGCGCTCAAGGTATCCGGGGCGGTGCAGGCGGCCCGCTGGTCGCGCATCGCGGACGGGACGGGCTTCATCCACTCGTTCAACGGCCCGCATTCGCTGTTCAGCGACACGATCCGCTCGGTGCGCGTGTTGATGATTGCGCACCAGCTTGGCCACGCGCTGATGGGGGAGAACGACGAGCGCATCTCGCTGTTGCGGCGCGGTATCGAGCATTGCCGCGCGACCCTGCGCTACAACGTCTATTACGGCGAGGGCCGCGATTTTTACGACGTGCGCGGACGGGTCGCGCACGAGGGGCTGTTCAACATGACCGACGGCCGTTACCGCTGTCCGGGGACGCAACAGGGCTACAGCCCCTTCTCGACCTGGACGCGCGGGCTGGCCTGGATCCTGCTCGGGGCGGCGGAGGAACTCGAATTCGTGCGCGCCTTCGACACGCCGGAGTGGGACGATGTGGGCGGGCGCGCCGAGGTGGCGCATATGCTGCTCGAGGGCGCGCGGGCCACGGCGGATTTCTACCTTGGCAACACGTCGGCGGACGGCATACCGTTCTGGGATACCGGCGCGCCGGGTCTCGCGCATCTGCCGGATTTCCGCGAGAAGGTGTCCGATCCGGCCAATCCCTATGAGCCGGTCGACTCGTCGGCCGCGGTGATCGCCGCGCAGGGGCTGCTGCGGCTGGGCCGGGCGCTCGGGCACGACGGCGAGGGCCGGGGATACTACTCAGCGGGTCTGACATTGGCCCGGACGGTGTTTGGCGCGCCGTACCTCAGCGAGGACACGGCCCATCAGGGGTTGATTCTGCATTCGGTATACCACCGCCCGAACGGGTGGGATCACGTTCCCGCAGGAAAGCTGACGCCGCAGGGCGAGTCGTCCATGTGGGGCGACTATCATGCCCTGGAACTGGCCGTCTACCTCCAGCGCGAGGCGGCGGGCAGCCCTTATCTGACCTTCTTCGACGCGTAAGGAGTATCCATGGAAGATCGCAACGAGCTGCACGAACTGCTCCGGCAGGTCGAGTGTTTTGCGGAAATGGACAGCGACGTGCTGCGTCTTCTCGAGGAGAAGATGACGCTGGCGCGCTACACGGACGGCCAGGTCCTCTCGCGCGAGGGCGACCGCGACGGCACGATGTACATCCTCCGGTCGGGGCATGTGCGGGTGCTGCGGCGGGGGCCGGACGGCGGCGATGCCGAGACCGGGATGCTGGATCCGGGCGACTTCGCCGGGGTGACGAGCCTGTTTGCCCGCGAACCGCGCATGGCTACGCTTCAGGCCGTGGGCGAGGTCGAGGTGTGGACCCTGGACCATCCGTCGTTCCAGCGGCTGCTGCAGGGCTGCCCGGGGCTGTCCCAGGCCTTGCTGACCTTCATGAGCCGCAACCTGCGCCGTGAATGGCGCATGCGCTCCGAACTCGAGGGCCGGCACGACCGCGGCAAGCTGCGCATCGCGGTGTTTGACTCCAAGAGCTATTCGCGCGCGGCGCTGGAGGCGGCCAACGCGCAGGACTACACCTTCGAGTTTTTTGAGCACCGGCTCACGCTGGATACGGTGTGGACCGCCGAGGGATTCCGGGTGGTCTGCTGTTTCGTGAATGACCGGCTGGATGCCGCGGTGGTCGAACGCCTCGCCGAGGTTGGCGTGCAGATGATCGCCATGCGCTGCGCGGGCTACAACAACGTCGATCTCGAGGCGTGCAGCCGTCACGGGATCAGCGTCGCGCGCGTTCCGGCCTATTCGCCGGATTCGGTCGCCGAGCACAGCATCGCGCTGATCCTGAGCCTCAACCGGCACATTCACCGGGCCTATGCGCGCGTGCGGGAAGGCAATTTCAGCCTCGAGGGCATGGTCGGCTTCGAGATGCGCGGCAAGACCGTCGGCATCGTCGGCACGGGCCGCATCGGCAAGTGCGCGGCCACCATCCTGCTCGGTTTCGGCTGCCGGGTGCTCGCGTGCGACAAGTACCCGGACGCGGAGCTGGCGGCCAAGGCCGGGTTGCGCTACGTCGAACTGGATGAGCTGCTGCGCGAATCGGACGTCATCAGCCTGTATGTGCCGCTGATGCCGGAGACGCACCATCTGATTGACACGAAGGCCATCCAGACCATGAAGCGCGGCGTGATGCTCATCAACACGAGCCGCGGCGGCCTGCTCGATACGCGCGCGCTGATCGACGGACTCAAGTCCGGTCACATCGGCAGCGCCGCCCTGGACGTGTACGAGGAAGAGAGCGAGTACTTCTTCGAGGACTTCTCGGGGACGGTGATCACGGACGACGTCCTGGCGCGGCTGTTGACCTTTCCGAATGTGGTGGTCACGAGCCACCAGGCATTTTTGACGCACGAGGCGCTCACGAGCATCGCCGAGACCACCATGGCGAACATCCGGGAATACGTGGACGGACGGCGCGGCACGGATCTGACCAACGGGCTCAACGCGGTCAGCGCCTGACGCCCGGTCTTTGCACGTGCATCGCGTTTGGGCCTATAATCCCAAAACCGTTCCATGGGGCAGGAGAGGCTTGGACAACCACGCAGGAACCACTATGGCCGACCCCCACGACGACATTATCCAACGGCTCACGGAGACCGTGGCCGGCTGGAACTCCGAGGTCACCGAGGCGCAGCACGAGCTGACCCGCCAGATCGCCGAGACGCGTGCCCAGCTCCAGACGCTGGTTCGCGTGCTGGCCCGCCAGCGGCAGGATCGCGACGGCGGCGGCGCGGACGTGGACGATCTCGAAGCGGTCAAGCACGAGACCGCGATCCAGGATCTTGCCCGCCGGAATGCCGAGCTTACGTCCGAACTCGAAGCGGCGCGCGTCGCCGTCGATGCCGCCCGCGAGGACCAGCGGGAGGGCGCGGCGGCGTTGCGGCGGTCGCGCGAGGAAGTGGCGCAGTTGCGCGCGGATATTCAGCGGCACCAGCACCGCCTCGCCGGGGTCACGGAACGCGAGCAGGAGTTGGCCAAGACCCTTCAGCAGCTCACGGTCGAGCGCGACCAGTTCCGGGTCGAGGCCGAGCGCGCAAGCGAGGTGCTTGCGGGGCGAAACACGCTGCTGGAGCGTGCCCAGGGCGAACTGGAGCGCGTGACGCAGGCCTTGGCCGCCCAGGAGGCGGAGGCCGCGCGCATCGGGACGCTCGAGGAAGAGGCGGCGCGGTTGCGTAGCGAGGTCGAGCGGCTTGCCGGTGAGACCACAGCCGCCGGGCAGCGTATCGCGGCGGCGCAGGCGGAACTGGACAGTGCGCACGCCGAGACCGCCCGGCTCGAAGAGGCCTTGCGCGAGGGCGCCGCCGAGGCCGCGCGTCAGCAGGCCGAATTGGAGCGGACGCGTGAGACGGTCCGGGGCATCGAGGCCGAGCGCGATGCCGCCCGCGCCGAGACCGAGCGCGCGCGGCAGGATCTCACACGCGCGGCGGAGGCCAGTGAACGGCAGCAGACCGAACTCTATGAGACGCGCGAACGGTGCGATACATTGCGCAGCGAACTCGAGCAGGCGCAGGTTGTGCTGGCGGGCGCGCGCGAGGAGAATGCGGCGCTGCAGGAAGTGACCGCGGACCATGAAGCCGCGACGGCCCGCCTCGAGGAACTCGAGGGCGAACGCGAACGGCTTCGACAGCAGGTTTCGGAGTTGCGTGAGCGCGCAGCGGGCGCGGAGCGGATCTTCGACCAGGAACGCGAGACCCGGGAGCGGCTGGAGCGGCAACTGGCCGACGAGCAGTCGGCCCATCAGTGCGTGCGCACGGAACTGGCCTCTCTCCAGCGCAGGCTTGAAGAAGCCGAGGCGGGCCGCGACGTCGAGCGGACCCTCCGCGAGACCGAACAGCAGGAGGCGGCGCAACTCCGCGAAGCGCTCGCGGAACGCGAGGAGGCACTTTTCCACGCGGGCGAGGGACGTCAGGCGCTCGAAGGCCGGGTGGCCGGGCTGGAGGAGGAACTGGCGCGCCGGAACACGGAACTGGGCGAGTCTGCGGCGGCCAGGGAGCAGGTCGCGTCCGAGCTTGCGGCGGCGCTGGCTCAGTTGGAGAACCGGCAGGAGAGTGATCTCGTCGAACGCGCGCAGACCGAGGTGCGCGAGTGGCGTGAGTTGGCAGAGACGGCCGTTCGTGAGGCGGATGAACTGCGGTCCGCGCTGGCCGAACGTGACAGGGCCGCTGCTGATGCCCAGCAGCGCGAGGCGGAGGCGGGCCAACGGCTTCATCAGCTTCGTGAGGAGCTGGCGCAGGCACACGCGCGGCGGCATGAGCTGGAACGGGATCTGAGCGCCGCGCTCGTGCACCAGAATGATCTTCAACAGCGCTTGGCGGGCCACGACGACGCGACGACGGCGGTCGCCGGGTTGCAGGCGTCCCTGGCGGCGGTGCAGGCGGACCAGGATGCACTGCGGACACAGGCCGCTGATGCCGCCGCCAACGAGCGCCGCTTGCAGGAGCGCGTCGAGGCCCTCGAACGTGAATTGGCGGAGGAACGCGAGCGGCCGCGCGGGGACGATACGATCGCCCCGCAGAACGATGCGGCGGAGCAGGTGCTGGAGCTTCAACGGGCGCTTGACGAGGCCCGGCGCCAATGCGAAGCCGAGGCCGCCGCGCGCATCGAGTTGCGAACACAGATCGATATCCTGCACGACGAGATGCGGCGTCTGCGCGACGGGCTGGGCGCCGGTACGACCCCCGTGCAGCGCGCACGGGAGCAGCACCAGCGCATCATCCAGGCCGCGTTCGATTCGCGCGGGCGCAAGCGCATGATGGGAGAAATTCTGGTCAGCGCCGGGGTTCTCCAACTGGACCAGCTCGAGGCGGCATTGACCGAACAGCGCGGCACACGGCAACGGCTCGGCGCGATCCTGGTGCAGCGGGGGCTTGCCACGGAGGAGACCGTCGCGCAGGTGCTGGCCGCACAGCTTAACCTGCCATTTGTCCGGCTCACCGAGGAGCATGTGGAGAGCGGCGCGCTGAAGGCTGTCAGCGACACGCTTGCGACGCATCATATGTGCCTGCCGCTGCGCATCCGCAACAATCATCTCATCGTAGCGATGGCCAACCCGCTGGATCTCATCGCGCTCGAGGACCTCGAACTGGCCGGCGGCATGCCGGTTCAACCTGTCGTGGCGACGACGTCGGAGATCACGGCGGCCATCGTGCGCTGCTATGGCGGTGCGTGAGAAACAACCCGAAGCAACCCTGAAAGAGATTCATGACGAACAGAACTTGGCCCAAGAAAGCGTACCGGGATGAAGAGTTTCTCAACAGCCGCGAAGCGCGCCCGGTGCGCGTGCTTTGTGAGCTGCTCGAGCCCGAGAAGCGTTTCGACGAGCACAACATCAAGAACACGGTCGTGTTCTTCGGATCGGCGCGCATTCCTTCCCTCGATGACGCTGAAGCGCGCGTCGCGGAGCTTGAGTGTTCTCTGGCGGCCGCCGCCGATCCGGATGCGGCACGCCGTGATCTGGATCACGCGCGCGCGGGCCTGGCCATGGCCCACTATTACGAGGACGCCGTGGATCTCGCCCACAAGCTGACGGAATGGTCGATCTCGCTGCCTGAGAACGACCGGTTCTACATCAGTTCAGGCGGCGGACCGGGCATCATGGAGGCGGCGAACCGGGGCGCGCTGCGTGCCGGCGGCAAGACCGTGGCGCTGAACATCAGTCTGCCGCACGAGCAGGAGCCCAACAACTACCAGACGCAGGAGCTTTCCTTCGAGTTTCACTATTTCTTCATGCGCAAGCTCTGGCTGGTGAACATCGCCCGGGCGCTGGTGGTGTTTCCGGGCGGTTTTGGGACCTGCGACGAGCTGTTCGAGCTGCTGACCCTGGTGCAGACGCGCAAGCTGGACCACTACCGCAGTGTGGTGCTCTATGGGTCCACGTTCTGGAATGAGGTCATCAATTTCGAGGCATTCGCCCGGTGGGGCATGATCAACCCGGAAGACCTCAAGATCTTTACCGTCTGCGACACCGTGGAGGCGGCCTTCGCGGTCCTCAAGCAGGAGTACACGACAAACGTCTTGCACCGCGTGAATGGCGATCCCCGCAGCGCGGAGGCGATTCGAACCGCTCCGCTGGCGTAGTACGCCGCGCGCACCGGCCTTCCTACACTCCGCGGGTGCGGTTGTCCGCGTGGACGTGCCCGTCCGCGTAGTCGTCCTTGACCCAGTCAAAGTGGCGGCGGCAGAGCGCCCCGAGTGTCTTCTGGGGAATGCGCCTGCGTGTGCTCGCGACCATCGCGACGAGGTCGACGGCAATCCCGCCGTGGACGGCCAGATGTTTCGATTGCCGGGCGACCGTGCCGCCCTGATCCACCCATCCGTAGCGCGCGGCCAGCCGTTCGAGGTCCGCCTGGGTGCGGACGGCGTCCGTCACGATCACCCACACGGTCTCCCCGGCCAGTGCGCACAGGTCGCGGCGGACGCGTTCGAGTGCGGTGAGCACGCTGGCGTGGACCATGGCGAGGCCCTCGGTGTTCTCGAATTCGCGCAGCCGGAAGTGCGACACGGGTTCGCCGTCGAGCACCGTGAGCAGCGGCACATCGTTGCGCCCCTTATACGAACTGGCGGACATCGATGATATACCCGTTGGCGCCGTCGCTGGTGTTCTTGATCGCGGTCATGCCGGGCCGCAGGAAGAGCTGGGCCAATGCGATGCAGTCGGCATCGGGTGTGGGCGCAACCGGCGTGGCGGCCTCGGTCCCGGGCTTGACGTTGATATCCCACGTGTCCAGACGCGCCTGGACGAGATCGATCCGGTTCTGCGTCACCGGCGGCACGACCGGTGCGGTCTGTTTGGCCGTGGCCAGTTTGTAAGGCAGGCGCGAAATGAAGGCATAGCCTGGCTGGACCACCGCGGACAGACTGGGCGACGCGGTCGCGCCGACGGCCAGGTCCTGTGCCGTGGCGCCGCGCAGCACGCCGTTGCCGCCACCCCACGCCTGACTGAGCAGAAAGTGGACGAGTTCGAGCGCGGCCTCGATGCGGTCGTCCCAGGAGTTGAGTTTCGATGATGCGACCGGGCGCTCCTGGAACGCCCACGTTGTCTTGACGTATGCCTGTCCTTTGATGGCCATGTTTCCCTCGCGTTATCTGGTTGCGTTCAGTCCAGGTGGTAGCCCATGTCGAGTCCGATGACCGCGTCGTCGAGCCGGAACTGGTAGATCGTGTCCTTGCCGGGCTGGCTGCGTTTCATGTAGGCGATGGGATCATCTACCGAACGCAGAGGCGAACCCAGGCGCACGGTAGTGACGACCCGGCGGCCGAAGATCTGATGCGTGATGCCAGTGACGCGGCCTATCATCCGGCCCGCGTGGCGGGATCCCCATTCGCTGCCGAGCGGTGCGTCCACGCGCCGTAGCGGACTGCCGCGCAGTTCCACCAGGTCCCCGATCTCCAACTCCGTGCAACCGCGAAAGAACGTGATATCGAGTTCGGGTTCCGGATAGGCCAGGTCGTCCAGCAACCCCGCGCACAGTTTGTCGGCGTCCTCGATGAGGCTGATGCCAAAGTAATCGAGGCGCCGCGCACGGTTTCCATAGGCCGCGATGCTGTCGCCGCGCACATAGGTTTTGCTCAGGCCGGCGTGGAGGGGATTGCCGTCGAAATACAGGACGTTCGCGATCGCTGACGAATCCGATCCGATCGTCACCCCGACGCGGAGCGGATCAAAAACGACCACGCGGTCCGGGCGTTCAGGCTGGCGAAACGTCACCTTGAGGTCGCCGTCGGCTTGCCAGACCGCTCCATTCGCCGCATAGGCGAGCGCCGTCAACGCCTCGAAGACGCCGCCGTCGATGGCGAAGCTCGTCAGCGTCACGCCTGTGGGCGCGATGCTGTCGCCGTTTTCGCCCGCGTAGCTGAAATACTCCTTCAGCGCCAGCTCGGGCACGTGGTACGCCCCGTCGGCATACAGGTAGACCTCCGAATGGCCCAGCTCGATCATGGCGGCGTTGAAACACTGTCCGCCGCCATAGACAAGGCCCACGTAGCGGCCGTAGGCGTCCACGCGGTCATCGTAGGCGCCCGTGAGGTCGCGGTGCGGGTTCAGCTCGATAGAATCGATGCCGTGCGTATCGAGCAGATCCTGCAACGCGGCCCGCGCAGCCTCGGCTTCGAGGCAGTAGCCGCTGCGTGCGTAGGTGTCCTGGCTCCAGGCCGCGACCTCGGGGTGGCGCTTGATCGCGTGACTGTTGCGCGACAGCTCCTCGCAGTCGATCATCATCATGCGGAAGTCGGGCCACGGAACGCCGTCCACGACCAGCCCCGCAATGGTGTCGCCGTCCTTGGCGTACGCGGCCGAGGCGTCAATTCGGCCCGCGCCGGCCCACTGACCGGTCGCGATGCCGCCCACGGCCAGCTCATTCTCCGGTGTGCGGCGTGCCTGGAACTTCTGATGCTCGCGTTCGGCCCCGTCCGGATAGGCGCCGTGTGCGACGGTGTAGTGCACCGGCCCGTTGGCCGTGTTGATCGCGTCCTTGACGATGTCGCTGATTTCGCGGTTGGTATAGGCGCGAACGACCTTGGTGTTGCCCTGATCAAGCGGCGTCCGCGCCTCGAAGGCGAGCACCTCATGTACATTGATGTAGCGATCCGCCACGAGCCGCCGCTGGTCGCCCCAGTGGGGCGCGAGGCGGTCAATGGGGGCGTCGCAGACCGGTTTTCCATTCAACGACACGCGCACACGGCAGCCATGCCCCACCCCGGCGGGCATCCATGGCAGCATGGCGCGCACGTCGCGCCGCTGGTCGGGCGTCCGGACCGTTGCCTCGAGCAGCGGCACCTCGTCAAAGTGCGCGATGCGCCGTCCCCAGGCATCGAAGAGTTCCACCAGATAGTTCACGCGTTTCTCCCTTGCCGGTTGCCTACCACCAGCGGTCGCGCCATCTCAGCAGCACCGAGGCACTGTGCCCGCTGCCGGGCCCGGCGCTATATGTCAGGTTGGCGCCTTCGGGCGGCACCCATAGCGGCGTGCCGGTCACGTAGGGCGTTACCTCCGCGCCGTTGAGCGTGGCCGTGGCGCGGCTGCCGTCGAAACATAGCACGTCGCCCGCGACGAGGAGGCCGTCATAGCGCAGCGTGGAGGCCCCGCTCGTCAGCGTGGGCGAGACCAGCGTGCTGGCGGCCGTCAGCTCGAACGACAGGGGCGCGGGGGCATTCCCGGCCGTGACCAGCGCCACGGCGTCACCGTCCGCCGCGATTTCCCACTGCGCGAACGTTTCGGCAGCGGCCTCTTCGAAAGGATCCTCGGCCGCGAGCGTCAGGGTGAAGGTCCCCGTGTGGCCGTCACGGGCCACTTCGCGTTTGAACTCGCGGCGGCGGGCGAGCAGGCGGCGTCCCGGCCGCAGCACCAGCGCCACCACGTTTCCTGTTCCTGCGGCCGCCGCCATGACCGCGTCGAGCCGGGCCTCGACGGCTTCCGCGCGGTCCGCGACGACGACCCCCGTGATGGTCACGATGCGCGCGTCGCGGCCGCCAATTTCTTCCTGTTCTTCGCGGACCGCCGTGGCCGCGGGGTCGAGGGGCAGAGGACCCAGGTAAAGGTTCATTCGCCTGCTCCCAGCACGGGCACGGTGGCGGACGGCCGCAGCACCCTGCGCGCGTTGAAGGGAAGCAGATACGCGGCGAGCAGGTGCCAGGCCGTGTCCTCGGACGCTTCGGCCATGGTCATCAGGTCGCTGAAGCGGCCGGCGGTGTCCACGCGCTGGCCGCCGACGGTGATGGTGACCTGCGTGGCCGCGTCCTTCGCGGCAAGGCTGCGCAGCAGCGCTGCGCCGGCGAGCAGCACCTCGCCCTGGACAACCGTCCCGGGCGGATCGGCGGCGTGGCCCGGCATCAGGCGCTGCAGGAGCTGCTCGTGTGCCGACGCAATCGCCGCGATGACCAGGTCCGGGGGCACCGCGTCCGTGTCGGTGAGCTGGAACTTGAGCCGGACATCCTCTTCGGTGGCAAAAGGCATGGTAAGCCTCCTTAAAGAAAGGGGAGGGGAGGCGCCGAAGCGCCTCCCGCTTCCGTTACTCCCAGTCGCTCTGCACCACGACGCGCGCCTTCTCGTAGATCACCGCGAAGTCGGTGACCACGGTGAGGTAGGTGCGGTCCCACTGCTGGCTGATGAGCTTGTCGCTTTCGACAAGCAGGTCCTGTTCGGTCAGCTTCTGGACCGCGTACCCGGCGTCGAGCACCGTGAGCTTGTTGGCAGGCTGGTCCGCCATCGGTACGAGCTTGACGCCCAGCGGCGTCGGCAGGTTGCCGGACTTGGCGAAGTCGAAGAGCCGGGCGTCCTTGAACTCGTCGAGATTGAGGATCTCCTTGCACAGGGCCGCATTCGCGAGCATGTGCGTCGGCGTGAAGTAATGCTCGAGCGTGAGCTTCATGAACGCGTCGACGAGGTCCGCGTAGGTCCACGCATCGGCCGTGGCCGTGTTGATGGTCGTCGCCGCGGTGGCCGGACCCGACGAGTCGCCGTTCACGAGCACGCTCGCGAGCCGGGCGTCGAGGTTGCGGCCGAGACGTTCGCCGACGCGTTCCAGGTGCACGCGCAGCATGTCCACCGACATGCGCCGCACCACTTCATACGACGCCAGCACGCCGCGGCCCTTCTTGTCGAGCCGCACGATGCGGTCGCCGTACGCGATGGACGACTCGGGAATCGCCGCGCCCTCGGCAACGGTCCGCAGCTCCTCGTTCTCCGCGGATTCGATCACGTAGGGCACGTCGCAGACCGTGCCTTCGACGGCCTCGTCGCGAATGATCAGCTCCGGATACGCGGGCTTGCGGCGCATGCCCGTCAGTACCGCCTCGCGCACGATGTCCGGAAACAGCCACTTGGCGTTCGCATCGGACTGGAAGAAGCGATCGACGGTGATCCGGTTGATGTCGACGCCGAACTCCTGCGCGCAGTAGTCGGGCAGGGTGGTGCCCGCCGCGCGGAAGTACTGGCTGTAGCTCAGGTCCAGGCCCTGCAGCGTGTCGAAGAGGTCGCGGCCGCGCATGGCGCGCAACTGCTGCGGTTCCTGGCTCAGAAAGTCCACCCGTTCGGTCACAAGACTGTTCTTGGTTGCCATGAGATGTGTTGCACTCCTTTTGTTGCGTGGTCCGGCCTAGAGCAGGACATGCACTTCGGTTGCCGCCTCGTCCGTCTTGACGTTCAGGCCGATTCCATCGCCCGCCAGCGGGGCTTTCACGGCGCCGCCGGTCGCGGACGCGAGAATCCCGCTGCTGCCGTCTACGGCCGGCGCGGTTCCGGCGTAGGTGAAGATGCAGATGCCGCGCACCTTGACCGGGATCGCCGTGTCGTTCGTATCGGCATCGGCCAGCGCCTGGCCAAAGACCGGTTCCTCGCCGGCGCTCGCGTGACCCACCGTGTAGGGACCCGTCAGCACGAGGGCATCGCCTTTCGCGATCGCCACCGTGCCCGACGCGGCCGTCCGGCACGTGATCACCAGTTCCGTTACTGCTCCGCCCACATCACCAAAAGCCATGGTGTGTTCCTCCTTGTCGTTTTTTCTGCGGCCACAAGGGCCGTGGTTAGGCAACTGTTTCTTTTGCTTCCGCCGGGTCTCTTGTCGTCATTCCCGCGCAGGCGGGAATCCAGGTTGTGATTCAAAATCTTCTGGATCCCCGCTTTCGCTTGGATGACGGACGTGATGGATTCCCCAAGCCCGAGGACCCGTTGTGGGTGCCCCAGCCAGCCTACGCTCCGCGGACGATTGCCCGGGCCTGGTCCTGACGGTCGCGGTGCTCGCCCGGAAGCCGTTCGGGCTGCGAGACGGGCAGCGGCGGATGCGCCGCGTCGAAACGCCGCTCGAAGGACCGCAACTGCGCGTGGATTTCCTCCAGCGACAGGTCCCGAAGCATCCTTCGCCACAGGGTGTCCTCAAATGCCTCGCCATCCAGTTCGCGTCCGAGACCGCAGAACCGCTCGATGGCGCGGGTGCGCGCCACGATGCCGTCGGCCACCAGACGCGCCGCGCGGGCGGGTGGCTGGCCGCGCTCGGCGAGCACGGTCGCCACCTCGTGCGCGATGGAAGGGGACAGCACCGGCTCGGGCGCAACGCGCAGCCGTACCACGCCCCGGCGCCCGTGAAGCGCAACGACGCTTTCGCCGTCATCCTGCCGCTCCAGGCGATAGTGCCCCGCGTCCTCGCGGATGGCGTCGCCGTCCTGATCAAGCCAGTGCAGGGGATGCGGCGCCTTCTGGGTCGCGAACGAGCGCTCGCCCAGCGCCAGGCCGTCCACGCGCCACCCGGCCAGGTAGCCATCCTGTTCCAGCCGCAGGTCCAGGTGCGGCCCAAGCGGGTCGGTGTGCCGGTGGAGCACGAAACGCCCGTCATAAGGGCCCTGGGCCGCTTCGCCGTCCACGACTTCAGACCGTACGCTCCAATACATGGGGTTCTCCTTCTTCACCAGTTGCTGGAGAGCTGTTGCGCGAGCATCATCACGACTCCCACGAGATTCGCGACCAGCAGGAGCACGCCCCGCGCGAGGGTTGCCTCCAGACGGCCCACGCGCTCCTTCAGCTCAGACAAATCGCCGCGCACGTTGCTCAGTTGCAGGTCAAAGACCCGTTCGTAGCCACACTCATCGCAGGTGGTGTTCATGCGGGCGCCCTCCTTACTCCTCGTTCCAGCACGGGCGGTCCCACGGCGCGGCCTCGACGCGGACGAGCGGGTGGCCCATCGCACGTTCCTGGCCCACGAAGCGCGTACCCTGCGATCCCGACGACACCACCGAGCCCTCAATCACTTCGAGCACGTCCCGCATGATGTAGTGGCACGCCGCGCCGTCGTACGGCCGGCCGGGAACGTGGCCGCAGGTGCGAATATCGCGGCCGCACACCGAACACTCGGGCGTGCGGAATGAAAAGCCGATCGACGTCTCGCGGTATACGCCGCCCTCGATGTTGCGAATGAAATCCTCGTTTTCGTGCGTGCGCAGCACGTAGACCTCGGGCCGTACCGAGATGCGGTCGCCTTCGTGGTGAAGCTGGGACCGGAAGAAGGTGCCGCGCGGGAGCGATCCGCGCAGGTCGTGGCGCTCCATCAACGGCCGCCCGGGGACCAGTGCGCTGATCCGCGCCAGCTCCTCGTCCGGGAAACGGCTGAAATGGCGGTCCACGCCGTTGTGGCAGAGGTCCAGTGTGAACACGACAAACTCGTCCCGCGTCAGGGGACGCAGCGCGTAGCGGTTCACTTCATCGATGAGCGCGTCCTTCTGTTCGCGGGCGCGCAGGCCGACAACGATGCCCTGGTGGTGAAACGTCAACGGTTCGTGATGCATGGGGTGCTCCTGTTTGGTGAGAGGAATGAGACCTATGGGACCGAGAGGGACTAGCAAAAAGAGGGACTGTCCCAAGCGCAGCGGCGAAGGAGCGGAGACGGGACTGTCCCTCTTTTTGCGTATCCACATGGGCAGGCGTCTGAAGCCCCTTGTCTCCCGCTGCCATTCATTCGTCGCATCGGTCCCGTCCGTCCTATTTCCCGCCGGCCCGTTCCAGCCCCAGGCGGCGCGCGGCCTCCTCGTGGCGCAAAAAGCCTTCCTCGCGCAGGCGGACCGCGTTTTCGATCTCCTTCGAGCGCGCCTGGGCCTCCCGCAGAACATCCACCGTGCGGTTGCCGCGCATGTTCACGCGCGCCTCGGCCTCTCCCCACATCAGCGCGAGCTCAAAGTTGTACAGGCGTTCGAGCATGCGCTTGACGCTGCGGTTGACCGCCTCCACGTGGCGGTTGATGATCTCGAACTGCGCGGTGCCGTAGGTCTCGGTGGTGCCGTAGTTGCGGCCCATAAGGATCGGCATGAGGTGCATGCCCGTAATGACTTGTTCCTCAATCGCCTTGTGGTTCTCATAGAAGATTTGCGAGTGCTGGTCACCCCGCAGCAGGTCGACGCGGACGTTGTCGTAGGTGACGAGATTCTGGTCGGTTTCCAGCCCCGCCAGTTGCCGGCGCAGATCGTCGAAGGTTGTCGCGGTGCGCTGTGCCCAGGCCTCCTCGGATTCGCCGCGCTGGCGCGCATCGGGCGTGTACTGCACGTGCAGCTTTGACCAGCCCGCGTTGTGCGTGGCTTTCGCCATGTCCTCGACCAGCCGCTGCTGAATCTTGACGACAAAGGGGATGCTGCGCAGCATCGAGCGGCCATAGGGCGACGTGCCGTCGCGATCCAGCCCGATGTAGATGAAACGGTCCATCGGCAGACGAATCTCGCGGCCATCATGGAGCTGGTAGGCCTGGAGACGGCCATTCTCGCGCCGGAAGCGCACGGTCCACACATCCACCGGCACCACGTCGTGGATCGACTCGCGGCTCGGCGAGAGCATCATTTCGAAGGCGGCCGCGCCGTAGGTGAACAGTGACGCATAGAGGATGTCGAGCAGCCCGTCCATGCCCCGGTCGCCGCTGTTCACGCGGCGATCGAGTTCGCGCAACAGCCGCGCGGCGCGTTCCTTCGCCACATCCGAGGATGCCCGCAGGATCTCGATGTCGTAGCCCGTCTGGCAGAGGCGCTTCCATGTCCACACGCCGTCCGAGACGTCGGGAATGGCGTCGCGCAGAAAGCGGTAGACCTCGAGCATGAAAAAGGGCGTGTCGTTGGGGAGCGGAAGAAAGCTGTTGAGCGCGGACGAAAGCGTCCCCGTGTCTTCGGGGCGCGACGCTGGAACCGAGGCTGCTGCGCGGGTCGCGCGTACGGGCCGTTTCGGCGCTTTCTTCATCCAGTTCAGGAAGGTTGCCATGCGTGTACCTCAGGGTTGGACTGTGTATTCCTATAACCGTCCCACGCTGTTCCCTGAGGCAAAAAAAAAGAGACGCGGCCGCGTGTGCGCCGGCCGCGTGATGGTCCTCTTCGTCGAGTGTCACGGCGTCATCGAGATCATTCTCCACGTGATCGGCCCGCCCTGGCCGTCGTGTCGCAATCCCGCGAGACCTTCCGTGTACGGGAGCACGGCGCCCCAGAGTTCGGTCACCCGCAGGCCGTTCACAAAGACTCGCACCACGTTGCCGGTAGCCGTGATCTGGATCTCGTTCCACTCGCCGGGACGCACCGCGAAGGCGCTTACGGCTTCCGGATCCAATTCTGTGTGCAGCGTGGCTTCCGGAAGCTGCTTCAGCAGACCCGAGGGGCCGGGCACGGCGCCTGCAAGCGCAATCGCCATCCCTTTCACGACGGGGCCTTCGCCCGCGTCCTCGCTGGCCGCGTTGAAAAGCACGCCGCCGGCCGCGGTGTCGTCCATTTTGAACTGCCCGCGGAAATGGAAGGCGGGCGTGGTGGCGGGCCAGAGGACGGAGCCCTTGGTGAGGGTCAGCACGCCGTCTGCGAGGCGCCAGTCCGCGTCGCCGACGGCGGTGAAGGCCGAGGCATCGGCGGTGGCAAGGAAGTCGACCGGCGGTTTCGCCTCGACGACGCCGATGTGCGGCACGCCGAAGCTGACCTCGAGGGGCGTCCCGTCTTCCGCAGGCAAGACCACGAAGGCGAGTTTCCCCGCGCGGACGAGTTCGGCGTTGTACATGTTCGAGCGCACGCCTTCCGGCAAGACCCGTCCCGCGCTGATGCCCCCATGGTTGGCGTTCAGGAAGAAGGTGTGCCACGCGTCCCTCGGCAGCGGCGTCGATTCGCCGCGCGCGTCGATCGCCGCGCCTGCGCTGGTCAGATGCACCGGCACCCACTGGCCGCGTTCAGCCCGGGTGTCTATGAGCAACCCTTCGCCATGGACATGGTGAAACGGCCCCATTTCCGGGAACGCGGGCAGATGGTGCGCGTAGAACAGCGTGCCCGCCCGACCCGGCGCCGACAGCTTCATCAACACGGCAAGCTCGAACGCGCCGTACTCGGCGTCCGAGAGCAGGACCGCCGGAGCGCCATCTTCCGCGTGGCCCTTGAGTTCGCCCTGCTCGATGGTCCATGTGCCCGACACCGTGGTCCATCCATCGAGAACGTCCTCCGGAAACAGTTTCGCCAGGTCGCCGCGGGGCTGGGCCACGGCCGATGCCGCCGCTGCCAGCGCCATCGCCAGTACCGCTGTACGCATTTTGAGAGCCTCCTTGTCTGTCCACGTTTACTGCCGGACGCAGGAGATCAGTATAGCAGGAGGCGCCCTCGTTCAGAATCCCGCGACGCGCACGCCGAGGCTTGTCCGGAATGGCTCCCGTGTGTCGAGGTAATGCGCGAGCACCGCGCAGCGGTCCGCGTCGATGATGTGGTCGTTGCCTTTCTCGTAGACAATCAGGCCGCTCTCCCGCACCGAATAGGTGTGTCCCGCGTATTGCTGTTCGCGTTCGGCGGAGCGGGGGAACACGAGCGTGCGCTCGGCCATGCGGCGCTCGAGCAGTTCGGTCATGAAGACCTTGGTGCGGCGCCGGTCGGGCTGGCCATCCGGCAGGCAGCCCACGTCGGTCACGCCGCCGAATTCGAAGGCCTGCACCTTGTCGCACCAGCGCGCACCCTGCTGCATGAGATTGTGCGCGACGGCCCGCCCGCTGTTGCCACAGTCGATGCCGATGGCCGCGAAACCATAGGCAGCGTCGAGGGTCGTGATGATCTCCTGCTGGCGCGCATAGCTCACCCCGCGCAGGCGCACGCGCAACACGTTGACCAAATCCGGCCCTTGCGCCTGCCACACGACCAACTCCGACGGATCGCGCGCGTAGCCCAGGTCACAGCCCAGGTAATAGCGTCCACTCCCAGCGGACGAGGGCGCGTCAAAGCCGTCGTCGCTGCCCAGTTCCACCTCCACGCATGCCAGTCCCTCGTCCACGCACGCGAGATAGTCGTCGAGATTGAATACCGCATGCGCGGGCGATCCATGCTGCCCGAGCACGCGGTGGATATACCCCGGGGCGTCGCGTCCGCCGTACATGGCGGCGAGTTCGGCGTCTTTTTCGGGCGTGAAACCCGGATGGAGGCTCGACGGCCAGTTGTACTGCTCGATGCCGGGCATCTGGGTGAGGCGGTAGAAGGTGTTGCGCAGGCCGTTCGGCACGCCGTAGACCCAGCGGCGCCCGCCGGCGTTCAGCGCCTGCAACAGCTCGCCCCACGCGGTCTCGGTCATCTCCTGCGCCTCATCGACGATCTGCCAGTCGACGTGCATGCCCTGGAAGTTCATGCCGCGCGGCCCGGCGATGCGCCCCCACAGACAGAAGCCGTTCGAGAAGCGCAGGAACCACGACGGGGACCGCTTGACCTCGACCAGGCTCGGGGCAAACTCGGGCGTGTCCTCGAAGCGGCGCACGAGCCGGTGCATGAGCGGGAACAGGTGGTTCTCGCATTGCGTGGCGATCAGCAACTCCGTGTTCGGACACATCACCATCGCCCACGCCGTGGTGATCTCGATTTCGGTGGTCTTGCCCACGTCGCGCCCGTCGCAGTGCACCTTGCGCGGCGCAAAGGACTCCAGCGACGCCCGCTGGTAGGGCCGCACCGTCCACGGCCGGCCGTTGCGGTCGCGGAGGAAGGCCTCCGCGAAACGTTCGCGCTGATGCAGCAGAAGCCACTGCGCAATCTGGTCGTCGCTCAAACCGAGCCTTGCGAGGCGCTTACGCGCGTGCTGCGCACTCCATTGCATTGCGTTCGCCGTCTCCTCTGGTTTCTCCGCCGCGGGTTCCCTATAATGAACGCCGCACAAGCGAACAAGAGCCCAAAAACCCAAGAGGGTGGACTGCCATGAAGCGCGTTCCGTATCTTTTCCCGGCCGTCGTTGCCATGGTTGCGTGTTGCCTGGCTGGATGTCCCAGCGCGCGCCCGCTTTACCAGGTCGGCGTGATTACCGACCAGGTGTACGCCCTCGGCTACGTCTCCGAGAGCGCGACCCTGCCCGAGTACACGTTGGCCGAACTGCGCCTGGACGTGTACTACCCCCAGGAGAATGACGAGGACGGCAAGATCGCGGTAATCTTGATCCACGGCGGATCGTTTCAGGAGGGCGGTAAGGACAAGGAGCAGGTCGTCGATCACGCACGCTTTTTCGCGTCGCGCGGCATGGTGGCCTTCTGCATCAACTACCGCCTTGCCAGCGACAATCCCCCGGCGCCGTCCTACTGGAGCACCGGGCAGGTGCCCCGCGCGGCCCACGCGTCCTTCGTCGACGCCAAGGCTGCCGTGCGGTTCGTGCGGGCCAACAGCGACATCTATGGCATCGACCCCGAGAAGATTGTGGTCTGGGGCGAATCCGCCGGGGCCATCGCGGCCATTGCGGTGGCCGTCACGGACCCGGGCGAGTATGAGAGCGACGGCGACGGCTTTCCCATCCCGCGCGTGAACCATCCGTCCGTGTCGCCCACGGTTCAGGCGTGCATCGAGCTGTGGGGCGGCACCTTGGGCGTGCTGCTGCTCGATTTTGACGTCAACGACCCGCCCATGATGATCGTCCACGGTGAGGACGACGATGAACCGTTCGTCTCGTTCCGCCAGGCCGAGCTTATCCATGGCGCTCTCGAGGCGCTGAAGATCCCGCACGAGTTCTATCCCATCGAGGACGCCGGTCACGGCGCGTGGGACGCCCGCGTCGACGGGCGCAACCTCAAGTTGCTGGCGCAGGACTTCATCAACGACCACGTCGGCCCGTAGTCCGCGATCGCGAGGCCGCTGGTCTTTTCTCTGACCGTTCGGCGTCCCGCCCCCGCGCAAGCGCCTCGTCGAGGACGCCCTTGGTCTGCTCGAGCAACGGCTGAACCCGGTCCGCCAGTCCCACGTCGATGGGTGTGCCCGCCTTCGCACAAAGAGTTTCCAGTTCGTTCATCGCCTTCCGCAACCTTTCGCGTGCCTTGGCCAGGGGCTCTGCACCGGCGGTCAGGGCCGCCAGGCCCGCCCGGGCCGATTCCTGTTCCTCGGTGTCCGCCGCCCAGACCGCCTGCTGCATTCGCCGCACCACCAGGTACGACGACAGCACATCCTCGAGGCGCAGCAGCACCAGCGGCGTCGTGGTCACCCCGCACGCCGCAAACAGCGCCAGCATGTCCTCCGCGAGCGTCCGCGCCACGTCCTCGGACGCCGCGGCATGGCCGCACGTCCCGCACGGCTCCAGATGCGGTCCAAGTATCCAGTCTCCCAGCGCCGTGTCCATCACCTCGTGTTCTCCAGCGTCCTACCATCAGGGCCCGCGTGTTCCCTGATTCGGCTATCCATGCCCGCGCGTGCTATCGTACGCAACGGATCAAGCGGTGGGAGAACACGATGTCGTTGCTGGTATTGCTGCTCGCGGCGGGTTTGATCGGGATATGCGGCGCACGGCGCCTGCATCTGGGCGTGTCCGTCGCCGGTCTCACGATCAGTCTGCTGTTGGGCTGTGCCGCCACCGCGTCAATTACGCTGATTCTGGGCCTCCAGAGCCTCAATACGGCCCAGGTCGGCATCTACGTCGTCACGCTCGCCGCCGCCGCCGTTGTGTTCGGCCGCCGTCGGCCGCCGCGCCTGGAGCACCTGCCGCGCGTCGCCCTCGCGCGCCTGACCCCATTCGAAGGCGTCGCAGTGATCGCGATTGCGTGCTCGCTGGCACTGGCCTTTGTGCGCGGGGGCGTCCCCGTTACCGATTGGGATGCCGTGACCACCCACCTGGCGCTTCCGGCGGCCTACGCGCACGCCGGACGCATCGGGCCGGTGGCGATGCCCGCCGGGCTCCTTCCGCACGCCGCGCACACGCTGTACACATGGGCCTTCTACATCGGCGGCGAGCGGAGTGCGGCCCAGCTCGCCTGGTTCTTCGCGCTCCTGGCCACGGGAGGCGTGTATGCCGCCGCGAACGAGATGGCGGGCCGCCGCGCGGGACTCGCCGCCGCCGCCCTCCTCGCAACGTCGCCGTTCTTCCACTACGCCGCAGCCGTCCCCGGCACGTCGCTGCTCCTGACCGCCTGCGCGGGCGCCGCGGTGGCGGCCCTGCTCGCGTGGCAGCGCACCGGCGAACACGGCTGGCGCCACGCCGCGGCACTCGTCACCGGACTCGCCTGCGGCGTGGCCTACGGCGGCTACCTGCTCGCGGTCCTGCTGGTGGTCTGGATCGCCTGGAGGCGCGGCGGACGACGGGCCGTGACCGGTTTTGCCGCGCTGGCCATGGCGGCCGCGCTGCCGTGGCTGCTGCACAGCGCGACGGCTGCCGTGTCGTCGGGGGTGTCGCCCGCCGCGTTGCTGCTTCCGCACTTGCCGTTCCATCACGTCCAGCCCCCGTACGCAGTGGACCTCCCGGGTGCGTCGGACAATGGGACCGGTGCTTTCGTGATGTACTTCTGGAACCTGCTCATGCGGCCGGTCCGCGTCGGCGGCTGGTGGATGACACCGGGCGGCCTGTTGCCGTGGGTCGGGCTGGTGGCCTTCGTCGCGGGGACCCCCAGGGCCCGGCCCTGGTGCGTGGCCGCCGTGGCCGCGTTGACCGTGTTGTTTTTTCTTGACCGGCGCCCGCCGAGCCTGTTCCCGTGGTTTGGACTCTCCATGAGCGCCATTGCGGCGGGTGCGGTGACGCTGCCTCGCCTGCGCCGGACGGCGGCGGTATTGCTGGGAGCGGCCTTTGTCCACGGGACGGCCGCCGGCATCCTTGTGACGGCCGCCGCGGCGCCGGTGCTCGCCGGGACCCTGCCGCGGTCCCAGTATCTGGAAGAGCAGATCCCGGCCATGGCGGCCTTCGAGTGGATCAACGCCAACAGCGGCGGCCTAGGGGCCGTGCTGTCGCTGGATCCGCGCGTCTACTATCTCCGTCAGCCCGGCGTAACCGACTTCCACGGGCTGGCGCGCCTCGCCTCGCGCCCCGTGGACGAACAGATGGCGTGGCTCCGGGAGAAAGGCGTCACGTGGATCCTGCTCTCACCCGGCTTCGCCGCACAGCAACCCTGTCTGGAGCGATCGGGCATCAACGGCATGGTCGCTGGATGGAAGCGTGCGGGCGGACAGATCTCGACGGCCATGACCTTTTTCCCGAAGGACACCGGCGGGACGGCCCCGGTCTACCTGGAGATACTTCGCGTCTACTGACATGGCGGACGCGCTGGACGCCGCACCGGCCGGATGTCTATAGTGGACCAAGCGTCGCTCAACGAGAAGGGCAGTCATGGAACCGTCTCCACCACACACCGCCGTCACCCGCCACGCCCGGCGCGGACGCGGACTGGCCTGCGCGCTGCTCGGATGCCTCGGTGTCGCCGCCGCCGTGGGATTGGCGGTGCTCGGCTCCCTGGCGTTTCTCTTCTTTCAGGGCCGTAGCGTGGTCAGCCTGCCGGTCGACGCCTTTTTTACAGCCATGGACGCCGGGGATTACGACGCCGTCTACGGCATGTTGAGCGACGACTGGCGCAGCCAGCGGACCTCCGGGGAGACCAGCGACTACCTGCGGCACATCCGCGAAAACCTTGGGCGGTGCGAGCGCCGGCGCATTGTCTCCGCGAAGATCAACCACGACCAGGCCGGGACGACGGCGGACGTCGTGGTCCGGGCGGCATTCGAGCAGGGAGACGGCGCCGTGCAACTGCAACTGGTCATGGAAGACGGCGCGTGGCGCATCGAGGCCTTGCATTACGATGCCGCGGCGCTGCGCGAGACGCTTCAGGGGGGCGGCTTGAGTTGAGCGCGTTGCTACTGGATGATCACCGGGGGCGCAAACGGTCATCGACGTGAGGGAGGCGATATGGCAATTCGGGTGAGGTCGATCATCGGGGCCGCCGTCGCGGTCATCCTGCTCGGCGTGCTGGTCGTGGCGATGTACGGCAGCATGCGCCACGTTCCGCATGACGTTTCCTCCAGCACATCCGCCGCCTCTGCGGACGCAAACGGTGATTCTGTCCGGCCGTCTGCCGCGACCGATGCCAACGCATCCGTTCCCGGACGCGACGCCGGAGACGGTGGCGGTGAAGGCGCCAGCGCCACGGGATCCCAGGCCAACGAGGCGTCTGAAGGCCTGGAAGGCGGCGGATCCGGCCTTCGTGCGTTGTTCGAGGGCGTGCAGCTTGCCGTCGCGGAAGACCGGGCGGCCCGGCAGCCCGCGCACCCGGACAACGCCCGCGAGTCATCGCGGCCCGGTGACGCGGAGTCCACCGTCGAGATGGACGTCTCGGGATGGGTCGTGGACAGCGACGGAAAGCCCCTCGCAGCCATTGAAGTACTCATGGTGGGCGGTGGCGGCGCGCGGAGCACCACCTCCGCCGAGGACGGGTCCTTTGTCCTTCAAGGCACGCTGGCGATGCATGAACTCAGCAGCCTGCCCGCCGCCGTGACGCTGGTCGCCTTGGGCGACAGCCAGGGGTACCGGACCGAGCAGAAGCGGCATGTCCCGGTCGATGCGAAGGACGTGGAGTTCGTCATGACTGCGCTGGCCCAGGTGGAAGGCATCGCGGTCGACGCCGTCACGGGGCAGCCCCTCACCTACTTCGAGGCCCGCATCGGCATCATATGGGAAGGAGAGCAGTACGAGGTCTATCCACTCCACGTTGGGTGGGAGCACTTCAGCAATCCCGACGGCGCGTTCCGGTTGACCAACTACGGTCCCCGGAAGCTGGCGTTGCAGGCGCGGGCGCCCGGGTACATCCTCAGTGAGACGGAATTCCTCGTCGTGCCGCCCGGGGAGGGGCTTCGCGGCGTGGTGATCCGGGTGGAGCGCGGGGGAGACATCACGGGCGTTGTAATCGATGCCGTGACCGGACGCCCCGTGGAATCGGCGCGTGTAGGGTGCGTCGAGGGGCGCATCTGGGGGGATCCGCCGGACATCTACGGCCAGGAGACGTTGACCGGTCCCGACGGCCGGTTTGTGCTTCCGGGCGAGGAAGGCGGCCCCGTGACTCACGTCATGGCCCTGCACCCGAACTACAGCCCCGGCTTTGCGTCGAACATCGACCCGTCCAAGCGCCGGAACGTCGTCATTGAGCTCAGGAAGGGCGGCGCCCTGTTCGGCACGGTGACGAACGGCGGGTCGCCGGTTCCGGAGATGGGCGTCATGCCCAAGATGACCCTGGCATACCCCGTGCCCACCTATGGCAACGGCACGGGCACCGACGGGCGCGGCGCCTACCGGCTCGACCGGCTGCCGCCGGGCATCTATGTCGTGCGGTTCATCGGGCGCGACGGCACAACCTACGGCAAGGCGCTCGCGCGGATTGCCAGCGGCATGGATACGCGCCTTGATGCCGACCTCCAGGCCTTCTTTATACTCGGAGGCTGGGTGAAGGGCGTGGAGAGCTACGATGACATCGAGTTTTTCCTGTCGGACGTGCAGTTGCCGGAAGAGATCATGTACAACGCGGGGGTGGAAGAGGATGGGCACTTCGAGTTCGGGCGGGTGCTGCCCGGTGACTACCTGGTCAATGTCGTGAAGAATGACCCGCCGAGAAAACGCTACACGACGGTCGTGTCGTTCCAGGCGGGGGAACAGCCGGAAATCATGGTCGATTTCTCCGCTATTCCGCCGGAGTAGGGGGGGCGGCGGGCGCTGGGTCCGCGGCCTCCGGCGTCGCGGCGGGCACGCTGGCCGCCAGCATTCCGGCGTAGATGCCCAGCCCCAGGTTCTCTATCTTGCCCGGCACGTAGAAGCTCGAAATGTCGCCGTCCAGGTACAGCGCGTCGCGACAGCCCAGTTCGTCCCGGAAAAACCGCGCCAGTTGATGGAACGTGATCAGGTCGCGGCTCAACACGAAGTAGACCACCTTCGGCGACTGCACGCCCACGCCGCTGCGCACCCGACGATGCTGCGAGTCCTCCTGGAACGCGGGGTGGATGCTGCCGTCGATGACGAGCATCGGTCCCGATTGGGTAGCGAGCAGGAGGTCGTCCGCGGACGGCGCATAGGCCTCGGAAGACACCGCATGCGCGCCGTCTTCGCCGATATAGAACACGCCGTTGGGCTTGAGATGGAAGTTTCCCTGGCCGTCGCGCAGATTCAGCGCGGTCAGTTCACGTCCGTCTTCGATGTGCAGCCCCCCGGGGATGAAGCCCGGACGGAAAATCCCCGCGTTGGTGGCAAAAAGCATCGTCTCGCCGCGCTGCTCGATCAGTTTCTTGAGATTGACCAGGCTTCCAATGCGCTTGCCATCGTCTTTCATCCAATAAAGGCGCAGCGTGGCCTGCTCCAGATCCACCCGGACCACATCGAGCGGGATCCCTTCGTGCGCGACGCGGTCGAGTTGCACCGGCGCCGCCGTTTCCTCCGCCGCCAGGGCCAGCATGGCCATCGCGGCGCCCACAAACAGCGCCAGCATCAAAGCGCTCCCCCGCGGCGCAGCCGCAGGGCGATGGTCACGAGGGTCGTCAGGGCCACCGCCCCAACGCTCGCCACTGTCCGCGCCACCCGGTGCACTTGGCGACTGTGCCGGCGGCCGGTCTTGCACCAGTGGGCGAAATGCTCGCAGTTGTTTCCCAGCAGGTCATAGCCGGCTTCGCCCAGGCGGCTCTCGGCCCGGAGCATCACCCGGTCCGCGCCGTCACACCGGTCATAGGGCACCACGCGGTACGAGTGTCCCTGGCAGAACTCCTCGAGCGTCGTCCGGCGCACCGCCGCACGCTTCTTCTTCTCGCGGTCCGGCCCCGTGTAGTGAATGATCGTGCCGTCGCCGCAATCGATGCCATGGTGCCAATAGCCCTGCCGCGACACCCTCAGATGGTCGCCTCGTGCCATAGTTGCGGCGCCTCCTCGCGCGCCGCTCCCATCATACGGCACGGGTCGTGCGCCATCAAGCCGCCTTGGACTCTCCCGCGCCCGATCCCCCGATGTACCGGTACGCTACGGCGCCCAGCACCGCCCCAACGATCGGCGCCACCCAGAACAGCCACAACTGGGCCAGCGCCCAGTCCCCGACAAACACGGCGACCCCGGTGCTCCGCGCGGGATTCACCGACGTGTTGGTCACGGGGATCGTGATCAGATGGATGAGCGTCAGGCACAGGCCAATCGCGACCGGCGCCATCCCCTGCGGTGCGCGTTTGTCCGTCGCGCCCAGGATCACCAGCAGGAACATCAGCGTCATCACAACCTCGGCGACCACCGCCGCGAGCATCGAATAGCCGCCCGGCGAATGCGCGGCGTAGCCATTGGCCGCGAAGCCCGCCGAGACATCGAAACCGGCCTTGCCGCTGGCGATCACGTACAGCACCGCCCCGGCGACGATGCCGCCGAACACCTGCGCGACGATATAGGGCAGCAGTTCCTTCGCCGGAAAACGGCCCCCGGCCCACAGTCCGACCGACACCGCCGGATTCAGGTGACAGCCCGAAATGTGCCCGATCGCGTAGGCCATTGTGAGCACCGTCAACCCAAAGGCCAGCGACACCCCGAGCAGACCGATGCCCACGTCAGGAAATGCCGCCGCCAGCACCGCACTGCCGCACCCGCCCAGCACGAGCCAGAAGGTGCCAAACGACTCTGCCACATAGGCTCTCATGGTAGTCCCCTTTCACGTTGTGTCCGAGAGGTGTCCCCGTCCAAACAGACCTGTGTGCTTCTGTAACACTCACGCGGCGTCTTCGTATTGCCCCGGGGCAAACATTGCATGCTGTCGCTGGAAGCACGTATGATGCCATCAAGGGACCCGCCACTGGGGGCGGACGGACACATGGAGCGACCCATGAACGGACTTTTCTCTGAAATCAGCATGCTGGTTATCGCCTTTATCGAACACCTTCTCGGCCTCGTTCTGAGCGCTTTCTGGGGTTTCTGGGGCGCCCCCCGCTAGGTGACGGCACCGGGCATCGCGGCAGCGCGTTGTCCGTGAGCACCTGACACCCCCTCTTGCCCGGCCGGCCGGCCGGGTGCGCGGTGCCCTGTCGCCGCCGTGATTTCGTGTGGTAAGCCGGAAGGCAGGAGAACTATGGAAACATCCCAGGCCGTCACATGGCTCGCCGGGATCGGTGCCCCGGAGTGGTTTGGCGCCCTGTTCACGGGCGACAACGTCGCCAGCACGGTGCTCATCCTCGGTCTCGTCGCGGCGCTAGGACTGGCGCTGGGCAGCATCAAGGTTGCCGGGATCCGCTTCGGGATCGCCGGGGTCCTGTTTTCGGGTCTGCTCTTTGGGCACCTGGGCATGGGGCTCGACGCCGAGGTCACGCATTTTGCCCAGGAGTTTGGGCTGATCCTCTTCGTGTACACCATCGGTCTGCAGGTGGGCCCCGGCTTCGTCTCGTCCCTGCGTCGTGAAGGTCTGCCGCTCAATATCATGGCCGCGTCCATCGTCATCCTCGGCGCGATCATCACGGTCGTCATCCATTTCGCGGCGGACGTCGACCTGCCCGCGGCCGTCGGCCTGTTCTCGGGGGCAACGACCAATACGCCCAGCCTCGCCGCCGCCCAGCAGGCCCTGCGCGACACCGCGTCCTTCACCGAGGAGATCGGCAAGCGCCCCGGCCTGGGCTACGCCGTCGCCTACCCCTTCGGCATTTTGGGCATCATCCTGACCATGCTCTTCATGCGCTACGTGTTCCGCGTCAACGTCGCCCAGGAGGACGAGGACCTGAAGCGGCGCATGCAGCAGGGCATCGAGCCGGTGCGCCGCATGAACCTGCGCGTCGACAACCCGAACCTCGAAGGCATGGCCATCGGCGAGATCCCCCAACTGGTCAATTCCGGCATCGTCGTCTCCCGTATCCGCCACCAGGGCGAGGTCGAGGTCGCCCGGCCCGAATCCGTGCTCCACCAGGGCGACGTGGTGCTGGTGGTCGGCCCGCCGAAGAAGATCCACGCCTTCCGCCTGCTCGTGGGAAGCGAGACCGACGAGGACCTTTTCAGCGCGCCGAGCAACATCAGCACGCGCCGTCTGGTTGTCACGCAGAAGGATGTGCTCGGCAAGAGCATCCACGAGCTGCGGCTGCCCGAAAAATACGGCGTCCAGCTCACTCGGCTGCGCCGCGCGGGCATGGAGTTCACCGTGCAGCCCAGCCTCAAGCTGCAATTCAGCGACACGGTCCTCGCCGTCGGCGAAGAGCGGAACATCGACAAGGTCGCCGAAGTCCTGGGCAATGCCCCGAAGCAGTTGAATCACCCCGAGGTCATTCCCGTATTTGTCGGCATCGTCCTGGGCATCATCGTGGGAAGTTTTCCGCTGCATTTCCCCGGCATCCCGGCCCCCGTGCGCCTTGGACTGGCGGGTGGTCCGCTCCTGGTGGCAATCGTCCTGAGTCGCATCGGGCGCATCGGACGGCTCATCTGGTACATGCCCGACAGCGCCAATTTCATGCTCCGCGAAGTCGGGATTATTCTGTTCCTGGCATGTGTTGGCCTCAAGTCCGGCGACCGCTTCGTCGAGACGCTCATCGCGGGCGACGGTTTCCGCTGGATGGCTCTGGCAGCATTGATCACGCTCGTCCCGCTGATGATTGTGGCGCTTGTCGCCCGGATCGTGATGAAGGTCAACTACCTGAGTCTCTGCGGGTTGCTTGCGGGCAGCATGACCGATCCGCCCGCGCTGGCCTTTGCGGGATCCGTGACGGGTTCCGAAGCGCCCATGGTCTCGTACGCAACGGTCTACCCGCTGACCATGATCCTGCGCGTCATCTGCGCGCAACTGATTGTGCTGCTGTTCATGACCTGATCGCCCGCACGGAACGGGCCACAGAAGGAGACTCCGATGGATTGGCTCGTTCCCTGGACCGCCGCCCACCCGGGTATTGTGCATTTTCCGATTGCCCTGCTGTTGACCGCGCCGGTGTTCGTGGTCGTGGCGATGATTGCGCCCCGCGCCCGGACCGCGTTTGGCGTATCGGCCCTCGTGCTCATGCTCATTGGCGCCGCCGGGGCCGTGCTGGCCGTGGCGAGCGGCGAGGCCTCCGAGCACGCGATCACCGTCCCCGCCGCCGCCCACGACGTGCTCGAACACCACGAAGACCTCGGGAAGCTCACCCGCAACCTGTTTGTGCTGCTGACGGTTGCCTGGGGCGCGATCCTGTTCGTTCCGTTCATTCTCGGTCAACGTATCGCGCGCTGGCCGTTCCGGACCCTCAGTGCCGTCTTTCTGGTGCTCTACGTCGCGGCGGCGGGTGTCCTGATCAACACGGCCCACCAAGGCGGCCGCGTCGTGCATGAGTACGGCGTGCTGGCGCCGCGAGGCGGTCCGCCACCCGCCGCTCCGTAACCGTTTCGGGCCAGAAACAACATCAACGCCGGGGCCTCCATGCATACACGGAGTCCCCGGCGTCTGTATTGGCGCGTGCCTAAAGCTAGAACAGGTTGGCGGCCTTCAAAGCCCCCGTGGTGTAGCTGGTCAGATCGCTCTCGAAGAACGTGTCCGGCAACGACCCGCCCGAAAGTCCGGCGATGCCGTCCGTCGCATCCAGCCCCAGGTAGGTGAGGCGGATGTCGCCGTCGAAGAACATCTCCACCTGGAAGCTGTTCTCGTTGTCAGTCCCCGCCTCCGGCACGTTCTCCCACGTCACCGCGACGCGGTCCGAGAACTGCTTGGCGCTGACCATGCCGGCGTCACTCAGGTCAAAGTCGGCGAAGAACGCCGAGATGCCCGGGACGCTGAAATGGCTGGCCACGTCAAAGCCGGTGCGCCCGGCGGCCGCCGCATCGCCCAGGCCGATGTAGCCGTCGCTGCCCACATGCAGCGTACCGTAGGACTGCCCATACAGCCAGACCATCTTGTCCGCCAGCAGCGGCATGCTCACCGGGTCATTTTCGAGCAAGAACGGAACCAGATCGGTGCCGCCCGCGGGATCAGACACGAAGGCATCCACGTCCGTGGTCACCGTGGTCGTATAGTAGCTGTTAGTCTCCACCGGGCGGAACGTGATCGCGAGGTTCTGGAGATCGTTGTCGGCCTCATCGAACACCTCAGTGAACAGATCCGGCGACGTGGTCACCGCGATCTGCCGTTGCTGATTCTGGCTCGACACCGTAATGAGCCCCTCGTAGAACGCCGCAGCCTGCTTGGCCGGTTCAGCGATCGTCACCGTGATCGTTACCGGGTCCTCTGGCCCCTCGCTGCTGCCAAACGCCGGGGCAACCGAAAGCCACGGCTGGTTGGTCTCCATCTCAAACAGCAGCCTTCCGCGGCCGCTGTTCCAGACCTGGAAGGTCAGCTCGGTCTCGCCCTGCTCAAAGAAGAGTGTGGGCGTCGATACGGCCAATTGCGGCCGCGCCGGACACCCGGCCAGTCCCGTCACCACGACGGCCAACGCCAATGCTGCACAGATCAGACGCATACTCATTCCTCCATTGTTTACTGTCAACAAACTACCATCCTAACCACCCTAGCAAACCGGATCGTCTGACGCAAGGAAGTTCGCGCCTCGTGCTTGTCCCAAGGCCGCCGTTTCTGCGAAACTGTCGCCGGACCTTCGATAAACGGCAACCTCACACGTCTCGGGGATGTGCACCATGGCGACACACGGCGGAATGAACGAATTGCGGCGGCGGCTGGGCGAGATTGCGGATCTGCACGCGGCCGAGGGGCTGTTGCAGTGGGACCAGGAGGTCTACATGCCTCCCAAGGGCGCCGATGCCCGCGGGCAGCAGCTTGCCACGGTGTCGAGCCTGGCCCACCGGCTGTTTACGGCCCCCGACATGGGCGACCTGCTCCATAGCCTGCGCGACGACGCCGGACTCGATCCCGACGACCGTTTTCTGGTCGACGAGGCGCTCTACGACTACGAACGGGCCGCGAAACTGCCCGAGCGTTTTGTGCATGACTTCGCCGAAACATCGAGCCAGGCCTACGAGGCGTGGGTCCATGCCCGGCGGGAGTCCAACTTCGCCGCCTTCCAGCCGTACCTCGAAAAGCTGCTGGACCTGCTCAAGGAAAAGGCCGGGCTGCTCGGATATGAAGGGTCGCCGTACAACGCCCTGCTCGAGGACTACGAGCGCGGCATGACGGCAGAGCAACTGAAGGTCCTGTTCGCTGACCTTGGCGCCCATCAAGCCGGCCTGGTGTCCCGCATCATCGAATCCCCGCACCAGCCGGATGTCGCGTGGCTGCGCCAGAACTGGTTCAAGAAACCCCAATGGGAACTGTGTCTGCGCGTGGTCGCCGATCTGGGCTACGACCTCGAGGCCGGCCGCCAGGATGAGTCGGCGCATCCCTTCACCACGAGCTTTGATACCCGCGATGTCCGCATCACCACCCGGATCGACCGGAACGACCTTTTTTCGGCTCTGACGTCGTCCATTCATGAATGCGGGCACGCGCTCTATGACCAGGGCTACCAGGAAAAGGACCGCCGCACCCCCTTGGCCAGCGCGCCTTCGCTGGGCATGCACGAGTCCCAGTCCCGCATGTGGGAGAACCTCATCGGGCGCAGCCGGCCCTTCTGGGATCACTACACGCCGCTCCTGCGCAAGTACTTTCCCGGCCAACTGGACGCCCAGACCGCGGAGGACCTCTACCGCGCCATCAACCGCGTCAAGCGCTCATTCATCCGCGTCGAGGCGGACGAGTGCACCTACAACCTGCACGTCATCCTGCGCTTCGAACTGGAGGTGGACCTGATGGAAGGGCGCCTGGCGGTGGCGGACGTGCCGGAGGCCTGGAACGCCAAGGTCAAACATTATCTCGGGCTCGACGTGCCCAACGACGCTCACGGCTGTCTGCAGGACATTCACTGGTCGCACGGCGCCATGGGCTATTTCCCCACCTACACCCTCGGCAACCTCTACGCCGCCCAGTTGTTTGAAACCATCCTGCGCGACCTGCCGAATCTGTGGGAGGACGTCGCGCGCGGCCATTTCGCGCCGTTGCTCGACTGGTTGCGGCGGCACGTCCACGTTCATGGCCGCCGCTACCGCGCGGCAGACCTGGTCAAACAGGCCACCGGTCGTGAACCCGAAGCCGCGCCGTATCGGCGCTACCTCGATGAGAAGTACGGTGAACTCTACGGGCTGACGTGACGGAGCGACATCATCGTTCTTCCGCCGCTGCCTGCTCCGTATCCGTCTCGTAGCCGATCGCGGTGCGCACGGGCAGGATCAGCGCGCTCGGATGGTCCGCGTCCAGGTACACCGTATTGCGTGCCGTGCGGACACTTGCCGGGTCCACCACCTTTTTGCCTTCCTCGGGTCCGTCGACATAGACCGGGAAATCGGCGCCCGTGTTCGGATTGACCTCGAAGCGCGGGAAGTTGCTGCTCGATATCTGCACGCCGATCTTGTGGCCCTTGTTGACGATCAGGCTGATGTCCCACAGGTCGATCTCGACCACGCCCACCTCGCCCGCAGGCAGCGGGTCAGCCGTCTCGAACCCGTTGCGGAACTTGACCCGCTGGATGCTGTCCAGCATCAACATCTCGCGTCCGTCCGGGTAGATGTCCACCAGTTTCGCCGTGAAGTCCGTGTCCGGCGCGTCCGAGGACACATAGAGCCGCACCCGCACGTTGCCGGTGATCTCCATGGGCTCCGTCAGCGGTTTGGTCTCGAAGGACAGGACATCGCCGCGCTTGCTGACCTTGCGCTGGTCGTAGGGGCCGGCGGGGAGGAGCAGGTTCTGGCCGCCGTGCGTCGGGCACGGGTCGGCCGGATCGAAGACATAGCTCAGCGACGCCTTCTTGTAGTTCGGCGCCTTTTCCATCAGCAGGCCGTTGCGGTGGAGGAAGAAGAGCGTGGGTTGCGTGGGGAAGGGCGGCCAGTCGTCCGCGGTGCGCCATTCGTTGCCCGGCGCGCCCGGTTCATCGACGTCGCCCAAGGTGTAGTAATGCACCGCCGGTTCGCCTTCGAGCCCGGTCTCGCCTTTCAACCACTGCGCAAACAGCCGCGTCTGAAGGCCGTCGAGGTCATAGTCGTGGTTGGGCGGCAGCGTCAGATCGCCCACAATCTGCTTCGCGCCGTGCGTCCAGGGCGCCATTACGAGGATCTGGTTGCCCTTGGCCAGGCCCGAGCCGTAGTGCTGGCGCGTGACGAACCCGCGAATGGTGCCCCGCTGGAAGATGTCGAACCACCCGCCGATATGCAGCGCCGGCGCCGTGATAGCCCCCGCCTGCGCGTCGACATCGTAGCCGCGCCAGAAGTCGTCGTAGGTCGTGTGGCTCTTCCAGGTATCCAGGACGTACTCGATGCCTTGGCTCCGCAGCCACCCCTCGACCATGTACTTGCGAAAGACCCCGCCCTGGTACGCCAGGTGGTCATAGAAATTCGTCGCGGCCACGCCGATCAACTGCGCGCGGACGCCGTCCGTGGCGGGCGCCAGCAGGTTCTGGGTGATGCCGAGTGCGCTGTGCCCCCACGTGCCCACGTTGCCGTTGCACCATTCCTGCGCGCGAATCCAGGCGACGGTCTCGGCCCCGTCCTTGCGCTCGCCCCAGCCGTCGTCCGCAAACGCCAGGTCCCGGCCTTCACTGTCGCCCCGGCCCCGCGTGTCCTGTATCACAAACGCGCAGCCCAGGCTCGTGAACCGCTCCGCAAAGGGGCCCAGGTCGCGCCCGTACACCGACCGCGCGAGCACGACCGGAAAGGGCCCTTCGACACCCTGCGGCAGCGTGTACTCCGTCGCCAGCTTGACGCCGTCGGACATCTCGACCATCACGACTTCGGCGGAAACGGACAAGGCTGCGGCGATCAGGAGCAGGGTCGCCACGATACGCGAGCATCCGGGCCGGAACATGCTGTTTCTCCTCTCCCTGCGCGAGGCAGGACTTTGGGGGAAGTTGCCGTGTACTATAGGGCCGCGACAGCTTCCTGTCAAAAAGAACGCAGTACACGGAGGCCCCATCGTGGCGCAGCAGGCCCAGGTCACTATCAGCGGATCGCCCCACCGGCGCGCCCTGTTCGCGGCGCGCGCGCAGGCGTCGGGGGTCGCCGTCGGGGACGCCGGGGCACCGCTGGCGGCGGATGCGGCCGCGGCCGCGGATCTTTTCGGTGACAGCTTGCCTTGGTGCGCATCGCGCCCGGCGCCTTTCTCGCTGTTGCATGCCTCCGGTATCCCGCTGCCGGGTTGGGCGACGGCGGCGTCACGGGGCGAGGCCGTGGCCGCGCTCCGTCGTATCGGCCTGCCCCTGATTGTGAAACCCGTGTGTCCGGGTGTGGGCGGGAGCACCCTTCGCGTTGACCATGCCCCGGACATCGATCTGGCCTACGCCAAGGCGTCGCGCCATGGCACGCAGGTGCTGGTCCAGCGCATGGGGGAGGGCGGCCGGTACGTGGCAGACGCCGTCGTGACCGGCGGTACGGTGCATCCGGTTGCCGTGAGCTCCGTGACAAGCGGTCCCGCGCCCTACCTGTTTCCCATGGCGCTGGCCACCCCGGCCGCGATGCCCCATCCGCTCGACAGCGCCTCGGCCGGCCTGCTGCAACGGGTTGCCACGGCCTTGGACGTCCCGTCCGGCCCCTTGTCCGTCGGGATGATAGCCGTGGACGGCAAGCTCCTGGTCACGGACGTCTGCCTGGCGCCCGGCGAGGCCGCGTTCTACGGCGACCTCATCCGTCTCGCAACGGGTTATGACTACCTTGGCGCGTGTGCGCGGGCCGCGGTGGGGCTTCCCGTCGACGAGCCGCCTGCGGCTCGCCAGGGTGCGGCGGTGGCGTGGATCCCGGCCCACGCGGGTGTAGTGACCGGGACGGAGGGAAGTGCCAAGGCGCGTGAAACGGCGGGAGTCGTCGAGGTCGTGGTCACTCTGACGCCGGGTGTCGAACTGCGTCACGCGACGGACGAAAGCAGCCGCGATCGCACCGGTTACGTCGTCGCCACCGGGGAGGATGGCGCCCAGGCCTTGGCCCGCGCGACTGCCGCCGCCGGGGCGATCGAGATCCTGCGCCGGCCCGCCGTGTGACCCCGAGGCAGCCGCCTACATCCGCTGGAGCGACGCCGCGAGCATCTGCACTGCCACGGTGCGCAGAAACCATACGAGCAGCAACGCGGCAATCGGCGAGAAGTCGACCGGACCGAGATTGGGGAGGATCGTCCGTATGCGGCGGATCAGGGGATCAGTCACTCGCGGGATCCACTTGTGGCGTTCGAGATCGAGGTTCAGCCAGGGGCCCAGCCAGCGCAGCAGAATGACCAGCATGTACAGCGTCATCAGGCTGTAGACAAGCCGAATCAGCAGATGAGGGTCCATCTAGTCTCTCCCTGTTCCCAGTGCCATGCGCCGCACGGGGGTGTAGACCGATCCGCCCGGGCGCAGTTCGCTTTCCATGAGCACTACGGCATCCACCACGGCCTCGCCGCCGTCAAACAGCGCGGCGGCCTGCAACAGTGGCCCCAGTGCCCCACCCCGGCGCGGATCCCGCACGCGGCCCAGCGTCACGTGGCCCCGGAACGCCCGCCGCTCGCGCTCCAGCCCGATGTGTTCCGCCGCGTCCTCGGCGAGGGCGTTCAGCGCGGCAAGCTGGCCGCCCGGATCGTCCACGCCTGCCCAGAGCACCGCCGGCTGACGCGTGTTGGGAAAGGCCCCGGCCCCCCGTACCGCCACGCGGAACGGCGCGCGCCCCGCATACTGCGGTTCCAGCCGCTCGAACAGCCGATCCGCATCCGGCGCGCCAATGTCGCCCAGAAACCGCAGGGTGATGTGCAGGTTGCCCGGCTTCACCCACGATACCTTGACCGCACCCGTGCGCAGCGTGTCCATCAGGTGCGCGAGATTCCCGCGCACCTCGCCCGGCAACTCCACAGCCAGAAACGCTCGCATACGCTGCCTCCACGTGTCAATCGCGCGCCGGTTGGCGCTCAGGGAAAGGGGCTTCAGCCCCTTGTAGCCTGCCGCAGCAGTACCACGTCCTTGCACGGCACTTCGCACTGCCAGCCGAACCGCGCCGCGAGATGGTGAAAGGTCTGCTCGCGGTAGAACACGACATGCGTCGCGTCGCGCCGGTAATGCCATGCGGCGAAGTCTATGTCATCGGTCAGGAAACCGGTCATGATACCCAGCCAGCCGCCAGGACGCAGCAGCGCGTTCAGGCGCTCGAATTCGGCCGCGGGATGGTGGAAGTGTTCGGCCACTTCCGTACACGCGATGAAATCATAGGCGCGTTCAAGGGCCTTCGTGTCCGGGAAGAAGAAGGGGTCGTAGATCGTCATCCGGTGGCCCGCCTCCTCCATCATGCGCGCCAGCGCGGGACCCGGTCCGCAGCCGTAGTCCAGCCCTTCCTGCGACGGATCCAGGCGCTCCAGCAACGGATCCGCCAGACGCCTGAGAAAGGTGCGGTAGCCCTCATCCTCCGGATCGTTCTCATGGAGAAGATAACGCGATTTCTCGAACTCCGCGTCGGGCAACTGCCCGGGATCCAGAAATGTGGCCTCACACTCGGGGCACCGCCAATACCGGTTGCCCGATATCTCCATGAAGGGCGCCGCGGCGGCATCGCACACCGGACAATACTGCCCCATCACGTGCGCCCGGTCCTCAACCGCGCCCACGCGGCGTCATCCGCGCAGACCTCCGGAATGCCGATATCCGCGACCACCAGCCTTCCCAGGAACGCCTTGGCCGTCGGCGCGGCGAATCCCTGCTTGGCGTACTGCATGGTCACCGTCGTGGCGGCGCGGATGCAGGGCCCCGGCGCCTCGCCGGTGTCCGCATGCAGGCCCGACGGGATGTCCACGGCAATCGTCGGCGCCGCGGGCCAGTTCTCGATGGCCGCGCGCGGCGCGCCGTGGACCTCGCCCGTGAACCCCGTCCCAAGGATGGCATCGACGAGTACCGCGCAATCCGCGAGGTCCCGTACGGCCCGCGCCGCGTCGCCGGGCGTCTCCGCGACCACGACACGTCCGCCCAGCCGCTCGTAGACATCGAGAAAGGTCCGCGCGTCGCCCGTGACGGCTTCGCGGGCCGCCAGCAGTACGACGCGCACATCATATCCCGCCGTCAATGCGAGCCGCGCCACCACATAGCCGTCGCCGCCGTTGTTGCCCTTGCCGCATACGACGCCCAGCGGGCCGCCGGCCAGCTCGCCAAAGACCGCCCGGCCCGCGTTCTCCATCAACACGGCGCCGGGGATGCCCAACTCCTCGATGCAGCGGCGGTCGGCCTCGCGCATCGCGGCGGCGGTCAGCAGTCGCATGACGCCTCCGTCCTCAGTTCTGCACGCGAACGCGGAACGTGACCTTGGCCGCGCCGTTACTGGGCACCGGCACCTCGAACGCAAGGGTCCGGGCGTCCTCTTTCTTCCACTCGTGCGAGCTGTCGAGGACCTCCCAGTCCCGCGGCATCTTCTGTACCACCTTGACGGTGACGTCCGATTCCTTGTGATTCCGCAGGTCGATCTGATAGGCCGCCTCATACAGGCGTTCGGCGAGTTGCTGGAAATCCATCATCGCGACATCCGCGACGACGTCAAAGGCCTCGCCCAGCTTCACCTTCACGTCTTCGTTCTTCGGGGTGTGCTCGATGCGGTCCTCGCCGGCAAACTGCAACATGCCGTCGCTGTCTTCCTGGTAGACCCGCACAATGCCCGCGGGCAGCGGCATGCCCATCTGGTTGGCCTCGGCATTCTCGAACTCCAGGCGCACACTCACATGCCGGTTCTCCTCGCGGCCGCCCCGGCCCATGCCGTGGTGCACCTCCAGCTCGTACACCTTCTTGACGGACACGTCTTCCGCGCCCAGCAGGGCCACCTGCTTGGACTGGTTCTGCTTGATGGTCGTGCGGCGCGGCAGGGTGTACAGGTGGTACTCGCCAAAGGCCTCCTGCCGCATCATCACGCCCCCGCCCATATCCATCGCCACCTCGGGCGTGGCCTTCATATACATCATCGGGGCATCTTGCACGCGGTTCACCTCGCCCGCCACCAGTTTGAGCTGCGCGTTGGTGTATGTCGCACCGGACTGGTTAATGAGCGTGACCCAGCCGTTCAGGTCAAGCAGACCCTTTGCCTCGGTGTAGACGGCCACATAATCTGCCTTCCAGTTCACGCCTTCGGTCAGATACGTCGCCTGAACCGTCTGGTTGGCTTGGCTGTTGTTGAGCCGCCACAGCAGCGAGGGCTTCGCGATCAGATTCTCCGGCACGCGCGGCACCGCGACATGGCCGGGATGCCCCAGATAGATCTCGTCGCCGATGCGGTAGATCGGGCCGTTGTTGTTGCTCAACAACTCCGCCTCGACCCGCTCGAATCCGATCTCCTGGTTGTGGTTCACCAGCGTCACCCGCTGACCGACGTACTTCTCCATCAACTTCTCGGGGCTCATCAGGTCGAACTCGTAGTTCTGCTCGAGGATCTCGATACTGCCCGCGTCGGAAACCGACAGTAGACTCACTGTTTCAGGCTTGATCCGCTCGGCCACGTCGGCAAACTGAAGCTCCAGCTCGCCGGTCGGCAATTGGAGCGTCCGCGTGTCCCGGACCAGCGCCAGGTTGTTGTTGTACGCCGTGATGGCGAGGTCCGACTGGTCTTCCAACGTGCTCTGGGCCGTCTGCGCCACGGCAGACAGCGCCAGCGCCAAGGTCAACGCACACATGGGGGTTCGCATGGCAGTTCCTCCTTGTCGGGACGTCCCGAATACATGCCTGAATTCATCCTATCACGCGGCGCGGGGCACTTTCAGTGCCCGGCGCATCCCATTGGACACCGGGAACGCTGCCGGGTTCGCCAGAAATACGCGTTCGGTCGCGGTGTTCACCGGATCCAGCGGTTCCGCACGTGGCGGTAGGTGAGCCAGAAGCGCCGCAGGCGGTCTTCGATGCGGTCGTCGAGCTGATGGGGCGAATACGCCGCGATGTGGTAGAGATTGGTCAGATCCAGCGCCTCGTCGCGCAGGACCTTCAACTCGGCCGGAAAACGCTGAATGAACTCGAGCGGGGTCTCGCCCTCCCGGCGGGGAGCGCCCAGGTCTTCGGCCAAGGCTCCCAGGGCCTCGTAGGCGTACCGCACGTGCTCCGCCGGGGTCTGGGGAAGACCCGGTCCGCTGGCGCTCAGCGGGTTGTCGTATTTGGCGGAAAGGGCGATGGCCCGCTGGATGCGCTTCCTGCGCCGCAGTCTGGGCAGGCTCGGTATCCGCGTGATGCGTTGCAGGAGCCGGTCCAGTCCATCAAAGACCCGCACGAGCCACTGCGGATACCGGTCCCGGCGCTGCCCGATGGCGGCCGCGGCCGCACCCACCGTCCGCACCGCGCCGTAGGCCAGAAAGACGCCCAGGACGACCAGCACGCCGGTGCGCGCCCGGTCCACGAAGCGGCTCTGGGCCGCCAGCTTGACCGCGGACGCGGCCACGGGCATGGGCTCGAAGGTTGACGAGCGGGACCAGTAATCCGTCTCGTGGTAGTCGATATGGGCAAGCTCGGGCAGCCCCGGCAGCGGCAACGCCGTCGCGGCCACCGCCACCACGACCACCATGACCGTCCCCAACCCCAACCAGAAGGTGCTGATGCCCCCCGGGACCGGGATGTTGCGCGAGCCGAAATAGGCGCGGAGGCCGCCGTAGCTGCTCAGCATGAGCAGCATCAGCGCCGAAAAGGTATAGGTGCCGACATAGAAATGGCTCGCAAGGACCATGAGGTCGCCCCGGTGCTGGACCACCCGCAGACCCGCGGCGAAAATGATCATCACCGGGATGGTGAAGTAGAGGATGCTGACGCCCGGGTGCCGCTTGGGCAGGCGTCTGCTCGCAGCTTCCACCTGGATGGCGGGGCGGGGCCGGAACTGGCTCTCCTCGTACTCGGTGGGGTCAATGGCCTGCAATTCCATCGTCGGGATAAGTGGCCCGCGCGAACGCCGGATGAAGAAGGGCGTGCGCGCTTCCTTTTCCGGCCGCCGTTCGATCGCCGCCTGCACGCGCCGTGCCGCGCCCGTGAGCATGCCTGCCTCGCCTGCCTCCGGGTTCTCGTCCACGCAGCACTCGTGCGTCAACCGGTTGACCGCCCACCAGATGAACACCACGATCGTCATGTTGAACACGGTCGCCAACCCGGGGTGGTCGTTCAGGACATTTCGCGCAACCGACCCCACGCCCCCGTACTGGCTCGTCATGGCGACCGTGTACAGCCCCATCGTGCCCGCGAACACCACCACGTACAGGAAGGACTCCTGCCGGCCCTCGACGGCCACCAGCCGGTTGATCGCCACGATGCCCAGGACAAAGCAGAACGCCACCCAGCGCAGACTCTTGTCCTGCACCTCCGTGTACACGTACCGCACGTCGAGCAGAAAGAAGACCACCGCAAGGACCATCGCGAAGATGAGCAGCGGAGTCAGTGCCTGAATGAGCGCGTCGGCAAAGGTGAGCGTGACCGGGCGCGCGGGCGTCTGGAGGAACTGCCGCTTGAGCGTGACGAAATCCGTCGCCTCGGGCGCTCTGCGGTGATAGCGCTCGACCGGCGACGATGGCAGGCTGTAGTGATCGCGTGCCATGTCAGCGTCCGATCCGTGCCGGGGACAGCTCGTGGAGGTCCCGTTCGTGCCGTATGTGAAACACGTCGATATAGTGCGGGGCCAGCAGGGCCGCCGCCTCGCGGTACCCGGCTTCGTCGTTGATCAGGAACACGCTCACCGCGAAGCCGTTCAGCTTCATCTCGGCAAGAAGCGTCGCCAGACGCTCCGTGACGCCCGGCACTACCGGCAGCAGCGAGGCGTGGCGGGGGAGCCGCTGGTATTCGTTGCGGATCAGTTCTTCGACGTCCAGGCTCGCGCCCGGAAGCACCCGCGCCAGGCTTTCCGCGATCTGGAGTGCCTGCACCGGGCTGCGGCGCGTCGGCACATGAAGCGGACTCAACCGAGTTGGCTCGGCCTCGCCCACCACACTCGCGTCCGCGTCCGTGCGGGCGAGTGTCTGCTGCGCGGCCACCTCGAACTGGGCAACCTCGGCGGCATCGCGGGCGTTGGTGATCATGCCCACCTGTTCGCCCGACATCTGCAACAGGTACGCAATGGATGCGGTGGTCGTGATGGCCAGTTCCTGGCGGGCCTCGGCGTTCTCAGGGTGGTAGCTGTCGCCGTGGAGGTCCAGCACCAGCGTCGCGCCGGTCACCGACGACGGATCCGCGGTCTTGGTGAACAGATCGCCTGTGCGGGCGCTCAGCTTCCAGTGTATCCGGTTCAACGGATCGCCCGGCGCGTACTCGCGCACGCCGCTGATGCGCGTCGGGTCTTCGTAGATGCGGTTGGAGATGCGGACTGGCCCCTGCGGACGGCGCGCCGAGATATTGAACGTGTCGATGTACGCGACCGTCGGCAAGACGGACACGTAATCCTGCGCCGTGCCGGTCTTGAACCGCTTCTGGAGACCGAAGAGGTCTCCCGTCTCCAGCAGAAGCGGTCCGATCCGGTGATAGCCGCGGCGCGGGCACAGCAGGCGGTAGCTGAGATGCATCGACCGTCCCGGCATCAGCACCGCCAGGTGCGTGCAGTTCCCCGAGCGCGGAAAGTCCTTCGGATGAAAGTCCTCGACGAATACCCACGGGACCGGCCAGCCGCGCGTGTTCCGCACGTCCACCTCGACCGTCAATTCGTCGCCCTGCATGAGCACGTCGCCGCTGAGCCGGCGCTCGACCTCGATGCCGGTCAGCCACAGCCGCGTGGTGATATTGGCCAGTGCGACCAGCAGCAGGAACGCATACATGAAATACGCGACATATGGAGCCTGGAACGCGAAGGCGAGCATCAGCCCCAGCCCGGCCAGCGCGGCCCAGAGAACATTGTCGAGGGCCTTCTTCATGACCGCACGACCAGCGTCCGGGACAGCACGTCGTGCAACGCCTGCTTGCGTTCCGTGAACGCGGCCAGAGTGAATCCCATCAGGCCCGTCGCGAACGACAGCACCTTGAAAGCGTTGCGCGCGAGGACTTGGCCGAAGCTCGGCGGACGGCCGTCGCATCCGGTGACCGTGAGGCGGAAGACGCGTTTCCCCGGCGTCGTGTGGCGCCGTGTTCCCTCAAAGAGGAGGTAGTACACCAGCGCGCCAACCGGCAGACCGGTCGCGGTGGATGCGAGCACGCGCGGCCACGGGGCCGTCTCATGCGACCAAGTGCGCACGGCGTACCACAGCGCGCCCGTCGCCGCCGCCCACATCACCGCCAGCAGCATGGCGTCAACCGCCAGTGCCCCGGCCCGGCGCCAGAATCCCGCAAGGACGACCACCGCCGCCGGCGCGGCATTCCGTACCGCGTTGAAGCGCGGGACAAGCGCTGGCACCGTCTCCGCGCGCGCCCAGTCGGCCATGCCTGCCGTCCAGACGTAATCCGTGGCGTGGAGCATCCCCGACGCGATGAGCCGGTCCAGTTCCACCTCATCCACCGGACCATGCTGGCCGCGCGTGCGGGCCAGGACGTAGTGCCACTGCGAAGACTGCATGCGTTCTCCCCTGGGTGCCTGTCTTGTTCACATTATAGTGGCCCGCGCGCGGCAGGGACAATCGCGTTGCATCGGCGGCGTTCGCTGTGCCAGAGTGGGCCGCGGGAGTCCGGGCGTCAACACGGGGAGGTGTTTCATGACGATCAGGCAGTGGATGCTGGGCCTATCATGCGGCGCGCTCGCCGTCGTGGCCGCCGCAGGCTGCGCGCGGTCCGAAAAATCTCTCCAAAGCAGGCTCGATGTAGTCTGGGAGACCGTGCCGCCGCCGCTGCGCGGCTACGACAGCCCCAAGGCGCTCGATGCCGCCGTCAAGGACGGCCGCCTGGAGATGCTCGGCCCCGGGCACGTGACGATCGACGACACGATCGTGGTCGAAAACGAAATCATCTACACCGAAGCGGACGGCCAGCCGCTCACGTTGAACCTTTTCTCGCCCGCGGACCTCACGGATCCGGCGCCCGGGCTGATCTTCATCCACGGCGGCGGCTGGAAGATGAAGGGCAAGGAGTTTTACACCTACTGGACCGCGCGCTACGCGCGGCGCGGCTACGTCTGCGCCACCATCGAATACCGCACCTCGGATGAGGCGCCCTTTCCCGCGGCCGTGCTGGATGCGAAGTGCGCCGTGCGCTGGATGCGTGCCAACGCGGAACGGCTGCACGTGGACCCCGCGCGCATCGCCGTGATTGGCCAGTCCGCCGGGGCGCACCTGGCGCTTATGACGGGCTACGCCCACGGCGTCCCCGCGCTTGAACCGGGCTGCCATCCGGACGTGTCCGATGCCGTGCAGGCCGTGGTCGCCTACTATCCGCCCACCGACCTGACGCGGGACGGGCTGGAAACCAAGAACGTGGTCGAGGATTTCATCGGTGCGCCCTTCGTCGACCAACCCGGGCAATACGGGCTGGCGTCGCCCCGCGCGCACGTGGACGCGGGCGATCCGCCCACGCTGCTGTTCCACGGCACCATCGACGGCGTCGTGCCGGTCATCCAGTCCGATCTCCTCGCGGCGGACCTCGAACGGCTCGGCGTGCCGTACCTCTACGACCGGCAGGGCGGGTGGGACCACGCCATGGACGTCTTCGTCGACGTCAACCGGCGCTGTCTGGTGATTCAGGACATGTTTCTGGACAAGGTCCTCGAATTCGAAGGCGCGCCGCTCGAAGAGTAGTCGCGACGTCGCCGGGTTCAGTTCCCGGGACTGACCCGCACGTCGCGCAACTGGAGCTGAACCGTCGTTTCGCCGCGCCAGGTGTTGAAGCAGGGCGTGAAGGCGATGTCCACCGGCTGTTCCGCCATCTCCGGGGGCATGCGATCGGCCAGATTGAACCCTATCGCGGGCAACGCCTTGCCGTTCTGGCGGAACGTAGCCTTGACGTGATTGTTGTTCAGGGGCCGGAGGCTGTTGGGCGCAATCTCGACGCCATAGCAACAGAATAGCGGCTGTGGGTGGCCTTCGCCGAAGGGCTCCAACTGCCCCAGCAACCGCACCAGCCGTCCATCGATCTCGCTCAACGCAACCTGCGCATCGACCCGCAGCGTCCTCGGCGGTGCGTCGGGCAACTGGCGCCGGGCCTCGTCCTCGAACATCTTCCGGAAGGCGTCAACGCGTTCCGTATCGATCGTGAGCCCGCCGGCCGCCTTGTGGCCGCCGAATTTCGCCAGATGGGACTGGCAGCATGCCAGCGCCGCGGCGATGTCGAAGCCCTCGATGCCACGTGCCGAACCCCGCCCGGTGCCGTCTCCCTCTACTGCAATGAGCACGACCGGACGGTGGTACCGCTGCTGCAACCTTGAGGCCACTACGCCGATGACGCCGGGATGCCACCCGTCGCGGGCCAGCACGATGCTCCGCTGGCCTTCGTGAAAGCTCTCGGCGAGCATGCCCACCGCCTCGTCGAAGATGGCGCGTTCGATCGCGCGGCGCTCCGTGTTGGCGTCATTCAGTTGCCGCGCGCGGTCTGCCGCGGCGTTCCGGTCGCTGGTTAGCAGCAGTTCCAGGCCAAGCAGACCATTCCCGAGACGTCCCCCGGCATTGATGCGCGGGCCAAGCTGGAACGCGATGTCTCCCGCCGTCAGTTCGTTCAGGTTGAGGCGCGCCACCCGGGCCAGTTCCTCGATGCCCACGCGCGGGGCGCGCCGTATTTCGGCGAGGCCCAATGCCGTGATGACGCGGTTCTCGCCGCGCAGCGGCACGACATCGGCTACGGTCCCGAGTGCGGCCAGATCCAAGTCGCACAGTTCGCCCGTCAGCGCGTGCGCGAGCTTGAGTGCCACGCCCGACCCCGCAATCGCGTAGAGCGGCCCGTCGGCGCCGTCGCGCTTCGGGTTGATGACCGCGACCGCCGGCGGCAGGCCGCGCTCGATCTCATGATGGTCCGTGACGATCAGGTCGATGCCCAGCCGCGCGGCCTCCTCGGCCGCTTCGTGCGCGGCGATGCCGTTGTCCACCGTCACGATGAGATCAACGCCCTCGTTCCGGGCCAACGTGACCTGTTCGGAACTCAGCCCGTAGCCTTCCGTCAGGCGGCTTGGCATGCCGTAGCTGCACGTCTTCATCCCGTAGCGCTGCAGGGCCCGGTAGAGCAGCGCCGTGCCCGTGATGCCGTCCACGTCGTAGTCGCCGAATACCCGCACATGTTCGCCGCGCTCGCGTGCCTCGCGCAGCCGCGCCACGGCAACGTCCATGTCCGTCAACGCGAAGGGATCGGACAGATGCGCCGCGTCAGGCGTGAGGAAGAGACGGCACGCATCGGGCGTGGCCACCCCGCGCGAGTGCAGGAGATGCGCGATCACTGTCGGCACCTGCAGCGCGTCCGCCAGTGCGCGCGTTGCCTCGCGGTCCGCCGCAACCAGTTGCCAACGCCGCTCCAGATGATCAAGTACCGACACGTGCGTTTCCTTCCGCGTTCTCCGTCATGCCAGCGACCGCCGCGCGAGCGCCACGACCCGGTCCACCGCCTCCTCGAGCGTCAGCCCGGTCGTGTCGAGGTAGACCGCATCCGCCGCGCGCCGCAGGGGAGCGACGGCGCGGTTGCGGCTCATTTCGTCCCGCTCGTGGATCTCGTTCTTCAGCTCGTCGAAGTCCACTGTAATGCCTTGGGCTTCCAGATCCCGGATACGCCGGCGGGTGCGCTCCTCCAGCGACGCTTCCATGTAGATCTTGCAGCGCGCATGCGGAAACACCACCGACCCCATGTCGCGCCCCTCGGCGACCGTTGGCCGGTCCACGGCGAATTCGCGCTGCAAACGGACCAGGTGTGCCCGGACCTCCGGATTCTGGTCGAGTTTGTAGATGACGCGGGTCACCTCCTGCGTCCGGATGGCCCCGGTGACCTCCTGGCCGTCGACGAAGACCCGCAGGCCGTCGCCTTCCTTGCGCAACCCGAGATCCATCGCCGCCGTCGAGGCGCTGAGCGCCTCGCCATCGTCCAGGTCCACCGCGTGATGCAGCGCGCGCCACGTTGCCGCCCGGTACATCGCGCCCGTATCCAGAAACGCCATGTTCAGCACCTTCGCAGCGCGCTGTGCCACGGTGCTCTTCCCGGCGCCCGCGGGACCGTCAATGGCCACCACCTGGGTAAGTGTCGTGGGATCGATTGTCTTCACTGGGGTCAAACCTCATCTGCGGTCATGCGGCGCCGCCGCGCCCGGTGATACTATCAAGGGCCGCCCGCGAGGGCAAGAGGCCTCCGGCGGGCAGGTGCTTTACCGCTGCGCGAGGTCCAGGATATGGCGGGGGATGCGGTCCAGCGCGACGACATGGTCCACGCCGCCATGCGCGACGGCCTCCTTGGGCATGCCGTACACCACACACGTGGCCTCGTCTTGCGCGATGTTTGTCGCACCGGCATCCTTCATCATCTTCATGCCCTTGGCGCCGTCCGCCCCCATACCCGTCAGCATGACCCCGATCGCGTTGCCCCCCGCGTACTGCGCCACGGACTTGAACAGCACGTTCACCGACGGCCGGTGGCGGCCGACCAGCGGTCCGTCCTTGACTTCGACGTAATACCGTGCGCCCGACCGGCGCAGGACCATGTGCCGGTTCCCGGGGGCAAGCAGGGCCGTCCCCGGCGTCACACTGTCGCCGGTCTCGGCCTCCTTCACGTCCATGGCGCTGAGGCTGTTGAGGCGTTCCGCGAAGGACCGCGTGAAATTCTCGGGCATGTGCTGGACGATGACCGTGCCGGGCGCGTTGGCGGGCATCTGGGCGAAGATGGAGGCCAGCGCCTCGGTGCCGCCCGTGGACGAACCGATGGCGACGACTTTGTTCGTGGTCTTCGTCATGGCCAGACGCGGCACGACGGCCTGCCCGGACAGCGCCGAAGTGTCCCGGTGGGTCACGCGCACCTGCGCGGCGGCCTTGATCTTGTCCACCAGCTCGACCGACATGTCGCCCACGCTGTAGGCCTCGCCGGGCTTGCACATGACCTCGACCGCACCCGCCTGCAAGGCCTCCAGGGCGAGTTCGCTGCCGTTCCGCGTCAGCGACGACACAATGATGACCGGCAACGGAAAGTGCTTCATCAACTTGCGCAGGAAGGTCACGCCGTCCATGCGCGGCATCTCGATGTCCAGCGTGATCACGTCCGGCCGGAGCCGTACGATCTTGTCCCGGGCCACATAGGGGTCCGGCGCCGTTCCCACCACCTCGATCTCCGGGTCGCGGGCCAGTTCGCGCTCGAAGATCTGCCGCACGACGGCCGAATCGTCCACAATGAGCACACGAATCCTGTTTCCGGTTCCCCCGCTCATGCCTGATTCGCTCATTCCTTGCAGCCCCTCTTTTTTGCTACTGGTGTTCCGGTCCCGGCGCCCCGGCATTGTACCGGGTTATCCGCCTCGTTTCGAGCGGCCTCCGGCCATGCCCGCAACGGGGGGATATTTCCGGAATAATTTGCCCATCGCACGGCTTTAGGGAGATGTGAACTATGAAAACTGAAGAAGACCGTCAACCGCCGTGGAGGGCTGCGCATGAAGGGGTCCGGCAACGCGGATAAAGACCGCGCGATGGAGCTGGCCGAGGAATCTCGCGAAAAAGAGTGGAAGCTGCCGAGTTTCACGGCCGAGTTGTTCCAGGGGCGTTTCCGCTGGGACCTGATTCATCCCTTCCCGGCGCAGGACCCGCAGGACCGGCGGATCGGCGACGCGTACATCGAGCGGATCCGCCCGATTCTCGAGAACGACTTCGACCCGCTCGAAGTCGAGCGCACCAACGAGGTGCCCGCGCATGTGGTCAAGGCGTTGGCCCGCGCCGGGGCCTTCGGCATGAAGATCCCGCGCCAATACGGCGGCCTCGGACTCTCCCAGACCAATTTCAGCCGCGTGCTGGCCGTGGTCGGCAGCTATTCGAGCGCGCTGTCCACCTGGCTTTCCGCTCACCAGAGCATCGGCGTGCCCGAACCCCTCAAGCTCTTCGGCACGGAGGAGCAAAAGCAGCGCTACCTGCCCCGGATCGCCCGCGGGGCCATGACGGCCTTTGCGCTGACCGAGCCGGGCGTCGGGTCGGACCCGGCAAAGATGACCACCCACGCCGAACTCGCACCAGACGGCACGCACTACATCCTCAACGGCGAAAAACTCTGGTGTACGAACGGCCCGGTGGCCGAGCTGATTGTCGTCATGGCGAAGACCCCACCGAAGATCGTTGACGGCAAGGAAAGACAGCAGATCACCTGTTTCATCGTCGAGACCTCGTGGGAAGGCTTCGAGGTCGCCCATCGCTGCACCTTCATGGGACTCAAAGGCATCCAGAATGGGTTGCTGCGCTTCCACGACGTCAAGGTGCCCGTCGAGAACATCGTGGGCGAGCCGGGCCAAGGCCTGAAGATCGCCCTGATGACCCTCAACACCGGGCGCCTCAGCATCCCCGCCGTGCTCGCCGCCACAGGCAAGATGTGCACACGCAACGCCGAAAAATGGTGCAGCGAGCGTGTGCAGTGGGGCGCGCCCATCGGCAAGCACCAGGAGGTCGCCAAGAAACTGGCCAACATGGCCTCGGATACCTTCGCGATGGAGGCCACGAGCTGGCTGGCCTGCGCCTTCGCCGACGGCGGCCATCGCGACATCCGGCTCGAAGCCGCCATCGCCAAGTACTTCTGCACCGAGACCGGCTACCGTGTCCTTGACGACTTCATCCAGATGCGCGGCGGCCGCGGTTACGAGACCGAGACGTCTCTGGCCGCGCGGGGCGAGGAACCCATGCCCGCCGAACGCCTCCTGCGCGACGCGCGCGTCATGCGCATCCTGGAGGGGTCCACGGAGATCATGCACCTGATCATGGCGCGCGAGGCGCTCGATACCCACTTCCGGCTCGTCATGCCCATCATGAACCGGAAGAAGGGCGCCGGACCCGGCATGACCACACTGCTCTGGAAGGCGGCCCGGTTCTACGTGCGCTGGTACCCCCGGCTCTGGCTGCCGTCCTTTCCCGACTACCGCGTGACTCACCTGAGCCAGGACAACCGCGATCACCTGCATTACGTCAACAAGACCTGCCGCAGGCTCGCCCGCACCATCTTCCACACCATGGCCAAGTACCAGCAAAAGCTCGAGTACGAGCAGTTGTTGCTGGCCGACTTCGTTGATATCGGCGTGGACCTGTTCACGATGGCGGCGTCGCTGGCCTACGCCGAACACTGGCTCGCCGCGAACCCGCAGGATGACTCGCCCCAGGATCTGGTTGATCTCTACTGCTGCAACGCCCGCGAGCGCATCCGGCAGCGCTTCCAAGCCATCGCCAGCCACCACAATCCGAAGTTCAACGAGGTGGCCCAAGGCGTGATGGCCGGACGCTACGCGTGGCTGTACACGGACCTGTTTACGGGCTATTCGCCCAGCGCCCAGGCCGCCATGGCGGCCTGGCACAACCGCGACGAGGCGGCGGAACACGCCGCGCCGGTTCGCGAGACGGCATAGGCGGCAACCAGCGTTTCAGGTCGCCTGATCGAGGATGCGCCGGAGCCGCGCCTCGGTCTGAATCATCGACCGGACCGTGTGGTAATTGATCTTCCACGCGTGACCCATGTAGTCCCACAGGCGGTGGTTGTACTCGTCGAAGAGGGGATACCATTCCCCGACGGCGTGGTGGATGACGTGATCCATCACAAAGCGGTGCACGTTCTCGTAGGCATCCAGGCAGGCGTTGTCCCCGAAGATCAGGTAGCCGTCGAGCATGCCGACCAATGTCTCGGCCTGCTGCCAGAACTCCTTGTTGCGCTCGCGCGCGGGTCCAGCGTGCGGCCCCTCGCAGAAGACCCCGCCCGCGTGCCAGTCGATGCCGTACGCCCTGCAATGATCGAAGAGCCGTTTCACGACCGGCTTGTAGCGCTCGGGATCCAGACCGAGCACACCCACCGCGTGCCATAGCAGCCAGCCAAACTCGACGTTGTGGCCGAAGCTCGTGTTGTCCATCGGGCGCGCCTCGTCCTCCACGTCGCGGTCCGATCCCCACACGTCCGCGAACAGTATCTGGCGCAACGGGGTCCAGTCGTACGAGAACTGCGCAATCCCCAGACCCGTCTCGCGATGCAGAATCCGGGTCAGCAGCAGCGTGATGAGTTCTTCGGTCCGTTCCTTGTGCAGGCGCTCGCCGGTGAGTTCATACAGGTTTGTCATGCACTCCATCAGGTGCATGTGGACATCGAAGGACTTGCGGTCGCCGCCATACTTCCCCGGGCGCTTTTTTGACCAGTCGCGTTCGAGAAACTCATAGTAACCGCCGTGGCAGTTGTCCGCCGCGTGGGTCTGGAGCAGGTTCGCGGTCCGCACCGCCCAGTCCCTGCCGCGCTCATCGCCCGACGCCATGGCGTACTCGCTCAACGCGTAGATCATGAACGCGTGGCCGTAGGTCAGCTTGCTGGTGTTCAGCGGGGTGCCGTCGCGCTCCGCCGTCCAGTACCAGCCGCCGTGCGCCTCGTCCCAGAAATGGCTCAGCACGAAGTCAACCCCTTGCCGCGCTATCGGCAAACACGCTCCACCGCCGTATCCCGCCCGGTGCGCGGAGCTGTAGGTGTAGATCATGCGCGCCTGACACAGCAGGGTTTTCACGTCTTCACCCGTCGGGTTGCCGTCCCGGTCGAGATAGGTCAGGTACCCGCCATGTTCCTCATCGACTCCGTGCGTGAGCCAGAAGGGCAGCAACTCGTTGTTCAGGTGATGCTGGACTTCTTCGAGAAGGCCCTGGCAGCGCTGAGCGGTATTCTCCATGACAGTCTCCAGTTCGGGCGGTTCCAGACAAGGGCCACTATTGCTTGTCTTTGTGTTTGGTCAAGCGGCGCGGCAGCGGACTGCGCGCTACGGTGCGCCACAGCAGCCGCACGGCGATGTTGGCAGCGATTGCCGCCCCGGACGCCACGACCAGTGACCCCGTGCAGACGTACGCGGCGTTGCGCAGCACCCTTCCCATGCCGTGTTCGAAGGGGTACAGGTCAAAGAAGTTCCCGACCAGGGCCACCTCTTCGAGGATATAGCGTCCCAGGCGCCACTCGTACAGATAGATCGGCACGGCCGTCACCGGGTTGGTGACCCAGCACAGCGCCAAGGCGATCGGCAGATTCACCCGGAAATAGATGGCGCCCAAGGCCGCCAGGAGCATCTGGAGCGGAATCGTCGGCGTCAGCGAGATGAACAGACCCAGCGACACGCCGCCCGCGATCGCGCGCTTGTCGTGGATCCACAGCGCGTCACGAAACAGGCGTTCTCCGAGCACGCGGTGAATGTGCGTGCCGCCAAGGGACCCGCGCACGCGCCGCTGCATGATGCGCCATCGCCGCCAAATTGGAATGCGTCTAATCAAAGGTGTGCACCAGCGGTATGTGTCCACTCCGGACCGGGGGAACATTGCCAGAAAAACGCCCGGAACTGCAAGGCCGGGAGGAAGCCCACCGGTTGTTCCCCGATGCCGGGTGTGCCATGATGGACCACATCCGGCCGGAGTGGATGCCGGCGACCCAAGTATGTCCGGAGGGTTAACAGCGATGCCGTGGGTGTGGTTGGTCATAGCAGGGTTTTTCGAGGTTGGGTGGGCGATTGGGCTTAAGTATTCCGATGGCTTGACGCGTCCTTGGGTGTCCCTGGCGACCGTCATCGTGATGATCCTCAGTTTCGTCTTCCTGGCGCTGGCCATGCGGGCGTTGCCCGTGAGCACGGCCTATCCGGCCTGGACCGGCATCGGCGCGGTGGGTACCGTGGTGCTCGGGGTGGTCCTGTTCGGCGAGGCGGCCACCCTGGCCCGCCTGGCGTGCATCGTGCTCATCATCGCGGGCGTCGTCGGCCTGCGGCTGCTGTCGCCGGTATGACCCGGGCAGGGTGTGCGGAATAGAAGCGGCCACGCGCGTCGTTTTCTGTCGACGGAGGGCTGGAAAAGATTTTTGCCAGTTGAAATTCTGTTAATTGTGTGTTAGCCCTTGCAATATACCCCCCGTTGGGAGTATATATATAGCTTGTGCCCCTTAGTGCGGGCTGGTCGAAGGATGTCGGTCGCCATGGACAGACTTTCGATGAGTGCAAAGAGACCATGGCGATGGAGAAGAAGAAGACGATGAATATCTATGTGGGGAACGTCAGCTACCAGATGTCCGATGATGACCTGCGGAACGCTTTCGAGGCGTATGGCGAAGTCGAATCGGCGCGCGTCATCATGGATCGCGACACCGGCCGGTCGAAGGGCTTTGCCTTCGTCGAGATGCCGGACCGCGACGAAGCGATGGCCGCGATTGAGGGGCTGAACGGCAAGGAGATCAGTGGCCGGGCCGTTACGGTCAACGAGGCGCGTCCCCGTCCGGCTGGCGGCGGCGGCGGTGGCGGCGGTGGCCGTCGCGGCGGCGGCGGCTTCGGCGGCGGCGGCGGCGGTGGTTTCGGGGGCGGTCGCCGGTACTAATCGGTTACAACCTCAAAGGGCCGGAGGGCTTGCCCTCCGGCCCTTTTTTTATGCCTTCGGCCTGATTTCCCGCCGTTCTCCCGCACACCGGAGAGGTCCCCGCGGCGGTCGCGCACCAAACCGCGCGCGGCTACCGGCACGCGCCTGCCCAAATCTGCTAGAATCTGCTGGATCCGGCGCATGGGTACAACCACGGGAGGTAGCAGAGTGATGTTTCGACTGGCGGCGGCAGTCCTTCTTAGTGTCTTGGCGGCGCATGCGACCCATGCGGAACAAGGATGGCTCGACGCGGCGGAGTACGGCGACGTGACTGTGGTCGTGGCAACGGACGCGCCCGCCGATGAGCGCCTGGCAGCGGAGGAGTTCCAGTACTACTGGGAGCGGAGCACCGGCCACCGTCCGGTCATCGCGCACGCCGTATCGCCCGGACCGGATGTGCTGATCGGCGCCGCGTTTGCCGGGACGGCCTCCGTGGCCGGCCTCGGCGACGACGGGCTGCTCATTCAATCAACGCCCGCGGGGGATCTGCTCATTTGCGGCGAGTCCGCGCGCGGGACGCTCAACGGCGTCTACGAGTTTTTCGAGCGGTACCTGGGGGTGCGCTGGCTGACGTGGGAGGTCACGCACGTTCCGGCGGCCCCGGAATCGCTGCCCGCCATCGACTACCGCTACGTTCCCCCCTTCCGGTTCCGGTGGACGAATACCTGGTACGGCGCGGGCGACGCGCGCACGTCCTTCATCCGGGCGCACCGCCTCCGTGAGCCCCGCTTCGGCGGCGGTTTTGGCCATAACTTCCTCACCCTGGTGCCCGGTCCCGAGTATTTCGCGGACCACCCCGAGTATTTCGGCATGAACCCCGAGGGCGAGCGGGTCACGGTCGACACATGGGAGGCTTACAATGCCCCGGTGTCCGAGCGGGGTTTCGACGACGTCTGGCAGCTCTGCATGTCCAACCCCGACGTGCCCGGTGTCATCATGGAGAAGCTCAGGCAGTGGCACGACCAGTCTCCCGGCGCCGATTTCTGGTGCGTCATGCAGGAGGACACCGACAACCACTGCCATTGCCCCGAGTGCAAGGCGATTGACGCCCGCGAGGGTACGCCCATGGGCTCGATGCTGACCGGCATCAACCGGGTCGCGGAGCGCTGGGCCGAGGCCTTTCCCAACAAGAACCTGATGACCTATGCCTACGCGTACACGCGCACCCCGCCGAAGACGCTCCGGCCGCACGACAACCTCCACATCCTGCTCTGCACCATCGAATGCGATTTCCTGCGGCCGATCGGTCCCGACAGTTCCGAGGAGAACGTGAAGTTCTACCGCGACCTTCAGGACTGGGCGCGGCTGACCGGCAACCTGATGGTCTACGACTACGCGCCCAACTTCGCCGCCTGGCTGCGTCCGCATCCGAACCTGCACGTCATTGTGCCCAACCTGAAGACCTACGCCGCGAACCACGTCCAGGGCGTATTTGTGCAGGGCGACGCGCTCGGGTGCGGTGGATTCCCGACGCTCAGGGGATACCTCATCGCCCGTGGTCTGTGGAATCCCGATGTGGACCACGCGGCGGCCATGGACGAGTTCCTGACATTGTATTTCGCCGAGTCCGCGCCGTATCTGCGCGAGTACATCGCACTCATGACCCAGACGGCGCTGGACAAGAATGCGCTCGTGACCTGTTTTGATGACGGGACCTGGATGGACGCCGCGTTTCTGAACCAGGCCGCCGCGCTGATGCGCGAGGCCTTGGCCGCGGCCAGTTCCGACGAGATCCGCCGCCGCGTGAAACGCGAGTGGCTTGCCGTGCAGTACGCCGGGCTGGTCAACGGCGCCCTCGCGGAACGGGCCGGCGATGCCTACGTCGTGACGCGCCCGTCCGAGATCGATGCCGGCGAGTTCCTCGATGCCTGCCGCGAGATGGGCGTCGTCCAGCTTGACGAACAGTACGGGCGATCGGGCGTGCCTATCGAAGACTCCGTGCGTGAGCATCTGGGGCCCCTCGGCGTCCGGCGGCCGCGCGAGGAGTATCCCGTGCTGACCTTGGAGAACAAACGTTTTGTCGTCGAGATACTCCCGGAGTACTCGGGCGCCATCGTGCGCTACGCGGACAAGGAGTGGGGGAACGACGTATTCCGCGGCGCCACCTCGCTTGAAACGGAGCGCTGGATGTTGCAGGAATGGACGACGCGCTCTCCCGGGCAGCCGCTCGAGGAGCCGCTCTGGAGCGAGTACCGCGTGGTCGAGACCTCGCGGAACCACGTGACGCTCGAGACCCGGCTCGCCTCCGGCCTGACCATGCGCCGGACAGCTTCGTTGCCGCCGGGCGACGCGCCGCTCGAGGTGACGTGGGAGCTGATCAACGGCACCGCCGAACCCCAGACGCCTCATTTCAAGGTGCATCCGGAGTTCTGGACGGGCGGCCGTCAGGAGCCCGAAATCTGGATCGAGCAGGACGGCTCGTGGAAAGAACGCCCCGTTGTGCGTCTGGGCGACCAGTCGTTCGGCGGCGAGGTCATCGATCCAGCAGGCATCAGCCGCTGGGCCGCGCGCATACCCCACCAGCGGCAGACGGTCACGGTCGGCATCGCGCCCGGCGACTGGGAAGCCTTGTTCTATTTCTTCAGCACGAAGAAGGAACAGGTGAACCTGGAGCTGATACCCAATCAGGCCCCCCTGGCGCCGGGCGAGACCCGCCTGATGCGCGCCAGCTACCAACTGGGCCGGCGACTGCCCTGACGGGCGCGCGGCTCCCGTCTGGACGAACGAAGGAGGCAGCCATGGTGCAGTCAGGAATGTCGTTGCGCGGCGGGTCCATGATCCTCGCGGTTCTGGTGATGCTGTTGGCCGCGGGTTGCGAGACCCTCCAAGGCGGTTTGGAGGCGCCTCCGTCCGTCAGCGCCCCGTCGGCGCACGTGCCGCCTGCCGGCGACGGCGGCCCCGTCGCCGTGGGGTACAACGAGATTGGGTACGCCTCATGGTACGGCGCGGCCCACGAGGGCCACACGACCGCCTCGGGCCAGGTGTACGACCCGGAAGCCCTTACGGCCGCCCACCGCACGTTGCCGTTTGGCACGCGCGTGCGCGTGGTGAACCTTGATACGGGTGAAGTGGCCGACGTGGTTATCAACGACTGCGGGCCGCACGTTGCCGGACGCATGCTCGACCTGTCCCGCGCGGCCGCACGCACCCTCGGCATGCTCGAGGATGGTGTTCAGCGGGTGCGCATGGAGGTCCTGGAACTGGCGGAATAACGCCGGACTCCGGGTGTTGACAACCCGCCGGGACCCTTGGCACAATCGCCTCAGATAGACGCCCCGCCGTGACTGGCGACGCAGCGTGGAATCAACCACGGGGAAGCGGCAGGGACGCAACAGTAAAAGCCGATCGCCTGGGCGCTGGAGACAGCCGCCCAGGCGTGCCTGTTTTCAGGGGCACTTACGCGAGGGAGAGCCAACCATGGCCGACAAAGATCTCAAGGACATGTACCGCACCCGCACCGAAGGCGATTTCCCCGAGACGATCGACGTGATGGGCCGTGCCTACGCCAAGGTCGAAAACCTGCGCTACGGCACCAACCCGCACCAGTCCGCCGCGTTCTACCGGCCCGCCGACGGCCAAAACCTGGTGCTCGGCGCGTATGAAATGCTCAAGACCGGCAAGAGCGGCCTGTCGCAGACCAACCTCGAGGACATGCACCACGCCGTCGGCATCCTCAAGTACATGCAGCGGCCTGCCTGCGCCGTCATGAAGCACTGCAACCCCTCGGGCGCCGCCATCCAGACCGGCGCCATGCCGCTGGTCGACGTGTATATGCGCGCGCGCGACGCCGACGCCCAGGCCGCCTTCGGCAGCGTTGTGGCCTTCAACGCCGAGGTGGACGCCGCCACGGCCGAGGAGATCATGCAGACCATCGTCGAGGGCGTGGCCGCGCCCGGCTTCACGCCGGAAGCGCTCGATATCCTGCACGATGCCGACAAGTACAAGAAGAACCGGGAACTGCGCATCATCAAGCTGCCCGACCTGTCCAGGCTGCCGAAATTCCTCGACGACGGCACGGACGTGCGCGAGATGAAGGTGTTCGACGACGGCAGCATCGTGCTCGCCGTGCCGTACCTGTCGCGTGTCAAGGGACCGGGCGACCTCGTGCCTGCGTACAACGAACACAAGACCAAGGGCCGCATCGACATCGCCCGCACGCCCAGCACGCAGGAACTCGAGGACCTGCTCTTTGCGTGGTACGTCAACATCCATGTGCGGTCGAACGGCTGCGTGATCGCCAAGAACGGCCAGACCATCTGCGTGGGCACCGGCGAACAGGACCGCGTCGGCGCAATTCGCCAGGCCATCCAGAAGGCGAAGGAGAAGTACAAGGGAAGCGAGACGCTCGAGGGCGCGGCCATGTCGTCCGACGGGTTTTTCCCCTTCCGGGATGGCGTCGACGCGGCGACCGGCGCGGGCATCAGCGCGATCGTGCAGCCCGGCGGCAGCGTCAACGACTACGAGGCCATCGAGGCCTGCAACGAGGCCGGCGCCACGATGGTCTTCGCGATGGAGCGGTGTTTCTCGCATCACTGAGCCGGGTCTTCAACAGGGGGGAGCGATGAAGTCGGAATACGGACCGGCAGGACGCCGGACCGATGGTTCGCCCATGAAATGGCTGTTGCTGGTGGTCTTCGTGGCGCTGCTGGCGATCTTGCTGCTGCTGGGAGTGCCCGTGGTCAGGGACCAAATCCGTGTCGTGGAGCCGCCGCCCGAGGACCCTGCCCGCATCGTCGCGGACCGGTATGGGCGAGTTCCCCACGTGGACAGTGGACGGGAGGAAAGTGTCCCGTCCGCAGCTGTGGCTGACCCTGCGGAACAGGTCGCAGGCGCGGACGAGGCCGCGTCGCCACGGACAGACGCCGCACAGGCACTGCTCCCGGTCGGCGATGTGGATCGCCTGCCCGAGCCGCTTCGCGAACCGGGCCGGGCATACAACGAGACCATAGACCGGCTGGTCCTGGATTTCGTCGCCCTGGCGCTCAACGGAGGCGCCATGACATTCGAAGAAGCACGCGGCGAATGGATGCGTATCCAGGAAGAGCGTTTCCATGCCAGCGAGGACTTTGATGCCGCGATCGAGGGACTGGCGCCCGGACCGGGCGTTCGTGAAGAGATTGAGGCCGCCGGGAAATCGACCGAGGCGGAGTGGTCCGAACTCGCCTGGCGGAGCTGGCTCGCCGTATCCGTCGCCCACGAGCGATGGGACAGCGCCGCGGGCGCATGTTGGGCGCTCGGGGGCGGGGACCCTTCCCACGATCCGGAGTGGTGGGACCAGGAAATGTACTATCTGCGAAAGGCGGGGCCGCGCGGGCGGGCGTTTCTGGCCCTCCGGACCGTCATGCCGCACCTGCCCGTAACGATCAACTGACCACCGTGGGTAACGGAACGATGACCAAGAAGAAAGAACGCATCGACACCAGCGTGGAGCGTCGTCCGCTGACCGATAACCCGTTTGGCGCCATTTCCACAGGCAAGAGGGACCTGCCGCCGGGGCCCGAGGCAGCGGCACCGCCGAAACCGGACAAGAAGAGGTCCTACGCCGTCGAGAAGTCGCGCAAAGGCGGTTACAAGCTGCGCGCTGAAAAGCGTGCGGCGGGAAAAATCGTGACCGTCCTCGAAGGGGTCTCAGGAGACATTGGGGCCTTGGCGCGGGAGATCCAGAAGGTCGTCGGCGCCGGCGGCAAGGCGCAGGACGGCGTCATCGAGGTTCAGGGCGACCATCGCACCCGCATCGAGGCATTCCTGCGGGAACGCGGGGTGTAAGCACATTGACGTTGCGCCCCGGCAGGAGTAGCGTTTGGGGCTTTACGGCCAGCAAACCGACGAACCAACCGAGAGGAATTTGACATGTCACGCCATGCCCTCGAAACCGCCCGCATCCGCCCGGCCCGCAGCTACCGCGAATCGAGCTGGGAACGCAACGGCGCCAACGACGACGCCTACCGAATTGACGCGGGCCAGACGAAGGTGCTGGCCGACATCGAGGGGCCGGGCATCATCACCCACATCTATTTCACGGTGATCGATCCCAATCCGCTCGATTACCGCGATGGCATCCTGCGCATGTACTGGGACAATGAGGAAACCCCGAGCGTCGAGGTGCCGTTCGGCGACTTCTTCTGCGTGAGCAATGCCGCGGTGCGCCATTTCTCCTCACACTACATCAGCGTGAACCCCGGCATCGGCCCCTCGAACCACGGGTTCAACTGCTATTTCCCGATGCCGTTCAACACCCGCGCCCGCATCGAGTTCGAGAACCAGGGCAAGACCATCTTCGGCGGCCTCGGCGGCCGGCTGTGGTGCCACATCGACTACGAGAAGCTCGACGAGCCGCTCCCGGCCGATATCGGCCGCTTCCATGCCCAATGGCGGCGCGAGAACCCGACCGTCGTCAACGAGCCGCCCGCCATGGACGCCAAGCGGGCGTTCTGGGGGAACTGCAACATCGACGGCAAGGACAACTACGTCCTGCTCGAGGCCGAAGGCCAGGGGCATGTCGCGGGCATTTTCCTCCAGGTCAACAACATCCAGGGAGGCTGGTACGGCGAAGGCGACGACATGATCTTCATCGACGACGACACGTGGCCGCCGTCGATTCACGGTACCGGCTCCGAGGAGGTGTTTGGCGGCGGCGCGTGCCCCAATGTCGAGTATGCCGGCCACTACCACGGCTTTCTGCTCGTCGAGAACAAGGACGGCGAGGACTTCAAGGGGCTGAACGCCATGTACCGCTGGTATGTGCATGACCCCGTGCGCTTCCACAAGCGCATCCGCCACACCATCGAGCACGGCCACTGCAACGACTACGCGAACGACTACGCCAGCGTGGCCTACTGGTATCAGACCGAGCCGCATGGGGCCTTCCCGGTGCTGCTCCCGCCCGTCGAGCGCCGCCCGCGTTTCAGCGACGACTACATGGCCCTGCTCGACCGGATCTCGGAGTTGAGTTTCCTGCGCACCGACATCCATGACCGCTACTACAAGGAAGGCGTTGCGTTGCCCGAGTGGTTCGACTCGTTCAACTGGCTGCTGGCCGATGGCTACAGCCGGGGCGTGCAGCGCAACGAGGTGCCGCAGGCGGCGGCGCAGGTGCGCGAATCCAGGAAGATCGCCCAAGGCAACGGCTGGCAGTTCAAGGACTGACCCGGCCCGCGAAAGGAAGGAAAGACCGTCGCGATGCGCTTCCGGAAACTGGGGACCTCTGACCTCAATGTGTCGGTGCTGGCCTTTGGCGCGTGGCAGTTGGGCGATACCGCCTACTGGGGCGCCGACGGGCAGACGGACGGCGAGGCGACCGTGCGGGCCGCCGTGGATGCGGGCATCAACCTCTTCGACACCGCCGAGATGTACGGCGACGGCCGGTCCGAGGAGGTGCTCGGGCAGCTTCTCAAGGGCTGCCGCGACCAGGTCTATATTGCCTCCAAGGTCGCGCCGCAACACTGCGATCCCGGAAAGGTCCGCAGCTCATGCGAGGCCAGCCTGCGGCGCCTCGGCATTGACCGCATCGACCTCTATCAGGTCCACTGGCCGCGCCATGACCTGCCCTTCGACGATACCTGGAGCGAACTGGCCGCGCTGCGCGACGAAGGCAAGATCCGCGAAATCGGCGTCTCGAATTTCGGCGTCCAGGACCTGGCGGCTTGGGAAGCTGCCGGGCATGCGGTGTCAAACCAGTTGGGATACAACCTGCTGTTCCGGGCCATCGAGTTCGAGGTGGTCCCGGCGTGCCAGCGCGGCAATGTCGGCATCCTCGCCTACATGCCGCTCCTCCAGGGGCTGCTTGCCGGCAAGTACGACAGCATCGACGCCATTCCCGTCGTCCGCCGACGCACCCGGCACTTCCGGAGCGGCCGCGAGCAGGTCAAACACGACGAGCCCGGCGCCGAATCCGAAGTGCTGCACGTGCTCAGCGTGCTTTCCGAGGTGGCCGAGGACCTCGACGAGACAATGGCGTCCGTGGCCATGGCCTGGCTGCTCGCGCAACCCGGCGTCACCGCCGCCATCGTCGGCGCCCGCAAACCGGCCCAGCTCCAACGCAACATCTCCGCCGCCGCGCTCGACCTGCCCAACTGGGCCATCGACCGGCTGAACGCCGCCTCCGATCCCGTGAAGCAAAAGCTCGGACCCAACCCCGACATGTGGCTGAGTGGCGACGCCAGCCGCATCCGCTGACGCGCGCCGTTGGGTGTCAAGCGGCGATCAGGTATTAATATGGAAGTTGTCCAGAGACTTCCTCGTCGCATCATTTCGAGCGAGTAGCGGCACGCCGCTCGGTGGGGCATGGATGTCCTGCGCGGTAATACTTGACCCCATTGTCATCCCGAGTTCACGAGGGATCTCCGTTGCCCTGACTGGACGGATGCCTCTCCGACGGCGACGGCGAGAAGCCTCTTTCGTCACTACTGTCTGGAAACTTGAGATTCCTCACTTCGTTCGGAATGACACAGGGGTGGACAGGCTGACGCGATGGGTTTTGGGGATAGCATCTAGAGTTGCGGGCATTCATATTCGTCAACCACGTCACTTGCTTCTCGCTTGATATGGACGAATTTGCCTGGCGCACAATCCGGCTGGAATGTCATCAGGAAACTGACCATCTCAACGGGACCATCTCGCTCCAATATGGGACCACGTGCCTCCGCGTGGCGTGCATGGAGCACCAGTCGAAATCCCACGTTTGCAAAGAGATAGATATCCATAAAGAGGGGGCTGTTCCTGTGGCACCAAACGACTATCTGGTGATGGTAATCAGCTTTGTTGACTCTTGTGATGTAGGAATGTCTTCGAATCGGATATACCAGCACCGTCTTGTCAAGCGGTTCGCGTCCGAAAGCAGCTGCGGAAAGCTTTTCCAAGACAGGCGATAGTGCACGGATACGGCCTTGATCGAAGACAAGGAATGCTATCTCATACCCGATCTTCGCAACGAGAGACTCAGCTGCCTTGGGGGTTGTCCTGTGCCTGCATTCGATCTTTCCGCCCCTTCTCTTGCTCAGAGTGATACCCATGCCGAGTACGTCCATCGACTCGCCCGCGCCAAGTGCATTGAATCTTGGGGCGACCTCCTCGTTGAGCAAGTCTCTTATTTCTTGCCGGGAACACCCATGGCGACCATCTTTGGCAAGCTTGTTCTCCAGGTGCTTGATAGCCTCCCCCTCTGCTGAGACGAACAGGTTGCTCGACGGCTGGTAAGGGACTATCTCGAGGACTCCATCTTTGGACCTGACAGGCCAGCGTGATCCGTCTTCCGGATCAATCATGACACATGTGCCACGTTCTGCGATCTTCCCTCTCAGATCAGGCAGGTTCAGTGTGCTTACAGCAGCGATGATCCGCCGATCCTCAAGCGCACGAGAATCGGCAGTACTTCCGAGGAGGTTGTTACACTGGCGACACACGTCCTTGAATCGCATAGAGCCGTACAGCAGTCTCGGGATAACGTGTTCTCCGTTGCCTTTGCGCTCCGTGTCATTCAGTTCTCTATTGCAGAAGACGCAATTTTCAAAAAAATTCTCCACTTGCTGCATCCTCCTCACGGGTTGACTGTCTGCTTGCGCTCTTCAATGCGTTGAATCGAGAAATGTTACCATGTCAGCGGTCGAAGGCGGCATCGCTTGAGCTCAGAGACTCCATCAGCGACGACAGTCCCAATCACAGGTCTCATCTGTAAAAATTTCGAGCTTGGAATTACTCGTGCCGAAGCCAGATCCATGGCCCGCTTGGTCTCTTGCTGTGGGTCCTCATGCTCGCTATAATCGCGCACTTGTTTTCTAGACCAAGCGAGCGAAGAAGGGACGATGATGGCGACCACCCACTCCGACAACGAGTTTATCCAGCGCGTGCGCCTCCACGCACACCCCAAGCCCCATCCGGACGCAGTGGTCCTGTGCGGCGACGCCCGGTTCACGGTGCTGACGCCGCGCCTGCTGCGCCTGGAATGGGCGCGTGGCGCCAAGCACGATGACCGGGGATCCTACGCCTTTCCGACGCGCTACGCGGATCAGCCGCCTTCCTTCACCGTGAGCACAAACGACGGCTGGCTGGTCATTGACACCGGCCAGCTCGTGCTGCGGTACCATACCGGTGGTGGCGCCTTCTCCGAGAAGAATCTCTCCATCCGGCTCGACGTGGCAGGGAAGACGGTCCAGTGGCACCCCGGTCTGCCCGACCTGGGCAATCTGCTCGGGGCGCGGCGCACCCTCGACGGTGTGTGGGCCGAGGCCTCGATCGACCCCGGCATATTGTCGCGCGACGGCTGGGTCCTCTTCGACGACAGCGGCACGGTGCGCTTCCGCGACGATGACGGCTGGATTGCGGCGGCCGCGTCCGAACCGGATCCGAAGCACCCCCGCCAAGACTGGTATTTCTTCGGCTACGGGCACGACTACGAGGCCGCGCTGGGCGACTACGCGCGGTTTGGCCATCCGGCGCCGCTGATCCCGCGCTATGTGCTCGGGCTGTGGTGGTCGAAATACTGGGAGTACAGCGCGCAGGACCTCAAGGATCTCGTGCGGCTTTTCGACTCCTATGACGTGCCGATCGATGTGATGGTCATCGACATGGACTGGCATCTGAAAGGCTGGACCGGCTACACTTGGAACCCGTACTTCTTCCCCGATCCGGAGGAATTCCTGGCGTGGACCAAGGCGCAGGGCCTGCGCACGACGCTCAACCTGCACCCGGCCGACGGCGTCAAGAAGCACGAGGCGGCCTACCCGGCCTTCGCCCGGGGCATGGGCAAGGACCCCGCGACCGGCGAGCCCGTGGGCTTTGCCATCAGCGATCCCCATTTCGCGCGCCTGTACTTTGAACTGCTGCATCACCCCATGGAGAAGCAGGGGGTCGACTTCTGGTGGATGGACTGGCAGCAGGGCGCAACCAGCGAACTGAAGGGGCTGGATCCGCTCATCTGGCTGAATCACCTGCACTTCAACGATCTCCAGCGCAACGGGCAGCGGTCGATGCTGTTCAGCCGCTGGGGCGGCCTCGGCAACCACCGCTATCCCATCGGATTTTCCGGCGACACCTTCACGACGTGGGAAGTCCTCGACTTCATGCCGCATTTCACCGCGACCGCGTCCAACGTCGCCTTCGGGTGGTGGAGTCACGACATCGGCGGCCACATGGGCACGTCGACCCCCGAGTACTACGTCCGCTGGATGCAGTTTGGGGCGCTGAGCCCGTGCCTGCGGCTGCACAGCACCAAGAACGCGAGCTATGAGCGGCGCCCCTGGGGCTTCGGCGAGGAAATGCTCGAGCACAGCCGGCGCGCCGTCAAACAGCGCTACGAACTGCTGCCCTACCTCTACACCACCGCGCGCCGGGCTGCGGACACCAACGTCGGGTCGTGCCGCCCCATGTACTACGCGTATCCCGAACAGGAGGACGCCTACGCGGCGCGCTGGCAGTACCACTTGGGCGACCAGATGATCGCCGCGCCCATCGTGGCCGCGTGTGTCGACGGCACGGACGTAGCGGGGACGACGGTCTGGCTGCCCGAGGGCCGATGGATCGACTACGCCACGCTGGAGGCCTATGACGGCCCGCGGTGGATGCGCGCCTGCGGCGGACTCGAGCGCGCGCCGTTGTTTGTCAAGGCCGGCGCGGTTATCTCCGTCGCCGAACCGGTGCGGCGCACGCGCGATCTCCAGATGGACGTCCTGCGTCTGAAGATCTTCCCCGGCGGTGACGCCGAGTACCGGCACTATGAGGACGACGCCATATCGGAGAAGTACCGCGACGGCGAGTGCGAGTGGACGCCGATCCGGTCGGAATCCCGCGGCGACCGTTGCACCGTGACCATTTCGCCGATCGAGGGCCGCTGTCCGGCGCTGCCTGCGAATCGCTCGATAGAAGTGGTGTTCGCGGGACGGGTCCGCCCGGCGTCGGTACTCGTGGACGGCGCCCGTCACGACGATTGGACCTATGACGAGGCCGGTGGCGCCCTTGCCGTGCGCGTGCCGTCGCGGCCCAAGACCGCCCCGGCGGTTATCCAGGTGGAGGCGGCGGTGCTCGACCTCGCCGGGCGTGCGGCGGAAGCGGAAACGGCACGTGCGCGGCGCCTGCTCAAAGCCCCCGCCAACGCGGACCGCGACGCCCTGATCGAACAGGCCTACGGGCAGGAAGGCCTCGCCGCGGACGACGCCATTGCCTGTCTCGGCGGGCCCTTTGTGAAGGCCTACGATTTCATGACACACGCCGAAGCCCGCGGCACCTTGGGGCAGGTTGTCATCGGCGCGCCCCTGACCGGGACGGCGACCTTCCGCGGCGAGTGGATACTGCACCGGGAAGGCCGCACGGAGCATTTCCCGATCCAGCAGCAGTCACTCGACGAGGCGTGGATTGCCCGCGCCCCCTTCGCGCTGGGAGACGAAGCCTGCCCGCAGGCATGGGAGCTGCGCCTCGAGATCGAGTGGATGGGCCGCCGCCGCGTCCACACCTTCGCCAGCCGTCCGCTGTTTGCCTCCGTGCACCGGTGGCACTGGGCGATCATCGACCGGCACGACGCCTCGCTGGACCATCCCAATGCCGTCACACCGCGCGGGAAACTGAACCCGAAGCTTGACTGGCAACTGAGCGAATACGACACCAACACCACGTGGAATCTGGGCAACTACTTTATTTATCCGTGGTCTCGCGCCATTCTCGACCGGCTGATCGCGGACAAGGAGCCCACCCAGTATGCCGTGGCCCTCTTCGACTGCCCGGAGGCCCGTCCGGCCATGTTGCGGCTCGCGGACCCCGGCGCCGGGCACCGCCCGCTGCAGGATTCCCGCTTCTACCTGAACGGCAACGAGGTCGAAATGGGGCCGCACCGGACCGCCGCGGAGGTTGAACTCAAGAAGGGCCTGAACCGGCTGGTCATCCACATACACCTGGTCGGCTGCGACCTGTTGGGCATGCGCATCGACCACGCCGACGGCACGGCCATGACCGATCTGAGGTACCGCTAGCCCCGGCGGCCGCGCAGCAGCCGGGTCAGGTTGCCCGGCGCCGCCAGCCATGCGATCGCGCGCTCGTAGTCCGGGTAGCGCCGCTCGCACTCGCGGAATGTCTTGGTGTGCACCTGCCGGCGGCCGCTCGCGGTCTCTTTGGTGCCCAGATGCGCGTGCAGCATCTCGTGAAACACGATGTAGCGCACGAAATACGCCGGTACCCAGTCCTGGTCCAGCAGCGGATGGATGCGGATGACGTTGTCTTCGGGCGAATAACTGCCGAAGCGGATGCTGCGCCGCCACCTCGCGCCCGGCATCCGGCCCCACTGGATACCGGCCTGCACGGCGTTCCCGAAATGACGGCCGTTCTCCCCGTTGTACAGCGCCTGGAGGTCGAAATACCGCCCCGAAACGGCGCCCGGCGGCACGGCCCGCTCCCGGTGGGCGATGAGGTGCCGGTTCTCGGCGATGAAGTCGTTGAGCAGCTCGGTCGATCGCGGCGCCCTCGGGTGCGCCACCCACAGGCCCAGCGCCCGCACCACCCGCGCGTCCGCCGCCAGAAACATCCGGTGCACCCGCACCTGCGCGCGCGCGGCGCGCGGCTTCTTGACCGACATCATGGTGGACGTGTTGTCCGTGATGGTGAGCTGGACCTCGAGCCCGGTCAGGCGTTCCAGTTCGGCCTGAAGGGTGTGCGCGTCGCGCCAGAGAAATTCCAGTTGCATGGGCTGGCCTGCTGCACGTTGTCCAGGCAGTGGCAGTCTCCGGCGACGTGCCGGAAGCCGCATCTGGCTTGGCCTAAGCGTAGCCGATCCTTTCTGGACTGTCAACAGTATACCCGCGCCGCCGTCCCGCCGGTGTATACCCCCGGAGCGCCGTGCTATACTCCCGTTTTCGGGCGCGGAAGGCGGTTCCCGCCGTCACCCGCGCCGGTAACACCACAACCAGGCAGGAGTTAGGGCATGCGGATTGTCGTGACGGGTGGCGGCGGCTATTTGGGGTCGGCGCTGGTGTCCCTCTTGCTCGATGCGGGCCACCAGGTGCGCGTGTTCGACCGGTTCTGCTTCGGTGAGGACGCGCTGACGCCGTGGGCGCAGACTCCGGGCTGCGAGATCGTCCGCGGGGACATCCGGCGGCTCCAGGAGACCCCCGGTCTGCTCCAGGACGTCGACGCCGTGGTGCACCTGGCCAGTCTGTCCAACGACCCGTCCTGCGACCTCGACGAGGAGATGGCCCACGACGTGAACGTCGAGAGCACGCGGGAACTGGCCAGTCAGGCCGTGCAGCACGGGGTGCGGCGCTTCATTTTCGGTTCGACGTGCCTTGTGTACGGCAAGGGCGTTTTCGAGGTGCTCGACGAGCAGAGTCCCGCCAACCCGGTTTCCACTTTTGGCGCCACCAAGCTCGAGGCAGAGCACCTGCTCCTCGACATGGCCAACTCGAACTTCGAGCCGGTCATTGCACGCAATGCCACGCTGTTCGGCTGGGCGCCCCGCATGCGCTTTGACCTGGCCATCAACCAGATGGTCGCGACAGCCCTTCACCAGAAGCGCATTGTCGTGCGCGGCGGCGGCAACCAGTGGCGGCCCTTTGTGCACGTCGCCGATGCCGCGCAGGCCCTGCGCATGCTGGCCGAAGCCCCGGCCGCCAAGGTTCAGCGCGAGATATTCAACGTCGGCAGCGACGTGGGCAACTACCAGATCATCGCGCTGGCGCGGCGTGTGGCGCGTCACTTCGAGGGAATCGAGATCGAGGTGCCGCGCGACGATGACGACCTGCGCAGCTACCGCGTCCAGTTCGCGAAGATTCGTGAACTGGGGTTCCGTTGCCAGTACTCGGTGGACGAGGGCATCACCGAGGTGCGCGACAAACTCGTCGAGACGGGCATCGACCCCTTCACCGAGGCCCATCTGAACGTGCAGCGCATGAAGACCCTGCTCGCCACGCCCGTCGCCGAGGGCGGCGAACCGGTGGCCCCGAGATTCATCCCGCTGGCGCGGCCGGGCATCGGGCCCGAAGAGGAGCACGCCGTACTGACCACCCTGCGCAGCGGCTGGATTACGTCCGGCCCGCAGATACCCACCTTTGAGAAGATGTTCAGCGACACCGTCAGCGCGCCGTATACGGTCGCGGTCAATTCCTGCACGGCGGCCCTTCACCTGTGTCTCGTCCACTTGGGCGTGCAGCCCGGAGACGAGGTCATCACCTCGTCGTTGACGTGGGGAAGTACCGGCAACACCATCCTGAACATGGGCGCCAAGGTCGTCTTCGCGGACATCGACCCCGGCACGCTCAACATCGATCCGGCGGCCATCGAGGCGGCCATCACCGACCGCACCAGGGTGATTATGCCGGTGCATGTCGCCGGGCAGCCGTGCCGGCTCGATGAGATCTATGCCATTGCCCGCCGTCACGGCATCGCCGTGGTCGAGGACGCCGCCCATGCCCTTGGCGCGGCCTACAAGGGCGTGCCCATTGGCAACTACGGCGATTTCGCCTGCTTCAGCTTCTACGCCATCAAGAACATCACGACCATGGAGGGCGGGACGATCACCCTGCGTGACGCCGACGCCGCGCACCGGCTGCGCCGCCTGGCGTCGAACGGCATTTCCGTCACCGCCTGGCAGCGCTACGGCCGCAGCGCCGTGCCGTCGCCGCCCGAGGTCGTCGAACCCGGCTACAAGTACCTCATGAGCAACGTGGGCGCGGCCATGGGCATCGAACAGCTCAAGAAGTTTCCCCAGTTCAAGGCCGCGCGCAAGCGCTTGGCGCATCTGTATGCCACGGCCCTCGCCGAGGTCGACGAGATCGCAATCCCCGAGGTCATCGACGATATCGATCATGCCTGGCACCTGTTCATCATCCGCTTCCGCGCCGACAAGCTGACCAGGACGCGCGACGAGCTGGCCCATGCGCTGCGCCAGGAGAATATTGGCACCGGATTCCATTTCTACGGCCTGCACCTGAATCAGTATTACCGCGAGGTGCTGGGCATGCGGCCCGAAGACCTTCCCAACGCGACCGCCGCCTCGCACGAGGTGCTGTCCCTGCCCTTGTTCCCTGCGATGACCGACAAGAACGTGCACGAGGTCGTCGAAGCGGTCAAGAAGGTCGTGGCGCATGCGCGGAAATGAGAACCCGTCAAACCGGATGTGAGCACGAAGATTATGCGCCTTCATTCTGACGCGGCCGTTCTAATCTACGACGGGTCCTGCCCGTTGTGCGAGGGGGTGGCCCGCTGGGTGCGGCGGAACGCCGTTCCGGGCGCCATCGAGACCCTGCCCTGCCAGGATCCGGCCCGCGCCGGGCGTTTTCCAGATCTTCCGGAGCGGAAGTGCCTCGAAGCAATCCAGCTCGTGATGCCGGACGGCACGCGCCACGAGGCCGAGAACGCGTTGCCGCCGTTGTTGAGCCGGATGCGCCGGTGGCGGTGGCTGGCGATGGTGTTTCGCATGCCGGGTGCGTCGCTGGCAGCGCCGCGCGTGTACAAATGGGTGGCGCGCCATCGCCACGAGCTGTCCGTGCTGGTCGCGCGCAAGCACGCACACGGATCCAGGGAGTAGCATCCGGCCATGGATATGAACGCTAACGGGCGGCGCTACCTGCCGGCCTCCAAGACCTGCTTCATCTGCGGCGAAGAGAATCCGGCCGGATTGCAGGGCCGGTTCTATATCGAAGACGGCAAGGTCAAGATCCCGATCAGTGCCGGACACCACCACTGCGGTTACCACAACACCGTCCACGGCGGCGTGATTGCCGCGGCCATTGACGAGTGCATGGGGTGGGCCGCCGCCTGCGCCATCGAGCGCATGTGCTATACCGCCGAACTCAACGTGCGCTACCTGCGTCCGCTGGCCCTGGACGCCGGTGCGGTCGCAGTGACGGAGGTCGTGCAGGCGAGTCCGAGGCTGGTGCGCACGCGCGGCGAAGTGGTGGGAGCCGACGGTGTCGTGTATGCGCGCGCCGAAGCCAAATTCATGCCCCTGACGGCCGAGCAGACGCTCGAAGTGGACGACGCACTCCAGTACCGCGGCGACGAAGTGCGAATCTTCGATGACCTCCGCGCGCGGATGGAGACGGGGGAGGCGTAGCGGCCTTCCCGCAGCCGCCGTCAGATATGAATGGCGCGCTGGTCCACGTCCAGGGCCGCTTCCCTGAGCGCCTCGGCCAGGGTGGGGTGGGCGTGGCACGTGCGCGCGAGATCCTCGCTGCTGGCCCCGTATTCCATCGCCGCCACCGCCTCGCCGATGAGATCCCCCGCGCGCGGACCGATGATGTGGACCCCCAGGATCCGGTCCGTTTCCGCGTGGGCGAGCACCTTGACGCGGCCATCGGTCGCGCCCAGGCTGCGGGCCCGGCCATTGGCCGAGAAGGGGAACACGCCCCGGCGGTAGGGCACGCCCGCTTCTTTGAGCGCCTCCTCCGACTTCCCGGCCGACGCAATCTCCGGGTGCGTGTAGACCACCCCCGGGATGAGGTCGTAGTTTACGTGTGATTTCCTGCCTGCCAGCAGTTCCGCGCACACGATGCCCTCGTCTTCGGCCTTGTGGGCCAGCATCGGCCCCCGGATAACGTCGCCGATCGCGTGAACGTGGTCCACGGTCGTCTCGAAGGCGTCGTTGACGAGGATGCGCTCGTGTTCATCCAGCGCCACGCCTATGCGCTCCAGGCCCAAGTCTTCCGTGTTGGGCAACCGTCCAACCGCCAGCAGCACGTGCGAGCAGAGCAAGGGCGCCATGTCCTCGGTCTCGACTACGCAGCCGTCGCCCTGACGCCGCGCCTCGGTGACGCGCGCCCCAAGACGGAAGGTCATGCCCTGCGACTCCAGCAACCGGTGGGCATGGCCCGCCATCTCCCTGTCCATGCCCGGAAGAATGTGATCCAGGTACTCCAGCACCGTGACCCGCGCGCCCAGACGCAGCCAGACGCTGCCGAGTTCGAGGCCGATGTAGCCCGCGCCGATGACCACTAGGTGCTCCGGCACCTCCGGGTAACTCAACGCCTCGGTGCTTGTGCCGATGCGGTCGCCGTCGTAGGCGATCCCCGCCAGCCCGGCAGGGCGGCTTCCCGTCGCGACGATCACGTTCTTTGCGGCCACCCGGCGTGTTTCGCCGCCTTCGATGATGATCTTGGTGGCGGTGTCGAAACGGGCGTGACCCCGGTAGCGCGTGACGCCGCGATTCTTGAACAGCCCGTCAATACCCTGTGCCAGCGCGTCGACAATGCCCTGCTTGCGCTGCAACATCGCGGCCAGATCCAGCTCGACCCCGCGGATGCGGATGCCGTGGCTGCCCAGTTCCTCGCGCGCTTCCCAGTAGCGTTCGCTTGACTCGAGCATGGCCTTGCTGGGAATGCACCCCACGCGCAGACAGGACCCGCCGAGCTGCGGTTCGCGCTCGATGCAGGCCACGTCCATGCCCAATTGCGCCGCGCGCAGGGCCGCTGCGTACCCACCCGGGCCGCCGCCAATGATCACGAGGTCGTGCTGGTTCATGTATCCTCCGCTGTGGTGACGTCAGGCGCTGATCAGCATCCAGCCCGGATTCTCCAGCGAATGCTTGATCGCGCGCAGGAAACTGACCGCTTCGCGCCCGTCTATGATGCGGTGATCGTAGGTCAGCGCAATGTACATCATCGGCCGGATGACGACCTGCCCGTCGACGGCCACCGGGCGGTCCTGGATTGCGTGCATGCCCAGAACCCCGCTCTGTGGCGGGTTCACGATGGGAGTGGACAGCAGCGAACCGTAGACCCCGCCGTTGCTGATTGTGAAGGTGCCGCCCTCGAGTTCTTCGAGCTTGACCTTGTTGTCCTTCGCCCGCACCCCGAAATCGGCGATGGCGGTCTCGATCTGCGAGAAGGACAGCCCCTCCGCATTGCGCAACACGGGCACGACCAGGCCTTTCCCCGCGCCAATCGCGATGCCGATGTCGCAATAGTCGTAGTAGACGAGATTGTCGCCCTGGATCTGCGCATTGACCTGCGGATAGCGTTTCAGCGCCTCGACGCAGGCCTTGACGAAAAAGGACATGAACCCGAGCTTGACGTGGTAGACCTGCTCGAACTCCTCGCGGTGGCGCGTACGCAATGCGATAACGCCCGACATGTCGATCTCGTTGAAGGTCGTCAGGAGCGCCGCCGTCTGCTGCGCCGAGACAAGGCGCGCGGCAATCGTGCGCCGCATCGGACTCATCGGCACGATCCGCTCGCCGCGTCCACCCGCCGCCTCGGACGGGGCCGGGGGCGGCGGCGCGGCCGCAGGCGCGACGGGCCGGGGGGCGGTCGTGACGTCCTCAACGGACATCTCGACCTGCCGGACCTTGGCCGCCCGGAGCACGTCCTCCTTGAGAATGCGCCGGCCGGGTCCCGTGGGCTCGATATCCGATATCTCAAGCATGAGCTCGTCCATCAGCTCGCGCGCGGCGGGCATGATGCGCGGTTCCTGGTCAGCTTCCTGGGTAGGGTGTGGCGCCTCGGCCACGCGCACCGCTTCGGTCACGTCCGGACGATCCGGTTGCGCGGCGGCGGGCGGGGGGGAGGGCGGTTCCGCCGGAGCCTCCGCGATCGGAGCGGCGGCGGGCGCCGGTTTCTGCGCCTGTCCCTGGCCTTCCTCGATGAATCCGATGACTTCGCCGATCGTGGCCGTGTCGCCGGTCTGTTTCAGGACCTCGGTCAACGTGCCGCCTGCCGGCGTCCGCACTTCGACCGTTGCCTTGTCCGACTCGACCTCCACCACGGCGCCGTCGGCTTCCACGTACTGGCCGACCGCCACCTTCCATATCCCGATCTGCACCTCGGTGATGGATTCGCCGACCTCGGGGACTTTCAGTTCAATCGCCATTGGGGCTCCTTCCTTCGGTCGTCAGTAGGCGTCGGGCACGGCATAGTAGGCGTCGAAGGCCTTGCGCACGAGCCGTTCCTGCTCGTAGCGGTGGCTGGCGCCCGAGCCGGTCGCGGGGCTGGCGGATGCCGGACGGAAGACCCCGTACAAGGGGTACCGGCCGGCGATGGCGAAGCCCAGCAGGCAGCGCATGAAACGCCACGCGCCCATGTTCTCCGGTTCTTCCTGCACCCAGAGTACCGGCGTGTTCTCGCGGTACACCGACAGCAGGTCGATCAGCAGTTCCTGGCGCAGCGGATAGAGCTGCTCCACGCGCAGAATGGCCACGTCGTCGCGCTGGCTTTCCTCGCGTTCCTTGACGAGGTCGTAGTAGATTTTGCCTGAACACAGCAGCACCCGCTCCACCGCGCCCGGATCGCTCCCCGTGTCCGGAATGATGCGCTGGAAGGTGCCGGTGGTAAAGTCCTCGAGGGGCGACGCGGCCGCGGGAAGGCGCAGCATGCTCTTGGGGGTCATCACCACGAGCGGCTTGCGCCACGGGCGGAGCACCTGGCGGCGCAATGCGTGAAAGAACTGCGCCGACGTCGTCGGGTAGATCACCTGGATGTTGTCCTCGGCGGCGAGCTGCATGAAGCGTTCGAGGCGCGCGCTCGAGTGTTCCGGTCCCATCCCCTCGAAGCCATGCGGCAACAACATGACCAGCCCGGTCAGGCTGTTCCACTTGTCCTCGGCGCTGATGATGAACTGATCGATCATGACCTGCGCGGCATTCGCGAAATCGCCGAACTGCGCCTCCCACATCACCAGCCCGTCCGGATAGGCAATGCTGTAGCCGTATTCGAAGCCCAATACCGCCGCCTCCGAGAGCGGGCTGTTCCGGATTTCGACCGGGCCCTGGTCCTCGGCGAGATTCGCCAGCGGCATGTACGGTTCGCCGGTCTGGGTGTCATAGAAGGCCGCGTGACGGTGGCTGAAGGTGCCCCGGATGGAATCCTGACCCGTCAGCCGGATGCGCACCCCGTCCGTGACCAGTGACGCGAAAGCAAGGGCCTCGCCGGCCGACCAGTCGAGCGGTTGCTCGCCGTTGGCCATCTCAATCCGTTGCGCGATGAAGCGCGTGATCTTCGGATGCGGATGAAACCCCTCGGGCACGCGCGTGAGACCCTCCAGCAGCGCCACCGCGCGGTCGCGGTCGATCCCCGTGTCGACGTCCGGTACCGACGTGTCCGGACCGCCCTGGTAGTTCTTCCAGACCCGTCCCAGAATGCTTGGGTGATATGGCGACGAGCTTTTTACCCCGGTCTGCGCCGTTCCCTGATCACGTACCTGCGCGAACGCGGCATCGAGTGTGGCCTGGCGGCGCTCGGCGATTTCGTCGGCCTCCTCCTGTGTCACGCCGCCGAGCGTGAGCAGGTGCTGGAGATAGCTGTCGCGCACACTCATGCGCTCCTGGATGGCCTTGTACAGTACCGGCTGCGTGAACGTGGGCTCGTCGCCCTCGTTGTGCCCGTGACGGCGATAGCAGTACATGTCGATGACCACGTCGCGCTTGAAGGTGCGCCGGAAGTCCATCGCCAGCTTGATCACCTGCGCCACGGCTTCGGGGTCCTCGCCATTGACGTGGAAAATAGGTATCTGGAGCATCTTTGCCGCGTCCGAGGCATACACCGTCGAGCGGCCCTGCTCGGGAGGCGTCGTGAACCCGATCTGGTTGTTGATGACGATATGCAGCGCGCCGCCCACCGCGTAGCCGTCGAGCTGGCTCAGGTTGAGCGTCTCCTGGACGATCCCTTCGCCCGCGAACGCGGCGTCCCCATGGATCAGGATCGCCATCCCCTTGTTGCGCCGGATGTCGCCCAGGCGATCCTGCTTGGCCCGGACCCGGCCCAGCACCACCGGGTTCACGAACTCCAGATGGCTCGGGTTGAAGCACAGGGCCAGATGCACCACGCGGCCGGACTGGGTCTTCCAGTCACTGTGATAGCCCTTGTGATATTTGACGTCGCCCTTGCCCAGGTACAGTTCGGCGTGCGCGTCCTCGAACTCGCGCAGGATCTCGCCCGCGCTCTTTCCCATGATGTTGGCAAGCATGTTGAGGCGGCCGCGATGCGCCATGCCCAGCACGATCTCGTTCAGGCCCTGCGCGCCCGCTTCCTCGATGGCCATGTCCAGGAGTGGAATGAGGGTCTCGCCGCCTTCGAGGCTGAACCGCTTGGCGCCGATGTATTTCTTCTGGATGAACTGCTCGAAGATGACGCCGTCGGTGAGGCGGGTGAGGATGCGCAACTGCTTCTCGCGGCTCAACGTGAGCCGGTTGCCGGTGGGCTCCATGCGCTCCTGAAGCCAACCCCGCACCTGCATGTCGTCGATGTGCATGTACTGCACGCCGATCGACCGGCAGTAGGTGCTCTGGAGCCGTTCGATGATCTCCCGCAGCTTGATCGGCTGTCCGCCCGCCATGGTCGTGGCAAAGAATTCGAAATCCATGTGCTCATCGGACAGTCCGCTGTACGAGGGTTCGAGTTCGGGCGGATGAAAGCGCGGGAAGCCCAGCGGATCAATGCGCGCGATGCGATGGCCCCGGACCCGGTAGTTGCGGATCAGGCGGTCAACCCGGTGCTGCAACTCCGCCACCCGCTCGTGCCGGCCGCAGATGCGGCAGCGTTCGAGCGAGAACTGCAACCCGTGGCAGCAGTCGGTGGGAAGCACGGCGGTGGAGGCCTCGCTGCGCGGGGCGGTGCCGCCGGCGCCGGGCGCCAGGCCGTCGAAATAGGTCCGCCAATCGGAAGGGACAGACTGGGGATCGTGGGCGTAGTGGTCGTAGAGTTCTTCGATGAAGCCCAGGTTGTAGCTGCTGGGTTCCAGCCCGTTATGTCGCATACGCGTTACCGCTGCCTTCCACCCGGCCGTAACAGCCCGGCAGACTGGGGCGGTGCATCAGAGCGCCCCTCCTGCCACCGCCGAGGTGAGGACCCTTGGCCCTGTAAGACGTCTCCGTGCCGTTCATGGGTAAACACTACTGCCAATTATACCTGTGTCGTCTCCAAGGCGCGGCTCACGAGGTCCACGACCCCGCTGATCAGCCGGGCCACCGGGATGCCCGCCGCCTCCAGTTTCTCGATCTTGGCCGACGCCGTGTCGTCCTCGCCGCCCACGATTGCGCCCGCGTGGCCCATGCGGCGACCAGGCGGCGCCGTGAGACCTGCCATGAAGCCGACCACCGGCGTCGCCATGTGCTCCGCGAAATACCGCGCCGCCTCGACCTCGTCCTGGCCGCCAATCTCGCCCACGAGCACCACGGCCCGGGTTTCGTCGTCCCGCTCGAACAGCGGCAGCAGATCGGTGAACTTCGACCCGATGACCGGGTCACCCCCGATGCCGATGCAGGTGCTCTGGCCATGGCCCGCGTCGCTGAGGGCCTTGACGATCTCGTAGGTGAGCGTCCCGCTGCGCGACAACACGCCGACGGCCCCGGGCCGGTGTATCGCGCCCGGCATGATCCCGATCTTGCAGGCTCCCGGGGTGATGAGTCCGGGGCAATTCGGGCCGATGAGCCGGATCCCGCGGGCGGTGAGCCGCTCGTAGGCGGCCAGCACGTCCAGTGTGGGAATGCCCTCGGTAATGGCCACCAGCATCTCCAGATCGGCCTCGGCGGCCTCGAACATCGCCTCCCGCGCGAACCTGGCCGGAACGTACATCACCGACACCGTCGCGCCGGTCGCCTGGACCGCCTCGCGCACGCTGTCGAACACGGGAACGCCGTGGATCTCCTGGCCGCCCTTGCCGGGCGTTACCCCCGCGACGACCTGCGTGCCATACGCAATCATCTGCGCCGTGTGAAACGATCCGTCGCGCCCCGTGATGCCCTGCACCAGCACCTTGGTGTCGCGGTCGATGAGTATGCTCACGCACGCCCTCCGATCTCGGCCGCCCGCCGGGCGCCTTCCTCCAGCGTCGCCACGGGAATCAGCGCCGTGCCTTCGAGCAGCGCCCGGCCCTCCCGCTCATTGGTGCCGATCAAGCGAATGATGATGGGCACCGGGACACGAAACGCTTCCAGTGATTGCAGGATGCCCCGCGCGATGTCGTCGCACCGCGTGATGCCCCCGAATATGTTGATGAGAATAGCCGACACGCCCGGGTTTTTCAGGATCAACCGGAACGCCGTCACGACCTTCTTGGGATCGGAGCTTCCACCCACGTCCAGGAAATTCGCCGGATCGCCGCCAAAATGCTTGATCGTATCCATGGTCGCCATCGCGAGGCCCGCACCGTTGACCATGCAGCCAATCGACCCGTCCAGACGGATAAAGCTCAGGCCCTGCTCCTTGGCCGTCAGTTCATCGGCGTCCTCGGAGTCCAGATCCCGCAGCGCGGCGAGATCGGGGTGCCGGAACAATGCGTTGTCATCCACGAGGATCTTCGCGTCCAGCGCCAGCACGCGGCCGTCCGCGGTTCGCACGAGGGGATTGATCTCGATCAGACTGCAATCCTTCTCATGGAAGAGTCTGGCGAGCTTAACCATGATCGCGGCCGTGGCGTCGATTTCCCCGGCGTCGTCGAACAGACGGGCCGCGAAGGATCGCACGGCGCCGGGAGTCAGACGGGGGAGATCGTCAGCGGCGACCTCATGGCGGAGAATTTTCTCAGGGGTATCCTTGGCGGTCTGCTCGATTTCTACGCCGCCTTCGGCGCACCCGATGAAAACCACGCGCCGTGCAGCGCGATCCACCAGAATGCTCAGGTACACCTCCCCGACGATGTCCTCCGCAGCGGCGACGAGTACTTTGCGGACCGGCAGACCCTTTATCGAGAGGTCAAAAATTCCCTGCGCGGCCGCCTCGACCTCCTGCGGTTCACGGATGACCCGGACACCGCCCGCCTTCCCCCGGCCCCCCACATGGACCTGCGCCTTCAAGACTACCGGGCAGCCGATCGCGTCGGCTGCCGCCCGCGCTTCGGCCGCCGTCGAGGCCACCTGGCCCCCCGGCGCGGGTACGCCGTATTCCTCCAACAACGCCTTTGCCTGGTATTCGTGAAGTTTCATCGCGCTCCCCCGGCCTGCCGCCGCGTCCTCCGGTCGACGCTTCCCTGGTTGCGCAGGATTAACACGCGAGGTCCGGCGAAAATTTCAGAGAATCTCGAGGGCGACTACCGACACATCGTCCCCAAACCGGCGCGGCCGTGCCCAGTCGCGGACGTAGGTGACCAGGGATTCGACACTGGACGAGAGCGGGAGGGGCCGCACCTCCTGGATGGCCTTGAGCAGGCGTTCCTCCCCAAAAACGTTGTCGTGAACGTTCAGCGCCTCGCTCAGTCCGTCGGAATAGAAGTAGACCCGGTCGCCGGGGACCAGTGTTCGCTCGTACGCGGTGTATTCCTTGCGTTGCAGCCCGATCGGCAGGCCGGCGCCGTCCAGTTTGGTTATATTCCCGGAGGCGTCCGCCAGAATACCCGCCGGGTGCCCCGCGCAGATGTAGCGCAGTTTGCGGCGGCGGCAGTCCAGCACGCCGTAGATCAGCGTGAAAAACTGGCCCGTCTCCGAATCCCACGGGAACGCCTCATTCAGTTTGCGGCCCACCTCGACCGGATCGGCCGGGCGGTACTGCTTGGTGCCAAAGATGCGTTTGAGCACCACCGACGGCGACCCGCGCATCGGCGTCAGCACCCGGTTTACCGACACGCTCAGCAACGACGACACCACCCCGTGGCCGCTCACGTCAAGCAGATACAGACCGACGTGGTCCTCATCGAGCTGGAACACGTTGAGCAGGTCGCCCGAAAGCTCCTCGGACGGCTCGAAGTGCCATCCAAACCGCACATGCTCGAGTTCCGGCAGGGCAGACGGCAGCAGCGCCTTCTGGATCTTGGCCGCGGCCTGAAGATTGTGTCGCATCCGCCGGTTGGCCTCCTGCAGTCCGCGGCTGACTTCCTCGAGGCGGGCCTCAGTTTCCTTCAATGCGCTGATGTCGGACTGGATGCCGATGAACCGCGTGATCTTGCCGCTGGCGTCGCGCACCGGGGTGATTGACAGCCGGTTCCAGAACTTCGTGCCGTCCTTGCGATAGTTGACCAGCTCGACCCAGCACGGCCGTCCTTCGGCCACGGCGTCCCGGATCTGCTGCAACGCCTCCGGATCGGTCTCCTCTCCCTGGAGAAAACGGCAGTTTTTCCCGAGCGCGTCCGCGGCCGTGTAGCCCGTGAGCCGTTCGAAGCCTGCATTCACATAGATCAGGGGGTTGTCGGGCTGCGTCGGGTCGCTGATGCTGATGCCTTCCTCGGACGACGCCATGGCATGGTCGCGCAGCAGCAGTTCCTGTTCAGCCTGTCGCCGCTCCGTGATGTTGCGGAAGTCCACGAAGGCCCCGCGCAGCGACGCGTCCTCGCTCGTGATGGGCATTGCCGTGATGCTCAGCCACAGGCCGCGCTGTTCGCTGTGAAACCAGATGTAGGTCTCTTCGGCCTCGACCACTTCGCCCCGCAGCGCTCGCACGAGCGGAAAGTCTTCGGGGTCATACGGGGTAACCGTGTCCGTCGAGAACAGCGCGCGCCGCTTGGCCCACTCGTAGGCGTTGAGATCAAACAGCGTGTCGCCCACCATCTGCCGCGCGGCCGGGTTCGCGTAGACCACCTGACCGGTGTCGTCCACGACAATGACGCCGTCGCCGCCGCTTTCCAGGATCGTCCGAGCCAGGCTCAGCTCGCGAAAATGCTGCAACACCTGGGAATGCTGCGCCATGTCACGCTTGCACAGACTCAGCTGGGCCTCGAGATCGGCCACCCGTCTGCGCAACAGCGCCAGCTCATCCAGTTGCTCGTTGGAATCCATTGTCGCAGGTCTTTTCAGGTTGTCCCCACCGGTTGCCGCCATTGTACGCGCCCGTCTGGGCGCACTCAACCGCTGCCCGAGCATTCGTGTTTTTGGGACAATTTCGGAGTGCATCGACGGAGAAAGACACGGCCGCCGGGCACTGTCAGTCGCGCGTCGTTGCCTTCGTCCGGTGCTTGCGCTATGCTTGAGCGGGGACGGAAACGGAAGGAGGCGGCCATGGCGGACACGTGTCTGTTCTGCAAGATCATCAACGGCGATATTCCCTCCACGGAGGTCTTCTCGGACGGCGAGTTCTACGCGTTTCGCGACATCAGCCCCGGCGCCCCCACGCACATCCTGATCGTGCCGCGCAAGCATCTGCCGGGCGTGACAGCCGCCGCGCCCGGCGACGCCGCCCTGCTCGGGCGGCTCATCCTGCGGGCCAACGCCATCGCCGAGGCGGAAGGGATCAGCGGCGACGGATTTCGTTACGTCATCAACAGCGGCGACTGGGGCGGCCAGACCGTGCCGCACCTGCATCTCCACATACTGGGTGGCCGCATGCTGACCTGGCCGCCCGGTTGAGCCATCCCGGAGGGTATCCACGCGTGAACATCACCACCGACACCCGCCTCTGTGCCGTGATCGGCGATCCCGTCGAGCATTCGCTGTCGCCCACGCTCCACAATGCCGCGTTTCGCGCGGCCGGGCTGGACTACGTGTACCTGGCCTTTCAAGTGAAGCAGGTCGCGGGCTGCCTTGCGGGCATGCGCGCCCTGAAGGGTTTTCGAGGGCTGAGCGTCACCATTCCCCATAAGCGCGCGGTCATGGACCTGCTCGATGACATCGACCCGATCGCGCGGCGGATCGGCAGCGTCAATACCGTCACCAACGAAGATGGCCGCCTCGTCGGCAGCAGCACGGACGGCCCGGGCACCCTACGTGCCTTCCGTGAGGCCGGCGTCTCGCTCGAAGGCAAGCGCGTGCTCTTTGCCGGGACCGGCGGCGCGGTGCGGGCCGTGGCCTTCGCGGTGGCCGAACTCAGCGGCGCCGCCTCGATCCGGATACTGGGCCGCACGCCCGCCAACGTCGAGGCGCTGGTCGGCGACCTTCGGGACAAGACGGCCTGTCCGGTTACCGGCGGCGGGCTTGAGAAGGACCTGGCGGAGGCCGCGGCGTCGGCAGACATTCTCATTCAGGGCACCCCGCTGGGCATGTACCCCGACCGGATCGACGACACCGCCATTCCCAAGGAGGTGCTCGAGCCCCGGCATGTCGTGTTCGACATGGTCTACCGGCCCTTCACGACGCGCCTGCTGCGCGAGGCGGAGGAAACGGGCTGTCGCACGGTGCCGGGCATCGAGATGCTGATCAACCAGGCGGTGCTGCAATTTGAGCGGTGGACGGGCGTCGATGCGCCCGTCGAGGCCATGCGGGCCGCCGTGACCGAGGCCCTTGGAGGCGCCGCGACGGCGCCAGGGGAGGTGGACGCGTGAAGGTGCAGACCTTTGTGAGCAAGCTCACGCTCGATGCGCTTCAACAGATGGATCAGAACATCAACCGCTGGCTCGAATCCAAGGAAGTCACGCCGCAGATGGTCAACCAGGTCTTCGGCTACGAGCGCCCGCACGAGGGGCGCCAGGATGAACCGGTGATCATCACCTGCATCTGGTATTGAAATACTGAGCGGTTTCTCTTGCTCCGGCGTGTTGCCAGTGGTAAACTTGGCGCAATCGCGGACGAACAGTAGTAGTGCCCGCAGATGGGAACTACGATGGCCAGTGACGCCCTAAAGGATTCTCTGTCGATGGTAATATCCAAATTCATCTCGAAGTCGTGCATTCTGCCCGAAATGACCGCCACCAACAAGTCCGATGCCCTCAAGGAGCTGACCCACCTCCTCTTCGACAAGAAGAAGATGAAGAACATGGGCATGGCGCTCGACCAGATCGTCGCGCGCGAGGCAACCGAGAGCACGGGCATCGGCCGGGGCATCGCAGTGCCCCACGCGCGCGTCGCCGGCATGAAGGGGCTTGCCTGCGCCATCGGGCGCGTGCCCCAAGGGATGGATTTCTCCGCCGTCGACCGCCAGCCGGTCCAGCTTATCTTCCTCATCTGCTATCCGCCGACCGATCAGACCACCTATCTCAATTTCGTTGCATCCGTCGCCAGGCTCCTGAGCGACAAGGAACACCTCAACGCCATCCTCCAGGCCGACTCGGCCGACCGGATCTTCGAGATCCTCGAGGAGATCTCCGAGGTCTTCGCCGAATCCCACCCGAAATACACGCGCGATGTCGCGCCGGATCCCGAAATCGAGAAGATGGCCGATGCCCACGCCGACCTGATCCTCCTGGCGCGCATGCAACTCCTGCAGGAGATGCTGGCGGCCAACAAGAAGGGCAAGGGCGAGATCGGTCAGCGCATCGAGAACATTCGCACCATGGTCGAGCCCCGCATCCTCAACCACTACGACCGCCTCATCAAGAGCCGGGCGCCCGCGCTCGTACCCGTCGAAGGCGACACCTGTCAGGGGTGTTTCATGAAGCTGGCCAGCAAGCTTGTGCAGCAGGTGCGCCAGGACAAGGAACACATTCACACCTGCCCCAACTGCAGCCGGTACATCTACGTTGTTTGAGGAGGACGTCCGCGCGTGCCCCGACTGTTGCGGGTTCGCGCGGATTCCACTACCAGATATCGGGATGTTCACATGCCAGACGCACGGTTTCAGATGTTTGTGCGGTCCGTCGAGCTGTTTCGCGGGCTGGATCCCGAGGATGTCGAGAAGATCGTCCATCGCGGCATGACGATGCGCGTCGCCAAGGGCGACACGATCTTCTACAAGGGAACCACCGGCAACCAGATGTACGTCGTGCTCGCCGGGAGCATCGCCATCGTCGATGAACGCAAGGTGATCGCCCGGCTCAAGATGGGCGATACCTTCGGCGAAATGGCCCTGGTGAACAGCGAGCCGCGGTCGGCCTCGGCCGTCGCCATGGAGGACTCCCAGCTCTTCGTCCTCAGCGAGACCATCTTCCAGAAGCTCCTGACCAAACGCGTCGCCATCCAGATCCTGCTCAACATCGTCCGGACCCTGAGCCACCGCCTGCGCGAGGCAAACCAGGCCGCGCTCAACCTCCAATATACCCCCCCGCCCCAGAAGTTGTGACGGGGCGGCGGCGCACAGACGGTTAATCTGTCGCTACTGAAGCATATTTGTCGGGATTCGGTTGCTCCGGCCCCCCCGGTCCTGCTACACTCCCGCCCTTGATCGATACCCACAAGACAACGTCTTGTCCAACCCTAAGGAGAAGGTCCCATGTCTATCACGCCGCACGGCGGTCAGTTGGTACACCGCATTCTCGACGGCCAGGCCCTTGAAGCGGCCCGCGCCGCGTTTTCCGGCCTGCCCCGGATTACTGTCGACGGCTATGCCGCCTTCGACATCGACGGTATCGCCAAGGGGCTGTTCAGCCCGCTGACGGGCTTCATGAACGAGGAACAGACCCGCAGCGTGCTGGATACCATGCACCTGCGCCCGGGCGTTCCCTGGACGATCCCGATCCTGCTGCCAGTCTCCAAGAAGGAAGCGGACACGCTCCAGCCCGGCTCCGACGTGGCGATCGAGGACGACCAGGGCGAACCGCTGGCCATCCTGCACCTGACCGAGAAGTTCGGCATCGACAAGACGGAACTGTGCGAGAAGGTCTACCGCACCACCGACACGGCCCATCCGGGCGTGGCCTACACCCTCGGCCGGGGCGACATCTTCCTGGCCGGTGAGCTGGACGTCCTCAAGGCCCGGGCCATCGAGTTCGAGGAGTACAACCTGACGCCCGCGCAGACGCGCCAGGCGTTCAAGGAACGCGGCTGGAAGCGCATCGTGGCGTTCCAGACCCGCAATCCCATCCACCGCGCCCACGAGTACCTGACCAAGTGTGCGCTCGAGATGGTCGACGGGCTGCTCATTCATCCGCTCATGGGCACCACGAAGGAAGACGACATTCCCGGAAACGTGCGCATGAAGTGCTACCAGGCGCTGCTCGAGAAATACTACCCGCAGGAGCACGTCATGCTGTCGCTCATGCCGGTCAACATGCGCTACGCGGGCCCCAAAGAGGCCATCATGCACGCCATCATCCGCAGGAACTATGGCTGCACGCATTTCATCGTCGGGCGCGACCACGCCGGCGTCGGCAACTACTACGGCACCTACGACGCCCACTACATCTTCGACGAGTTCGACGCGACGGAACTGGGCATCACGCCGCTCTTCTTCGAGCACAGCTTCTACTCGAAGCGCACGCTGAGCATGGCCAGCAAGAAGACCTGCCCGGGTACCGCCGAGGACCACGTGTTCCTGAGCGGCACCAAGGTCCGCGAGATGTTGCAGCGCGGCGAGATGCCGCCCGAGGAGTTTACCCGGCCCGAGGTCGCCCGCATCCTGATTGACTGGGCGCAGAGCGCGAACGGCTGATGGCGGAGCGCGTACTCGTCATAGGTCTCGACTGCATGACGCCCCAGTTCGTTTTCGGACCGGGGCGCTTCGACCTGCCCAATCTGGCGCGGCTGATGCGCAATGGCTGCTGGGGCAAGCTGGAAAGCTGCCACCCGCCGATCACCGTGCCCGCGTGGGCCTCGATGATGTCGAGCAAGGATCCCGGCACCCTCGGGATCTACGGCTTCCGCAACCGGAAAGACCATTCGTACGACGGGATGTTCACGGCCAACGCCGCGGCCGTCCGCGAAAAACGCGTGTGGGACATCCTCTCGCGCCAAGGCAAGAAGGTGGTCGTCCTCGGCGTGCCGCAGACCTACCCCGTCAAGCCCGTCAACGGCTGGCTGGTGTCCGGCTTCCTCGCGCCGAACACGGAGGCCGAGTTCACCTACCCCAAGAGCCTCGCGCAGGAGCTGCGCGAGGCCGTCGGCGAGTACATCATCGACGTCAAGGACTTCCGCACCGACGACAAGGACCAGTTGCTCGGGCGGATTCACGACCTGATGGAAAACCGGTTCGCGGTCGCGCGGCACCTCATGGACACCAAGCCCTGGGACTTCTTCATGATGGTCGAGATGGGGGTAGACCGGCTCCATCACGCCTTCTGGCGCTTCTGTGACCCCGAGCACCCCGAGTTTCAGCCCGGCAATCCCTACGAGCACGTCCTGCGCGAGTACTACCAGGCGGTGGACGCCCGGATTGGCGAGCTGCTCGAACGCGTGGGGGAGGAGACGGCCGTGCTGGTGGTGTCGGACCATGGCGCCAAGTCCATGATTGGCGGCGTGTGCGTCAACCAGTGGCTCATCGACGAAGGCCTGCTCACTGTCAACGACGACCTGTCCGGGCGCAAGCGCTTCGAGGACTGCGACGTGGACTGGTCGCGCACAAAGGCGTGGAGTTCAGGCGGCTACTATGCCCGCGTGTTCCTCAACGTGCGGGGCCGCGAGCCGCAAGGGATCATCGCACCCGAAGACTATGAGGCCGTCCGCGATGATCTGGTCCGGCGCATCGAGTCGATGACCGGCCCGGATGGACAGCCGCTGAACAACCGTGCCCACAAGCCCCAGGACCTCTATCATCAGGTTAACGGCGTGGCCCCGGATCTGATAGTCTATTTCGGTGACCTGCGCTGGCGGTCCGTCGGAAGCGTTGGCTACGACAGCGCGTTCACCTTTGAAAACGACACGGGTCCGGATGACGCCAACCACGACTACCACGGCATCTTCATTCTGGATGACCGCAGTGGCCGCGGCGGCATGGAAGTCACCGGACTCCAGTTGATGGACGTCGCGCCCACGGTGCTGTCGCTGCTAGGCGTGGACGTGCCCGCCGACATGCAGGGCAAGACCTTCACGTAGGAGACCAGTGATGCCCAAGGCTGCAACGCTTCAGTTCCATGGCGCCGGCGCCGTCGAGGTCGCCAAGGCGGCCGGCATGCGCCTGATCGAAACGGGCCGCGCCGCCGAGCAACTGACCGGGGACACCGTGGCCAAGCTGGGCGGGCCGGCCGGGGCCGCCCACGCCTGCCGGTTATTGTCGCGCAATGGTGTGTTCGTGCTGTGTTCGGACAGCCGCGTCACGCCCGAGGGGGAAGTGATCGCGATCGACCTGGATCCCAACGATACCCCTGAATTCGCTGCCGAAAAGGCGCTCGAGCTGTTGCAGGAACTCGGACTGTTCGCCGACACCGTCGGCGACTACTCGGCCGATGAAGAGGAGGAGATCCGGAAGCGTCTTTCGGACTTGGGATATATCGAGTGACACGGGGGTGCCATGCTGACTGCGGTTGATATGCGCGCCGCCGGGGTCTCGCGCCTGACGCGGGACTACCTGGCCGACGTGGTCGCGGCCATGCGGGCCGTCGAACCCCGTCGTCACTTGGTGGCCTTCACCGGTTCCGACGACGAGAACCCGCTGCCCGGCGCGGGGCACTATCCGCTCGCCAAGGGCGGTGCCCGCAAGCCCGCTGGCAAGGCGGGCGCCGAGGTGCTGCTTGCCCCCCTCAGTGCCGCATCGCCGGACAACGGCGCCGCGCAACTGCTGTTCGCGGCGGAACTCAGCACCCTGCCCGGCGGGGACGAGGGCTGGCGCGACCGGCGCCACTTGGCGCAGCTTCAGCAGGCGGTCGCGCGCGGGACGCGCCTCGTTGTCCCGTGGGAGAGCCTCGTTGGACCCGCGCAGAAGCACTTGGGGCTGCCCCTGGACCGGATACACGCGGTCCCGCCCGGTGTCGACCCGGCCTTTGAAATCCCGCGCCCAGCGCTCGTGAGCGGCGATTACATTGTCTTTTCCGCCTCCTGCGGGTCCTCCAACACCGCGTCCGAAGACGAACTGCTTGCGGCGCTGCTTGAACGGTTTTCCGAGGCCATTGTCGTTGTCGGCCGCCAGCGGCCGATCAGTCCGCATCTTTGCAGTGACCGCGTGCTCCAGATCGAACACTGTGCGCCGTCGCATCTCGCCAGCATTTTGCAGCACAGCCAACTGGCGCTGCTCGCGGCCGAGCCCGATGAAACGCCCTTTGCCGTGCTGCCCCCGCTGATGGCCGGCGCCCGCATCGTGACGCCGCGCACGGCGGCGGTGCAGGAGATCGCGGGCGACGTGGCCATCTTTATCGAACGGCACAGTCTGGGCGGCGCCTTGGACGCGATGGAACGCGCCATGCAGGAGCCGCCTGCCGGCCGCCAGGAACGTGTGCGGCGCGGGCGGCAGATTGCGCGCCAATACACCTGGACGTCGGCCGCCTGGAAGGTGCTGCATCTGGTGCAGCGCCTCGAAAAGGAGCCGCAGACCTGATCGCGCCCGCGGAATGGCAACTCACGGGGTTGTGTTAACCGTTAGTCGTTGCGGGGCAACTCCGGATCGGTTCTACAACAAGGGAGGAGAACGATGAGCGCTGGGAAACGTTACAAGATCACCGTTGTCGGTGCGGGCAACGTCGGGGCTTCCGTCGCGCAGTATTGCGCCGAGATGGAGCTCGGGGATGTCGTGCTGACCGATATCCTTGAAGGTGTGCCCCAGGGCAAGGCCCTCGATCTGACCGAGGCCGGGCCCATCCGCGGCTACGGTACGCTGGTCACCGGCACCAATGACTACGCCGATATCGCCGGCAGCGACGTGGTGGTCGTGACGGCCGGCCTCGCGCGCAAGCCGGGCATGACGCGCCTCGATCTGCTGGGCAAGAACGGCGAGATCATTACCGGCATTGCCGAAAACGTAGCCAAACACGCCCCCGGCAGTACCGTCATTGTCGTGACCAATCCCCTCGATGTGATGACCCACCTCATGTTCAAGAAACTCGGCTTCCCGGCCAGCCGCGTGGTTGGCATGGCGGGTTGCCTGGACAGCGCGCGCATGCGGGCCTTTGTCGCCATGGAACTCAACGTCAGCATGAAGAATGTCGACACGATGGTGCTCGGGTCTCACGGCGACGACATGGTGCCCCTGCCGCAGTATACGACCGTCTCGGGCATTCCCATCACCAAGCTCCTGCCGCAGGACCGGGTGGACGCCATTGTCGAGCGTACCCGGAAGGGCGGCGGCGAAATCGTCGCCCTGCTCAAGACCGGCAGTGCGTACTATGCGCCCGGCGCCAGCGCGGCACGCATGGTGCAGGCGATTGTGCGCGACGAAAAGCAGTTGTTGCCCTGCAGCGCCTATCTCACCGGACAGTACGGGCTGGACGACCTGTTTCTGGGCGTGCCGGTCGTGCTTGGCAAGGACGGCGTCGAAGGGATCATCGAACTCGACCTTTCGACGGAGGAGCGGGCGGCCCTGCACCGGTCAGGCGACGAAGTGCGCACGGGCATTGCCAGTCTCAAGGAGATGGGGGTGTTGTAACCCGCCGTCCGGGCGCGCAGACGTCCATGTACACAAAAACAAACGCCCCCGGCGCTTGCCGGGGGCGTTTCTTTTCAACAGGGTTCAGGGTACGGTGCGTCCGCGTGAGACCAGTCCGATGATCAGGAACGCGACAAACAGCACCACGAAAAGGAAGAACAGAACTTGGGCGATGCCGGACGCCGCGGCGGAGATACCGCCGAAACCAAAGAGCGCGGCCACCAGCGCCACTATGAAGAAAAACAGCGCCCAACCTAACATGCTGGGTACCCTCCTTTCGGTCCGCATAGGGACTTTCCGCCCCCGACGGTCTGGATACCGGCGGTGATGGACGGTTCCGTAGCAGGTAACGCCAAGCGGGCGCCAAAGCATTTCATGCCTCACGGCCGTGCTCGCGCAGGCGGAGCCGCGCCGCCAGCGGATGATGGTCCGACGCCACCCGCGTCGCGGGGTCCCGCACCACGAACACCCTCTCCAGCGCGAAATGCGCGCTCACAAAGATGTGATCCACTGGAAACACTCCGAGAAAGGTGCCGCACCGGGTACGGTCCTGGGAAAGGTGCGTTACGTTCTTCAGGCGGCGGCTTACCCGCCGGTAAAGCGGTGACCACGGAAAGAGATTGAAGTCGCCGCACAGGATGCCCGGCCCCGAAAACTGCGCGCTGCCCAGCCAGTCGTCTCCCAGCAGGGCATCCACCTGTTCGCGGCGCTCGTACGGGCGCAGCCCCAGGTGCGTGGTGACCACGTTGACTACCCGGCCCCCGATGTGCACCTCAGCCCACACCGCGCCGCGGGGTTCCAGATGGTCCCGGCCCGGCAGGGCGCCCATCCGCACCAGGCGCATGTCGTGCGGACTCAGCAGCGCCCCGCCATACTCTTCGTCGCCCTCCTGCACGGTGGCGTAGAAGCACCGCCGCATGTCCAGCAGTTCCGCCAGGTACTCGGGCTGGTTGACGCCCCCCGTCCGTTTGCGCCGCACATCCACCTCCTGCAACGCGACGATGTCCGGATTGACCCGCGCGATGACGTCGGCGATGCGCTCGGGACTGCATTGGCCGTCGCGTCCCCGGCACGAGTGCACGTTATAGGTAAGCACGGTGAGTTCCATGCGCCGCTCACCGCGCGGCCCGCGCCGGTCTGGCCCGCAGAATGGCGTCATACAGTGACCGCGGACGCAGATATGACCGCTCGGCCAAATCCACGGGAGCATCGCGCGGGAGCAGTGCAAAGGCGTGGGTCTCGGCCGGCCCCGGCCCGCCGTGGGCGCCGTATTCCATCGAGAAGCTCAGCGCCGGCGCCTGGTCGCGCTCCCACCCGGCCAGCACGAGGTCTCCCGCCCATTCGTGGTGCGCCAGCCGCACCAGATCGACGCCGGCCTCGCCGAGGAATGGATGATCCGTTCCCAGCACCTCCGCTGCCCCGTCGGGCAGACGAAAGCGCCCGCGTCTCACCCAAGCCAGTGCGCCGTCGCCGTCCGCCCGCATCGCCAACGGAATCTGCGCGTGGCTGATCAGCGCATGCGCGATTTGGTCCACGGCGTCCACAGGCGTGCCCTCGGGCAGGTACAGGTGCGCGACGGGGCCCTTGTGCGTCAGATAGGGCAGCCGGGCCTCCTCGCCGTCTGAGGACAGCGCCATCTTCTTGCCGCCCGGCGGCAGCCAGTGCCCGCGCCGCCAAGGGCTGGCATCCCGGCGGTCGCCCGCCGTCTGCTCCTGGAGCGCGAGATCCATGTCCTCCAACACCTCCTCGACGGCCGCACGGAGCGATCGCCCTGTCTGCACAGCATACGGTACCGTCCGCTCTTGTCCGTGGTCCGAGTAGACCCACAGGTGGTAGCGGCGGCCCGCCGCCCGGTGGGCCGTGGACCAGATGCGGTGGATGCTTCCGTCAATACCCTTGAGCGACCAGCGCGCGAAATACGACCCGGGCCCGCGACGGTGGCACTGCTCGTCGTATCCCAGGAAATTCGCGTGGATGACCGGCAGACCCCGGATTGCGTCCACCTGAACCCCCAGCGTGATCCACTCGCGCAGCACGATGCTGATGAACATGCGCGCGAACAACATGGTGACCTCGTGGCGGAGGTCGCACCCGGCCCACATGCCGCGTGCCGCATCCCACAGCGCCAGCCCAAACTCCACCAGCGCCAGCACCACGATCCGGACCATGACCGTGAAATGCAGCAGCACGATTACCGCGAGGCGCCACAGTCCGGCACGCGCGAACACTTCGCCCCACCCGAGATGTGCCGCGCAGAAATGCGCCTCGGCGGCAGCGCCGCGATAGACGTCGCTGTAGGTGCTGCCGTCCGCCGCGATGCCCTCGCCCTGCGCCTCCAGCCGCTGCTCAACCTCCGCCGCTGTCCGGGGATCCAGCATCGAGCCGTAGCGGCCGCGGACGCGGTCGACAAAATCGAAGGACGGCACGGCGCACGGCTGGCCATGCATCAGTTCCCCCTGTACCGCCGGCGTCGTCGAGGGGAGTCCGCTGTAGAGCGAGTGCAGGGTGTAGCCGTCCCGCGACAGCAGGCGCGCGAGAAAGGGCATGCGTTTCTGCGCCACAGCGCGCTCGAATTCAGCCCGCGAGAGGGCGTCGACCTGAATCAGAATGATGCCGGGGCCGGACGGATCGGACTCGCCCGGCAGGGCCAGCAGGCTCCGAATAACCTTCTTGCGGCTGAAACCGGTGATCGCCTCCAGCGCTCGGCGCATGTAGGAATATCTCCTAACCCCTTTTCGTTACACGGATTGTGCATTGGGTGCCGGATTTTCGGCATCTATTGACGAAAATCGGGCGCCTATGGGATAATGACTGCGACGCAAGAAGGTATTCCACCGGGTTCGCATTGGGCTGCGGCGAGGTGGAATCGACACGGGTATTCCATATGGGCACACGCACGGAACGATTCATAGCGGGGCTGCCGGTTCGCGATGTGGGTGGCGTGGCGGCTGTTGACGAGGTCAACAACCGGCTCGTCGATCCTGTCGGCGCGCGCCAACCTTTCTTTGGGCGCAAGCATCCGGAAACCGCCCGCGTGGGATTCGGCGGCGACACGACCGCCCCCCAGAGCGCGGCGTTGGCGACCCTCAACCGGCAGTTGCGTCTGGCGCGGCAGCTCGCGCCGGCGCGCGAGGCCGTGCGGCAGCGCATCGAGGAACAGCGCGAGCGCTATCAGCGCGAGGAAGAGGAGGCGGTCCGGCGGCAGGGGCGTCCGCCGGTGCAGCGCCGTTCCGGCAGTCTGTTCCGCCGCGACGACGACGAGCATGTGGTGCGCGAACTGCGGCCTGCGGGGCTGCCCGTAGAGGGGCCGCGTCTCGAGACGCCCACCCCGGCCTATGAGCCGCCTCACACCCCCGTGCGCAACGGAATTCATCTGGACATCAGCGCCTGACGCACTCGCCTGCGTTGTCATACATACTGGGGAAGGAAGGCGCGGTCGAGCGTCAGTATTCATACCTCCCGGGATGCCTGAACAAGGCATCCCACTTTTTTCTGTCTCCCGCTGCCTGCTACTTCGCGACCGCCTTGGCGGCGGTCAGCCCCTCGGGACGCCGCGAGGTTTCCCGCGCCAGTTTGCGCTGCCAATGGAGCACGATGGCCACCTTGACGTGCTGCAGGACGGATGTGTTTTGCGGTGGTTCAAGCCGCCGTGGAGTTTCCTGCGCCATCTGACAAGCCCTCGCGGTTACCGCCCCTCACTGCACCCTGCCAAGGTATGCTCAGTCTACGAAGGCCGCCGTCAATGCGCCATCGGGCAATGCCTGAATTTTTTCCCGCAGTCCGGGCACGGACGGTTCAGGCTGGCAGGGTCCGCCCAATGCTTTTCGGCTTTTTCGGTTGAACCGGCAATTTGTTTGTTGTATAGTACGCGCGCCTTTTAGCACGAATGAATCGTGTCTCGCCGAAGATAATGCGCGGGTCGTCTTACGGGGAAAACTGTGTACACCCGCGGGACGGCATCAATTCCCAATGAGGAAGGAGAGTCTCAGAGATGGCGAAGAAGAATGTCTACTTCTTTGGTGGCGGCAAGGCCGAAGGTAAGGCCAGCATGAAGAATCTGCTGGGTGGCAAGGGTGCCAACCTGGCCGAAATGTCGGGCCTGGGCATTCCGGTGCCCGCGGGCTTCACCATCACCACCGAGATGTGCACGGCCTACTACGAGAACAAGGGCAAGCTGCCCAAGGAACTCAAGGCCGAAGTCGAGAAGCACCTGCGTCAAACCGAACGGGTCATGGGCAAGAAGTACGCCGACCCGAAGAACCCGCTGCTGCTGTCCGTCCGCTCCGGCGCCCGCATGTCGATGCCGGGCATGATGGACACGGTCCTGAACATCGGTCTCGGTCCCAAGACCATTCCGGGCCTCATTGCGAAGACGGGTGACGCGCGTTTCGTATACGACGCCTATCGCCGCCTGATCATGATGTATGCCGACGTGGTGATGGAGAAGGCCGCCGGTCTCGAGCACAAGGACGGCGAGTCGGTGCGCGAAAAGCTTGAGCATGCGCTCACCGTCATGAAAAAGGCCAAAGGGGCCGCGCTCGATACCGACCTTACGGCAGACGACCTGAAGAAGCTGGTCGACGAGTTCAAGAGTATCGTCAAGAAGACCATCGGTAAGCCCTTCCCCGAAGATCCCGAAGAACAGCTCTGGGGCGGCATCTGCGCCGTGTTCCAGTCCTGGAACGGCAAGCGCGCCATCAGCTACCGCCGCATCGAAGGCATCCCGGATGACTGGGGCACCGCCGTCAACGTGCAGTCGATGGTGTTCGGCAACATGGGCGAGACCTCGGCGACCGGTGTGGCCTTCACGCGCAACCCGGCCACGGGCGAAGACGCCTTCTACGGCGAGTGGCTGATCAATGCCCAGGGCGAGGACGTCGTCGCTGGCACGCGCACGCCGTCGCCCCTGAACCGCGAGACCAAGACCGAAGACACGATGCACATGCAGAGCCTTCAGGAAGCCATGCCGAAGGTCTACAAGCAGCTCTTCGAGATTCGCAACAAGCTTGAGAAGCACTACCGCGACATGCAGGACATTGAGTTCACCATCGAGGATGGCACGCTCTGGATGCTGCAGACGCGTACCGGCAAGCGCACCGGCACGGCCGCTGTCCGCATGGCGGTCGAGATGGCCGAGAAGAAGCTCATCACGCAGAATGAAGCCCTCATGCGCGTGAAGCCGGATCAGTTGGACGAGCTTCTTCACCCGATGCTCGATCCGGCTGCCGAGAAGACGGCGAGGGTTGTCGCCAAAGGTCTGCCTGCGGGTCCGGGCGGTGCGATTGGCCAGATCGTCTTCACCGCCGACGATGCCGCCGCGTGGGCCAAGGCCGGCAAGAAGATCATTCTTGTCCGCAACGAGACCTCGCCCGAAGACGTGCATGGCATGCACGTGGCCGAGGCCATTCTGACCGCCAAGGGCGGCATGACCTCGCACGCGGCGCTGGTCGCTCGCGGTTGGGGCAAGTGCTGCATCGTCGGTTGCGCCGCGCTGCACATTGAAGCGGCGAAGAAGCAGATGACCGTCAACGGATATGTATACAAGGAAGGCGACTGGCTGTCCATGAACGGCTCCGCCGGTCGCGTCTTCGAAGGCCAGGTGCCCGTGCTTCCGGCCCAGCCCGAACTCAACAAGTGGTACAAGAAGATCATGGCGTGGGCCGACAGCGTCCGCCAGATCAACGTCCGCACCAATGCCGAGACGCCCGGCGACGCCGCCCAGGCGCTGGCCTTTGGCGCCGAGGGTATCGGTCTGGCCCGCACCGAGCACATGTTCTTCGAGCCCGAGCGCATCATCCACGTGCGTGAGATGATCCTCGCGGAGACCGCCGAGGCGCGCCGCAAGGCCGTCATGAAGCTGCTGCCCTTCCAGAAGAAGGACTTCATCGGCATCTTCAAGGCAATGGCCGGCAAGCCCGTGACCGTGCGCCTGCTGGATCCGCCCCTGCACGAGTTCGTCACCCTTGACGACGCGCAGATCAAGGACCTCAGCAAGCAGATCGGCGTTGCCCCTGAGACCATCAAGATGCGTATTGCCCAGTTGCACGAGCTCAACCCGATGCTCGGCCACCGCGGCTGCCGTCTGGGTATCGCCTACCCCGAGATCACCGAGATGCAGGCGCGCGCCATCCTCGAAGCGGCCGCCGAACTGACCAAGAAGAAGGTCAAAGTGCTGCCCGAGATCATGGTCCCGCTCGTCGGTCACGTGAATGAGTTCAAGAACCAGGTCGCCGTCATCCGCCAGGCGGCCGACGAGGTGTTGAAGAAGTACGGCCTGCGCAAGCTCGACTACATGGTCGGCACCATGATCGAGATCCCGCGCGCCGCGCTTACGGCTGACCAGATCGGCGAGATCGCCGAGTTCTTCAGCTTCGGCACGAACGACCTGACGCAGATGACCTTCGGCTACAGCCGCGACGACGTCGGCGGCTTCCTGCCGTACTACATCGACAACGACATCCTGCCGCAGGATCCCTTCCAGCAGCTTGACCAGGAAGGTGTCGGCCAGTTGGTGCGGATGGGTGTCGAGCGCGGCCGTTCGGCGCGTCCGGACCTCAAGTGCGGTATCTGCGGCGAGCACGGCGGCGACCCGTCGTCCGTCAAGTTCTGCCACCGCGTTGGCCTGAACTACGTGAGCTGCAGCCCGTTCCGCGTGCCGATTGCCCGCTTCGCCGCGGCGCAGGCCGCCCTCGAGTGGCCGCGCGGCAAGGCCAAGGCTGCCCCGAAGAAGGCCGCCGCCAAGAAGGCCGCGAAGAAGAAGTAATCTGACCGGACATCGCTTTACAGGCCCCCGGACCCCGCGTCCGGGGGCTTCTTCTTTTTGCCTGCGGTCCCAACCCGGCCCTGCCGGGGACCCCCATGGGCCTGTAACGTGCCACCAGACAACGGATAAAGGTTGCCGGTTGACCGCCATATGAGAATTTTCCTTTCCGTCCCGGTGTTGTTCAGGCAGTGGCAGGGTGATACCAGAGGGGAAAGCATGAAGAGCATCTTCGTGGTGGCGACCGGTCAGGACGTGGGGAAGACGACCACATCGCTGGGGCTGGTGAGTCTGCTCGCCTCGAGCGGCTACCGGGTGGGCTTTCTGAAGCCGGTCGGTCAGCAGTATGTCATGCAGCAGGACCTGAAGATCGACAAGGATGCCGTCCTGATGCAGTCCGCCCTGCGGGTCGCGGGCGCCTTGGCCGACATGAGCCCGGTGACGGTGCCGCGGGGGTTTACCGAGGAATACATCTTCGACCGCAAGCCCGATGTCCTGCGCCGCCGCATCCGCGACAGCTACGAACACCTCCAGCAGGCGTGCGACGTCCTGGTTGTCGAGGGCACGGGGCACGCGGGCGTGGGGGCGTGCTTTGACTTGTCGAACGCCGACGTCGCGGCCATGCTCGGCCTCCAGGTCATCGTGGTCGTGGAAGGGGGGATAGGCAGCGCGCTCGACCAGTTTGCCCTGAATCTGAGCCTGTTCAACGAAAAGAACGTCAAGATCCTGGGCGTGGTCGCCAACAAGGTGTTTCCCGACAAGCGCGACCGGATCGCACGGGCACTGGAGCAGGGTCTCGCGAACATGGGCCACCGCCTTCTCGGCGCCATCCCCTACGACCAGAGCATCACCTACCCCCGCGTCAGCCAGATTGCCGAGGTCGTCAAGGCCGAGGTGCTTGCCGGTGAGGACGGCCTCGACCGGCGTGTCGAACACATCATGGTGGCCGCCATGGAACCGCAGAACGTGCTGCCCAGGCTCAAGGCTCGCACATTGATGATCACGCCGGGCGATCGCATCGACAACATCCTGGTCGCGCTGAACAGCCGCATTGATCCCGCCGACGAGCGCGGCCGCGTCGAGGCCGTGCTGTTGACCGGCGGGTTTATCCCGCATTTCACCATTATGGGCCTCGTGAAACACGCAGGTCTGCCCGTACTGCACTGCAAGGAGAACACCTACGAGGTCTCCGCGCGCGTGCAGCACCAAGTTTTCAAGATAACCCCCAAAGACGTGGACAAGATCGAGCAGGCGCAGAAACTGGTGCGCGAATATGTCGATACCGAGGCGATTTTGGCGGCGGTCGGCGAATAGGAGTCACGTATGGCGCATATCCTCGTGGTGGAAGACGAAGAAGACGACCGGGATGCCTACCGGGCGGCGCTCGAGCGGGCCGGGCACGAGGTCGAGGCATTCGACCACGCCGAAGCGGCCCTGACCTATCTCGCGAGCCACCGCCCTGACCTGATTATCACGGACCTGCTTCTTCCGGGCATCGACGGCGCCGAATTCTGCCGCGACGTTCGCGAGGATCCCCGGACCGCCACGGTGCCGATCGTCATGATTTCGAGCATGACCGAGCACATGGGGATCCGCATCACTCCGGAAGATGCCCGCTGGGCGCCGCTGGACCGCTTTCTCGAGAAGGGGGTCTCGTTGCAGGAAATCCTCGAAGTGGTCGAGGAACTCGTCGGACACGGGGCCGCGCCGCCGGCGCTATGACGCGTGCCGCGGCAGGTCCATGTAGAAGGTGCTGCCCTGCCCCTCGCTGCTCTCGACGCCCACGCCGCCCCCATGCAGCTCCGCGATGCGGCGGACGATGGACAGGCCCAGTCCGCTGCCCGGCACCTGGCCAACCGGCGAATCCTTTCGCTTCAGCCGCGTGAACTCGCGAAACAGCCGCTTCTGCCCCTCCGGGTCAATGCCAATGCCGCTGTCGCGCACCTCAACCCGGACCATCCCCCCGCGCGCATGCGCGCTCACCACGATGCGCCCGCCCTCCGGGGTGTACTTGATGGCGTTGGTGACGTAGTTGGCCAAGGCCTCGTGGAGCAGCCGCGTCACCCCGCGCACCGCCGGGAGATCGCCGGGCGCCTCGCACACGAGCGTGTGGCGCTGCTGGGCCGCAAGGTCCTGGTGTTCGTCCACGAGGGCGTGCAACAGCGCGGCCACATCGACCGCTTCGGCCTGCTTGGCCAGCTCGCCGGATTCCAGGGACGCCATGGACTGAAGGTCGCGCAGGAAGGCGGTCAACTCGCGCAGCCGGGTCTTTGAGCGGTCCAGCCAGTGGGCCTGCTGATCGGTCAGTTCAGGCAGATCGGACTGAAGGTTTTCCATGAGGTAGGTGACCGCCGCGACCGGCGATTTGAGGTTGTGCAGCGCGATGTGCAGGAAATCCCGCTGCATCTCCGCCATCTGTTCGAGTTCCGCGTTGGCCGCCCGCAGGCGCCGTTCGCCCAGACGCAGCAGCTTCGTGAGCGAGGTCAGCAGCAGCACCGTGAGCAGGATCAGGTGGCCCTCGACGACCAGCACGGTGGCCACATAGCGCCCGGTCAGCGGACCCGCCAGCACGGCGCCTTCCGGGTAGATGGCCGGGATGACCTCGAGCCACTGCCCCAGCACCAGACCCGCGTACAGCACGTAGGCGAGCAGCGCATAGCCGAAGGCCGCCCGCCGCGAGAGCAGCACCCCCGCCAGCACGACGTGGAAGAGATAGAACGCCTGAAACGGCGATTTCGCACCGCCCACCATCCAGAGCGCCGCCGTGAGGAACAGGAAGTCGCCGAAAATGGTCAGGTGCATCAGCCGTTCGAGGAAGCCCGCGACGCGTGGCTCGGCGTCGGTGTTGCGATACGGCCGCACGATGGCGAAGAAGGCGGTGTTGTACGCGCCCAGGAAGACAGCCAGCACCAGCAGGGCGCGCGTCGGCAGTCCTTCGATCCCGACCACCGCTGGCGCGAAGACGCTGCCGATGGCCACGGCCGCAACCACGAGGTAGCGCGCCAGGCAGTACAGGTACAGGCGCTGTCCGATGAGCTGGCGGTGGAGCAGCAACGCGCTGGCGCCGGTCTTTTGGTCGTGGCGGCGCGAAAAGGCTTGAGGGCTCCCGGTCTGACGGCTCAGTTCTTCGCTCATCCCTGGGCGGTGGCTCCAATCGGTCCAGCACGCGGCAAGTCGTGGCGGCTTCAGTATGGCAGGCCGGGCTAAGTGGCGCAACCACAATGGAATGGCAGGCCATCAAACGATGTTTGCCCTAGGAAAACACGGCGGGATATCTCTTGCTGGAGTTGCTCCGCACCATTCAGGAGAGTAATGTATGGGGTCTGTCCACAGCGAGCCGGAAGCGGCGAACACCGGGCGGTCCGCAACAGCCGTGGCGGGTGGCCCACAACCTTCCACGGGAAACGGCCGTCATTTGCCAGGAAAGGGCGCCATGAAGGCAGGCACGTACTCCGTCCTTGATACCTCCATCCTCAAGAAACAGATTGCCGCGGTGAGCGGGCTGATGCTCGTGGGCTTCATTGTCGCCCATCTCGCGGGCAATTTCTTCATCTTTCAGGGGGCCGATGCCTTCAACCTCTACGCCGAGAAGCTGGCGAGCCTGGGGCCGCTGCTCTGGGTGGCCCGCCTTGGCCTGATCGCCGTGTTCGCGACCCACGTGTACTTCACCGCACGCGTCACCATGGAGAACTTCGCGGCCCGCCGCACGCGCTACCAGGTCTACCGCGCCGTCGGCGACCGGTCCTATGCCACGCGCTCGATGTTCATCACCGGATTGTTGATCCTGCTGTTCCTGTTCCTGCACCTGTGGGACTTCACGCTGTCGGAAAAGGAGGGACCGCTGAGTCTGGTGAACGGACAATCGCTGGGCCTGTACGGCCTCGTGTGGAACCGCTTCCTGAATCCCGTCCGCGCCGTCATCTACATCGCGGCCATGTGCGCCCTCGGGTTCCACTTGGCCCATGCCGTCGCCAGCGTGTTCCAGACCTTCGGCCTCCACAATGAACGCATCACGCCGCTGGTGCACACGATCAGTGTCGTATTCGGGACGGCCATCGCGCTGGGCTTCAGTTCCATTCCCGTCTACGTCTGGATCCGCACCTACACCATCGGAGTTTGATCTATGGCTGACCTCGACGCGCGTCTTCCGAGCGGGCCCATTGAAGACAAGTGGACCCGCCACAAGTTCGAACTCAAGCTGGTAGCGCCCAATAACCGCCGCAAGTACGACATCATCGTCGTCGGCACCGGACTGGCCGGCGCCTCGGCCGCGGCCACGCTGGGCGAGCTGGGGTACAACGTCAAGGTCTTCTGCATCCAGGACAGCCCCCGCCGCGCGCACAGCATCGCCGCGCAGGGCGGCATCAACGCGGCCAAGAACTATCAGAACGACGGCGACAGCGTGCGGCGCCTCTTCTACGACACCATCAAGGGCGGCGATTTCCGTTCGCGCGAGGAGAACGTGTGGCGCCTGGCCGAGTTGAGCGTCAACATCATCGACCAGTGCGTGGCGCAGGGCGTGCCCTTCGCCCGCGACTACGGCGGGCTGCTTGACAACCGGTCCTTCGGCGGGGCTCAGGTCGCGCGGACCTTCTACGCGCGCGGTCAGACCGGCCAGCAGTTGCTGCTGGGCGCCTACAGCGCGCTGATGAAAGAGGTGGCGCGCGGCAGCGTGACCATGTTTCCCCGGCGTGAAATGCTCGAGCTGGTCATCGTGGGCGGCCGCGCCCGCGGCATCGTCGTGCGCAATCTCATAACGGGACGCATCGAGTCCCACGCCGCCGATGCAGTGGTACTCGCGACGGGCGGTTACGGCAACGTCTACTATCTGTCCACGAATGCCAAGGCCTGCAACGTGACCGCCTGCTGGCGCGCGGCGCGCAAAGGCGCGTACATGGCCAATCCGTGCTTCGTGCAGGTACACCCCACCTGTATCCCGGTCCACGGGGACTACCAGTCCAAGCTCACGCTGATGAGCGAAAGCCTGCGCAACGACGGGCGCATCTGGGTGCCCAAGGACCCGAACGACACGCGTCCCGCGAACCAGATCCCCGAAGAGGACCGCGACTACTATCTCGAGCGCAGGTACCCGTCCTACGGCAACCTCGTGCCGCGCGACGTCGCCTCGCGCAATGCCAAGGCCGTCTGCGACGAGGGGAAGGGCGTGGGCGCCACGGGCATGGCCGTGTATCTGGACTTTGCCGACGCCGTCGCCCGTTTCGGGCGGGACACGATCAAGGCCCGCTATGGCAACCTGTTCGACATGTACGAGAAGATCACCGACCAGAACCCCTACGACGAGCCGATGATGATCTATCCGGCCGTGCATTACACGATGGGCGGGTTGTGGGTGGACTACAACCTGATGAGCAATCTGCCCGGCCTGCACGTTCTCGGCGAAGCCAATTTTTCCGACCACGGCGCGAACCGGCTTGGGGCGAGCGCGCTGATGCAGGGGCTGGCGGACGGCTATTTCATTATTCCCTACACCATCGGGCACTTTCTCGCCACCAACGAAAAGGTCAAGATCGACACCGATGACAAGGCCTTCAAACAGGCCGAGGCCGAGGCTGCGGAGCGCATCAACCGGCTGCTCAATATCAAAGGGAAGAAGCTCGTGGACGAGTTCCACCGCGAGCTGGGGCTGCTGATGTGGGACAAATGCGGCATGTCGCGCAACGAGCAGGGACTGAACGAGGCGCTCGAAAGGATCCCCGAGATTCGCGAAGAGTTCTGGCAAAATGTCAACGTGACGGGCTCGGCGGGCTCGTTCAACCAGAACCTCGAAAAGGCCGGGCGTGTCGCCGACTACCTCGAGTTCGCCGAGATGCTTGTGCACGACGCCCTGGAGCGGCGCGAGTCCTGCGGGGCGCACTTCCGCGAGGAGAGCCAGACGCCCGAGCATGAAGCGTTGCGCCGCGACGAGGCCTACTCGTACGTCGCCGCGTGGGAGTTCGCCGGTGTCGGCGCCAAGCCCACGCTCCACAAGGAACCGCTCGGATTCGAGGTGATCCCGCTCGATCGGAGGAGCTACAAGTAATGGGTACGACCATCAACCTGACACTGAGCGTGTGGCGCCAGGCCTCGGCGGACACGGAAGGCCGCTTCGAGGTATTTGAGGCGCGCGATATCGACACCGACATGTCGTTCCTCGAAATGATCGACGTGGTCAATCACGGCATCGAGCGCGACGGGGGAGACCCCATCGCCTTCGATCACGACTGCCGCGAGGGAATCTGCGGCATGTGCGGCGGCATGGTCAACGGCCAGGCGCACGGGCCGCTGCGCGGCACGACGCTGTGCCAGTTGCACATGCGGCACTTCAAGGATGGTGATACCATTGTCATCGAGCCGTGGCGAGCCCAGGCCTTTCCGGTCATCAAGGACCTGGTGGTGGATCGCGGCGCGTTTGACCGCATCATCGCCGCCGGCGGCTTCATCTCCGTGCGGACCGGTCAGGCTCCCGAGGCGCATTCGATGCCCGTTCCCAAGAAGACGGCCGACGAAGCCTTCGATGCCGCCACCTGCATCGGCTGCGGCGCATGCGTGGCGGCCTGCCCAAATGCCTCGGCGATGCTGTTCGTGGCGGCCAAGGTGAGCCACCTCAACCGGCTGCCCCAAGGCAAGGCCGAGAAGGATCGCCGCGTCCTGGCGATGGTCCGGCAGATGGACAAGGAGGGCTTCGGCAACTGCTCGAACGAGTACGAATGCGAGGCCGCGTGCCCCAAGAGCATCAGCGTGAAGCATATCGCCAAGATGAACCGCGATTTCCTGCTCGCGCGCATCAAGGCCCCCAAGGCCGTGTCCTGACGCGGGACCGCCCGCAACACCCCGAAAACAAAAGCGCCCGGGACCACGTGATCCCGGGCGCTTTTTCAATCAATGGAAGATCAGGCCGAAGCCTCTTTCTTTGCGCGGTAGCGGCGCGGGGCTTCGCCGCCCGTGCCCGAACCCATCGGCAGATTGCGCTGTCCGAAGTACTGCTGAATCGCCAGCACCACCGGGCTCGCAATGTAGATGGACGAGTACGTGCCCACCACGATGCCGGCAAGCAGGGCAAACGCAAACGGCCGGATGACGGTGCCGCCGAACAGGAAGAGAATGAACACCACCATCAAGGTTGTCAACGACGTCAGCAACGTGCGGCTCAGGGTCTGGTTGATGCTGAGGTCCATGATTTCCGCCAGGCTCTGACCCTTGCCGCGGTACACCTGCAAGTCCTCGCGGATCCGGTCGTAGATGACGATGGTGTCGTTCAACGAATAACCGACAATCGTCAACAGCGCCGCAATGACCGTCATGTCGATCTGGAATCTGAACAGCGAAAGCAGCCCGACCGTGAACAGCACGTCATGCACGAGCGCCACCGCGGCGCCCACGGCGAACTTCAGCTCGAAGCGGAACCACAGGTAAAGCATCATCATCAACACGGCATAGCTGATGGCCCAGTAGGCGTCCGTCCGCAGCTCCTTGCCAACGGCCGGGCCCACGGTCATGATGTTCGTGAACTCGATCGACTGTTCCGGTTGGGCCGGCGTGCCGGTGAGGTCCGCCAGCGCCTGAAGGACGGCCTGCTCGACGTCGCTCGAGGTGGCCGCCGTACCGGTTTCGGCGGTGCGCATTTCGCCGACGCGTACGGCAAACTGGTTGGGGCTGTCATCGGACGGCGACTGGTAAACTTGGACCACCGGGCCGGCGAAACCGCCCTGAAACAGCCGGTCGCGCACGTCGCCGACCGAGATCACCTGCGGCGCGTCCACCTTGACGATCATGCTGGTGCCGGTGGTGAAGTCCACGCCGAAGTTGTTCTCGTAGCCGCGGGCGAAGAACAGGCCCATGGTCACGACGATGGCAATCGCGCTGACGGCGAAGGCGAATTTCCGGAAATTGAGGAAGGGGATGTGCGTTTCCGGCTTGAACACGCTCATCATCGTGAGCGTCTTCGCCTTCACGCGGCCGAGCAGGGCGTCGAACAGCGCGCGGCTGACGAGGATGCCGGTGAATACGCTGGTGCAGACACCCACGCTCAGGGCGATGGCAAAGCCCTCAACCGGCCCCGTGCCAAACTGCATCAGGATCAGCGCCGCGATCAGCGTCGTGATGTTGGCGTCCAGGATTGTGACCGTGGCGCGGCTGTAACCGCTGTCCAGCGCGGCCGCCAGCGTGCGGCCATTGCGCAGTTCCTCGCGAATGCGCTCGAAGATGAGCACGTTGGCGTCCACCGCCATGCCAAGCGTCAGCACCAGACCCGCGATGCCCGGAAGGGTCATGGTCAACCGGAAATAGGCAAACGCGCCCAAAACCAGGATGGCATTGGCCAGCAAGGCCACCACGGACACCACCCCCGCCAGCCGGTAGTAGATGAGCATGAAGAAGATCACGCAGAGGAAGCCGCCAATGGCCGAATTGACGCCGTAGCGGATCGAGTCGCGTCCGAGCGACGCACCAACGATGCCCGAGTACTCCTCGCGCACCGGTACCGGCATCGAGCCCGAGTTCAGCGCGATCGCCAGATCCTGTGCCTGATCCGAGGTGAAGGTGCCGGTGATCGTGCCACTGCCGAAGATACGACTCTGGATGGTCGGCGCCGAGACGACGACACCGTCGACCACGATGGCCAGACGGCGCTCGATGTTCGCCTCCGTGACATCCGCGAAACGCGTGGCCGCCTGCGACCCAAGTTCAAAGAGGACCTGCCAGTACTGCGGGTTCTCCTGGTCGGGGCGCGGCACGGCGAGCCGCAGACCCTCACCGGTCATCTCGGGTTCGGCATTCATGAGATAGAGGCTGTAATACTGATTCTCGGCCGGCTCGCCGGGATTGGGCGCCGGGCTGAACGCAAAGGTCTTCCCCTGTGGCACGAGGCCGGCCGCTTTGGCCTGCTCCACCACGTCGCGCACGTAACCATAGTTCGCACGGGGAACACGCCAGTCGGCGGCGCTGCCGACCGGAGGAGCGACGATAAAGCGCAGGAAGTCAGCGCCTTTTTCCTGTGCAGCCGTTTCGACCCGGCTCAACGCCTGGCGCGTCTCGTCCGGGCCCGACACCAGGTTGAAGGTCATGAACGCGGTCTGCATGATGAGACGCCGGGCGCGTTCCATGTTCTTTTCACCCGGAAGCTGAATCTGCACCTGGCTGTCGCCAAGGGTCTGGATGATGGGCTCCTTGGCCTCGAAATCATTCACGCGCCGCCAGATGCGCTGCAATACCATCTGCTGGACATCCGTGGCCCGGAACCCGGCTTCCTTCATCTCGGTCGGCACGTCTTCCATGTCGAATCCGACGACCATATGGATGCCGCCCTGGAGGTCCAGGCCCAAGTTGATGACCTTGTCGCGGTCAAATTCCGCCCAGCGGCGGATCCCGCGCCCGACGCCTTCCCAATAGCCCAGACGCCCGGGGGCCCGGTCTTCTTCGTTCCACTTGTCCAGACGCGCCTGACGCTGCTCCGGGGACAAGGTCATCCATCCGACCGTGGGCACCATGTACACGGCGGCCACGGCCAGCAGGACCAAGATGAGGACGGTACGTAAAGTATGCTTTTTCATGGTTGATTATGACTCCAACACGCGAAGCTTCGGTTACGTGCAATAAACGGTGGTTTACTTCTTCGGGAGCACCTGATGAATCGCGGCGCGCGCGAACTTCATCTTGACGCTCTCATCTTCCGAGACGCGTAAGACTACGCTTTTTTCATCGAGTCCCACGATTGTGCCGTAGATGCCGCCCGTGGTGATGACCTGGTCGCCCTTGGACAGAGAACTGAGCATCTCCCGGCGCTGTTTTTCGCGCTTCTGGGCAGGGCGATAGATGATGAAATACATGACCGCGATAAAAGCGACCAGCATCATGATGCTGGGCAGCGCCGAACCCGGCTGTCCGGGGTTCCCATCGGGCACGTTGTCCTGGGCGTAAGCCACGGTCCACACGTTCTGCATCCTCCTCAGCGGTTGTGCGATGAAACAGAAGCACCCCTTCAGGCAGCGTAGGCGGCGAGAAAGGCCCTCTTGAATTCCAGAAACCGGCCAGCGCGAATGGCTTCCCGGCACATAGCGGCAAATTCTAGCATAAAGAAAAGGTTGTGTAAAGTATTCAGACGCAAGGCACTTATCTCGCCCGACCGGTACAGGTGGCTCAGGTAAGCCCTTGTATACCGGCGACATACCGGGCACCCGCACCGCTCGTCGATCGGCGAAAAGTCCGTCATGTACCGCTGGTTCTTGATGTTCAGCTTGCCCTGCGACGTGAACAGGGTGCCGTTGCGCGCATTGCGCGTCGGCATGACGCAGTCGAACATGTCCACCCCGCGCTCGATCGCCTCCAGCATGTCCTCCGGCGGTCCCACCCCCATCAGGTAGCGCGGCTTGTGTGCCGGCAGGCGCGGCGCCGCCCAGTCCACCGCCGCGACCATCTCTTCCTTGCTTTCGCCCACGCTCACCCCGCCGATCGCGTACCCGGGGAAGTCCATCGCCGCCAGCGCATCCGCCGACTCCGTGCGCAGCGCCTCGAAGGTGCTCCCCTGAACGATGCCAAACAGGGCACTGTCCCGACGTTCGCGCTCGATCCAGCGCTGTTTGCAGCGCCCGGCCCACGCCAGCGTCATCCGCATCGACGCCTCGGCCGTCTCCCGTGTGACCGGGTAGGACGTGCACTCGTCAAAACACATGATGATGTCCGCGCCGATGGCGAGCTGCACGTCCGTGGCCTTCTCGGGGGTCATGAAATGCCGCGACCCGTCGATGTGGCTCTGAAACTGCACCCCTTCCTCGGTCACCTTGTTCAACGCCGCCAGGCTGAAGACCTGAAACCCCCCGCTGTCGGTCAGGATCGCCCGGGGCCACTTCATGAAACCGTGCAGTCCGCCCGCCTGCTCAATCAGCTCATGTCCAGGCCGCAGATAAAGATGATAGGCGTTGCCGAGGATGATCTTGGCGTCCAGCGTCTCCAGGTCCTCCTGCGACAGCGCCTTGACGGACGCCTGCGTGCCCACCGGCATGAAGACCGGCGTTTCGATGACCCCATGGGCCGTCTCGATCCGCCCGGCCCGTGCCGCGCACTGCGGATCCTTCGCCTCGACCGTAAATTGCAGGGAGCAGTCCATGTCCATCCTCGTGTGGGTTTCGCGTGAAGGCGGGATTATAGCCCACACCGGGCGGGCGGGGCATCCCTCAGCGCCATGCGCGCCAGTAGGCTGCCCAGCGTTCGGCGAATGCGCCCGGTTTCTCGGCGTAGACCCGCGCTCCCAAGGCGTGAGCCCTGCTGCGAAGTGCCCGTTGATGCTGTCCGGCGACCTCCAGCAACCTCCGCACCTCCTCACCCGAGCCAAAGGCCTCGGGTGTGGCGCCGATGACGTCCTGGAGGACCGTCAGGTCGTGGTCGTCGCCGAGCAGGCCGGACAGATTGCGAAGGGCTGCGCGGTGGCCCTTCATCAACTCCGGGAAGATTCCTTCCAACAAGCGGCCATGATACCAGTGGTACTTGGCATGCTTGCGCCACTCATGGAAGTGGGGACCAGAGGGGGCGTCCAGCGTCACGTCCATGGCGTTCCGTCCGGCCCGGTAGGTCTGCCGGAGCCCCTCGCGCACGGTCGTGAACCGGTTCTTCATCGCAGGCCATGACGTCAGCCGCGCCCGCGCATCAGACCAGGCCGCTACGAGGTTGGCCACTTGTCCCTCGATGTCGCCAACCCCGGCGACGGCCGCGTCACGCTGCCGCACGAGTTCTGCGCGGGTCTGGTCAAACAGCGCTGGCCCCAGCCGGTCCGGAAGGGCGGCGCGCAGGGCGTCCAGGCACTCGACCATGGCCTGCGCATCCCGTACCCGCGCCAGATCACGGCCCAGGTCGCGGTAGAAGGCGTTTTCCGTTGCGTACAGTTCGCCCAATGCCGGGCGGATCAGCCGCAGCACGCCGCGGATTTTCTTGAACCGCTTTCGTGCCTGATGGATGGCCTCGTGGCGGTCCTGTCCGGCGGCCAGGTCGGCCGTCGCGAGCTGGATCTGCTCGTCGACGACACGGCGAAGGCCATCGGCAACGGTTTCTCTGCGTGCAATGCGGTAGGCCACTGGTCTGTCCGTTCGCGCTGCCCCTGTGGCCAGTATAGCACCGGGCGTCCGGCGACGTGGCGGTCATTCCGGCAGGAGGGCGAGTTCCTCGATGCCGAGCACGTCGTCCGGCCCGGCCAAGGCGCCGTCCAGGGCGCGGGCCTGTTCCGGGGTCATCTCGGAGGCCATGAAGAGGACGATCTGCCCTTCCTGAAGCGGGGCGAGGGCGTGAACACCAACGTCCGTGGAAGGGCCGCGGCCACCGGCGGTCGCATCCTCTCGGTGCAACGGTACCTGCGACCCGGTCAACCGGGCCGTCGCGGCGCTGCGGATCAGGTCTGCCAACAGCATGAGCGGGTCGCCGCCTTCCTTGGCGGCCACCTGGTGGACGAGTTCGACCAGCGATGCCGGCAGGAGGCGTTCGAGGCGCTTCAGTTTCCAGTTTTCGTCGTGTTCCATGGCGATCAAAGCGTACCAGCCCGAGGCGGATTCCGGCAAGTGGCCGCCGGGGCCGTGTTCGCGGTTACGGCAAGCGCCGGCGGAATGCGCTCACGGTCTCGCGAAACTCGGGCAGGCCGAGAACCGTGCTCATCATCACATAAACCGCCACCGCCACCGCTATCGTCGCGGTTACCGTGATGAGCGCGTTGCCGTCGAAGGTGCGCAGGCAGCGCACGGCGGTGCCGTAGGCCGCGGCGGCCATCATGAGCGCGGCCAGGACGATGCGCCCCATACCAAACAGGAAATCCCGGTTCCACACCGGGCCGAAGCGCACACAGAGCAGTACATACAACAACGCGAAATTGACCGTGAACGCAATCGTGGTCGCGATCGCGAGCCCCTGGTAGGCCAGCGGACGCACGAGGGCCGCGTTCAGAAGGATGTTCAGCAGCATGCTCACCGACGCCACGATCACCGGCGTGCGCGTGTTGTGAACCGCGTAGAATCCCGCCACCGACACCTTGACCCCGGCGAAACCCACCAGGCCCAGCGCGTACAGGCGCAGCGCGGTCGCCGTCATCGTGTCCTGGCTGGCTGGGAAATGGAAGAGAAGCCGCACGAGCGGACCGGCGACCACCATGAGCCCGAGCATGCTCGGCAGTACGAGAAACGAGGTCTGGCGGAAACCGTGCATGAGCGTGGCCCGGATCTCGGTGTAGTCCTCGCGCGCCGCGGCCCGCGACAAGGTGGGAAGGATGGCCACCGAGGTCGCGATACCGAAAATGGACAGCGGAAGCTGCACGAGGCGGTTCGCGTAGAACAGCGCCGTGACCGTGCCGCGTCCGAGCGAGGCCGCGAACATCGTGTCGACGAGCTTGTTGACCTCCCCGGCCGCCTGGCCGATGACGACCGGGCCCATGAGGGCGAGGATGGTCCAGATGGCCGGGTGGTTGAGCCGGAAGCTCGGCCAGACCACGCCCGTATGGCGTTTCAGCGCCACATACTGCACCGTGAGCTGGCTGATGCCGCCGAGCCACACGCCGGTCACGAGCGCATAGGCCGGGTCGGGAAAGGCGCCCCGCAGGGCGACGCACGCCGCAATGAGACTCACGTTGAGCAGCGCGGGCGACCACGACGGGGTCGAATAGTGGCCCACCGAGAAGAGCGCGCCCATCATGAAGACAGCCAGCCCGATGAAGAAGATGTAGGGGAAGGTCCATCGCGTCAGCGAAGACATCAGATCGAGGTAGTCCTGGGAATGCGTCTCGGCGCCGGTCAGCGGTTCAAGCGCGCCCAGCCACTGCGGCAGCAGCGGGGCGATCAGCACGCCGAGCACCGTCACCATGCCCAAGAGCAGCAGCATCGCCGACAGTGCTGCCGAAACGGCCTCCCGGAAGGCCTTGCGGTCCTTGTTCTCGAGGGTCGCGCTGAACACCGGCACGAACGCGGCGTTCGATGCGCCCTCGCCGACCAGGTCGCGCAGCATGTTCGGCAGGCGGAAGGCCACGATGAACGCGTCCAGGCTCGCCAAGGGGATCAGGTGTGCCAGCAGGACATCGCGCGCCAGCCCCAGCAGACGGCTGAGGAGCGTGCCCGCGCCGAAGATCAGGGCGTGTCGCGTATCGCGGCGACGGTCGTCGCTCATGGGCGGGCGTCCGGCCGTGTGCGTTTGCCCAGCGCGGTGGCGAAGGCCACGGCGCAGACGCACGCGGCGATGGCGGCAAAGGTGGCCGTGGGATTGAGCGGCGAGCGCCGGCCCGGCAGCGGGACGGCGTAGGCGCCTCCGGTGCGGTGCATGATCGTGGCCGTGGCGGGCAGGCCATCCGGCAGCCGGGTGAAGACGCCGGGCTCACGGAACACGCCCGTGACCGGCTGGAAACGGCCCCACGGATCGATCAGGCCCGAGAGTCCTGTGTTGGCGCTGTGGATGACCGGAAGACGCGTCTCGATGGCGCGGAACCGCGCGATGTTGATCTCCTGCCGAATCGCGCTGCTCGCCCCAAACCAGCCCAGATTGGTGATGACCGCCAGAAACTCTGCGTCCTGTTGTGCCAGCCGCCACGCGGACGACGGGAACAGCACTTCGAAACAGATCAGCGGGCCGAGGGAACGGCCGCTGGCGTCGAGTGTCCGGTGTCCGTCGCCGGGCGTGATGGACCCAATCGACGGCACGACCTTCTGGATGAACGGCAGGTAGCGTCCGAGCGGAACGTACTCGCCGAAGGGCGCCAGACGCACCTTGTCGTAGTGTCCGGCGAGCGAGCCGTCCGCGGCGACCAGCGCGCTGCTGTTGAAATCGCTGCCGTCCGCATCAACACGGATCGTACCGGTGAATACCGCCGCCCCGGTGTCCCTGGCCAGACTCTGCACGATGTCAAGGATTTGGGGATGCTCGATCGAGGTCATCACCAGCGACTCGGGCCAGATGAACAGGTCGGTGGCGGCCGTGTCGGCGAGGGCACGGGACTTTTCGGCGGTGTTGCGCACCATTTCGACCGTGTATTCGCGGTCCCATTTCATTTCGAGCGGGAAATTGGGCTGTACGATTCCGACGGTGAACGGCTGGCTCGTGGTGTCCGGCTCGGCCACTGCAAGCTGCACCGCGCCCAGGACGTGGATGCCGAGCGTCAGGCCCGCCGCGCAGAGGAGCGCTTGGCCCTTCCGGCGCTGCTCCGTGAACGCCAAGGCCAGCAGGGCGTTGACGGCCACGACGGCGGCGGAGATCGCAATGACGCCCCCGAAGGCCGCCAACTGCGCGGCGTACAGATTCGGACCTTGCGAATATCCGAGCGCGCCCCAGCCAAAGCCCGTGAACAGCACGCCTTGCAGCCACTCCATGACCGCCCACATCAGCGCGAGCACGAAGGGAGACCATAGCCCGAAGTCGCGCCGGCCCAGCCAGCCGCGCAGGGCGCCAAACCCGGCCCAGTACGCGGCCATCGCCACGCAAAGCGCCTGGTGACCGACAACGGCCCAGCCCCCCGCCCAGTACACGTTGGCGAGCAGCCATTGCAGCAGCAGCGAGTAGAAGGCCCAGCCCGCGACGAAGAAGACCAGCGCGCTGCGGCCCGGCGCCACGCGGTTGGTCGCCCAGAACAGCGGGGCGAGCGCCACCCATGCGAGCGGAAACAGGCCCCAGCCCGGAAAGCTCAGGGCAGCGCCCGTCCCGGCACACAGGCCGAGGATTATGAGTGTGCGTGGATGTGTCATACCCCCGCGCATGATGCGCGACCGCGCGCAGTCATTGCAAGCCGCCCATGGTCGCTGGTCGCCGGACCGCTCCGCAACAAGGGTACAGACCCGGCCGCTCCTGCGTCGCTGGGGCCGTCCCCTTGGTGCTGCGCTCATTCACCACGGCGGAGGAGAAGAGCAAACGCGGGACTGTCCCAAGCGAAGCGACGCAGGAGCGCAGTCGGGACTGTCCCGCGTTTGCGGCCCGTTGTGCAGTGACCACGGGCAGCCGGTCCGGTCGCGGTTACGCGGGCGTGCGCGCGATCAGACGAACAAAGCCGATATACCGGCCCTGATCCTGACGCAGCCCCTCCATCTCGCCGGTCAACCAATCCGGCGACGGCAGCGTGTCCCGCGCGTGGGCCTCCCAGGTCTCGTACCACACCAGCCACTCGCGCCACCCGTCCTCCAGCGTGTCCGCTGTCTCGATCTTTGCCAGGCGGGTCTGGCTCCAGAGTCTCCGCCAGTACTCGAGGGTGTGCAGACTGAAACACTCCTTTCGGTCCCAGAACCCTGTCTTCTCGAGGTGATCGGGCACGTTCTCGTCCACTTCCTGCATCGTCGCGGGCACCACGAAGCCCATCTGGCCGCCCGGTTTCAGGAAGGACAGAATGTACTGCTGGTACAGGTCGTCTGTGCCGAAGTAATGATACGCATCGACGCAGACGATGGCGTCAAAGAAGCCCGCCGCGTACGGCAGGGCATGCGCCTCCGCGTGGATCGGGAAGACCTTGTCCTCGACCCCGGTCGCGCGGATGCGTTCCCAGTTGTCCGTGGCCGGGATCCACAGATCGTTTGCCCACACCTGCACGCCGAACTCCTTCGCCAGGAAGATCGACGTCATCGCCTTGCCGCAGCCCATGTCGAGCACGCGCATGCCCGGTTTGAGGTCCATGCCGCGGCACAGCCACTCCATCAGCCACAACGCGTTGGGTCCCATGGCATTCTCCGCCGCCCAGCGCAGGCCGTACTGCGCCGACAACGGGTAGCGGTCCGCCAAGGGCATCCGGGGCACGGGATTCATGTCGTTCATCGGTTGTTCTTCCTCTTGTATTCGCGGCGAAAGGCGGCCATGGCCTTCGTGCTGCCAAACATGTGGGCGATTTTCGTCTTCTCGATGTCGGTCTTGCGGTCCAGCGCGGCGTAGCGCGCCTCGCGCTGGAGTTTCAGGTAGCTCTGGTAGCGCTTCGGGTCGAGGTCGCCCGACGCCAGCGCCGCCTGCACCGCGCAGCCCGGCTCGTCGCCGTGGCGGCAGTCGCGGAAACGGCACGCCGCCGTCAGGGCCGCCACATCGTCAAAGGTGGCCGCAACCGCGCTTTCATCGGTCCACAATTGCAGCTCGCGCAACCCGGGCGTATCGATCAGCAGCGCGCCGCTCTCCAGCGCGATCAGTTCGCGGCCCGTCGTCGCATGGCGGCCACGGCTGTCGTCCTCACGGACCTCCCGCGTCGTCTGGCGCTCCCATCCCGCGAGCCGGTTGATCAGGCTCGATTTGCCGACACCCGACGAACCCAGGAAGGCCGCCGTCTGGCCCGGCCGGAGTTGAGCGAGCAACGCCTCAACGCCCGCCCCGGTGCGCGCACTCAGCGCCAGCACCCCGGCGCCCGGCGCGATGGCCGTCACCTCGGCAACCGCCTGCGCCGGATCGGGGTGGCGGTCGCTCTTGTTCAACACAATAACCGGCCGCGCCCCGCTGTCCCACGCCATCGCCAGATAGCGCTCGATGCGGCGCAGGTTGTAGTCCCCGTCAAGCCCGCTTACGAGGAACAGAACGTCCACGTTGGCGGCCAGTACCTGCTTCTCGGGGCGTGGCCCCGCAGCCCGCCGCTCGACTGCACTGGTGCGGGGCAGCACGTGCTGTATGACCGCTTCGGCCGGGCCGCACGGCGCCGCCGCCACCCAATCGCCCGTCACGGGCAGCGCGCCCGGCGCGGCCACGTGGCGCAGCGCCCCGGCAACGTGCGCGTTCAAAACGGCGTCGGCCGTCAAAAGGACGTAATGTCCCCGGTTTTCCGTCGCCACGCGCGCAGGTACCGCCGCCGGGCAGTTCAGCGCGTCGAAGGTTTGCTGGAAATGGTTGTTCCATCCCAGGAATTCAGAATTCATTGCTCTGCGCTCCAATCCATCCATTAGACACAGTTCAGGCGTGGAAAAAGAAGGAAGGGGAGACAGGGGAGAGGAAGGCGGGAGGCGCACAGCACAACACACCCCGGCCGGTGCATGCCGATGCACCGGAACGGCGGAAACTCACATGACCCGGCGTTGGCTAGGCCTGGCGGCGCTGTCCCTCAACCCTGCGCTCCGTGACCGGCACAATGGCTCTGTTCCTCGACATACGGCACCTCCAACTGGTTATGGTTCCCCGTTCAGACTCTACCCAAGTATACGCCATGCATACCCGCCGCGTCACCTTGACTCTGGTGGCCGCCCATGGCACAATGTCCATAAATATCCATGCTTCGAGACCTGAGCGAAAGAATGGGAGCAATGGAACTCAAAGTCCGGGATGTTGCCAAGCTGCTCGATATTTCTGACAAGACCGTCTACCGCTGGATCAAGAACGGTGTCCTGCCCGCCTACCGCGTCCAGGACCAGTACCGCGTCAACCGCATGGAACTGCTGGAGTGGGTGACGGCCCAGAAGATCCCCGTGTCCGAGGAGATCTTCAACGAGACCGCCGAGTCGCACGCCGCCCCCAGCCTCGCGTCGGCCATCGAGGAAGGCGGGGTCTTCTACCGGATCGAAGGCGCCGACACCGGGTCGGTTCTGCGTTGCGTGGTGGACACCATGCGGCTGCCGCAGGAGGTGGACCGCGACTTTCTCCACCGCGTGCTGATCGCCCGCGAGAAGGTCTGCTCGACGGCCATCGGCGGCGGCATCGCCGTGCCGCATCCCCGTAACCCGATCGTGCTCCATGTCGCCAAGCCCTCCGTGACGCTCTGTTTTCTTGAACACCCGGTCGACTTCGGCGCAATGGACGGCCTGCCGGTTCACGCGCTGTTTGTCCTCGTGAGTCCGACAATTTACGCGCACCTTCAGTTGTTGTCGCGTCTGGCCTTTGCCCTTCATGACCCCGGGCTGAGGGCGGTCATCGACGATCCTGGCACCCGCGAACGCATTCTTACCGAGGTGCGCCGCGTGGAAGCATCCATCAACCGCAAGCCGGCCGAAGGCGAATAGGACCACGGCGATGCAGTTTTTTGTCCTTGCTTTGCTCATCCTGCTCGCAAGCGGCGCCCTGTCCGCTTTGTGCGGCAGGTGGGGCGCGAGGGTTGCCTGGATCGGCCCGGCCGGGGCCGTCACGGGCGGCGCGTTGGGAACGGTGTTTGCCGTGCGGACACTGTGCATTGGCACGACGCCGTCGCTGCTGCTGCCCTGGTCGATGCCGGGCGGGGCGCTGCATCTCCAGGCGGACGCGTTGTCGCTGGTGTTCCTCCTGCCGGTCTTTGGTCTTGGCGCGCTGGCTGCCGTGTACGGTGCCGGTTACTTCCGGAATCACCCCCGGCCCGCGTCCGTGGCGGCGAGCTGGTTCTTCTACAACCTGCTCGTGGCCAGCATGGCACTGGTGGCCGTGGCGCACAACGCGATCCTGTTTCTCCTGGCCTGGGAGGCGATGGCCTTTTCCTCCTTCTTCCTTGTGACCTTCGACAACGACCGCGACCAGCCGTGCGTTGCAGGCTGGGTGTACATGGTCGCGACGCATCTCGGGGCGGCGTGCCTCGTGGTGCTGTTCCTGCTGCTTGGAAACGAAACGGGCTCGCTGGATTTCACGGGCATGGCAGCGGCCAGCGGCACGCGTCCGGCAGCCCTTGCGGGATGGATCTTTGTGCTGGCCGTGCTCGGGTTTGGCTCCAAGGCAGGCTTCATGCCCTTCCACACCTGGCTGCCCGAGGCGCATCCCGCCGCGCCCAGCCACGTCTCCGCCCTCATGTCGGGCGTGATGATCAAGACCGGCATCTACGGACTCCTGCGCATCCTGACCTTCCTCGGGCCCCCGCCCGCATGGTGGGGATGGTGTCTCGTCGCGGTGGGGCTGATCTCCGGCGTGATGGGAGTGCTCCTCGCCCTGGCGCAGCACGATCTGAAACGGCTGCTGGCCTACAGCAGCGTCGAGAACGTCGGCATCATCACCGCGGGCCTCGGCATCGGACTGCTTGGACTCAGCCATGGCCACGCGGCCGTGGCCGTGCTCGGATTCGCCGGCGCGCTGCTGCATGTGTTGCACCACGCCCTGTTCAAGGGCCTGCTGTTCCTGGGCGCGGGGGCGGTCCTGCACGGCGCGGGCACCCTCGCCATCGACCGCCTGGGCGGGCTGATGAGGCGGATGCCCGTGACCGCGGGCGTCTTCCTGACCGGTTGCGCGGCCATCTGCGCCCTGCCGCCGCTGAACGGATTTGTGAGCGAGTTTCTGGTCTACCTCAGCGCGTTCACGGGCATTGCCGCCGGCCCCGCGACACTGTCCGTGGCCGGGCTCGCGGTCCTGGCAGGGCTCGGGCTGATCGGCGGGCTGGCCGTTGCGTGCTTCGTGAAGGCCTTCGGCATCGTGTTTCTGGGCGAGCCGCGCACGGCGGACGCCGCCCACGCACACGAAGCGGACCGCCTCATGCGCGTGGCCATGATCGCGCTGGCCGCGGGCTGCGTCGTGATGGCTGCCGCGGCGCCGCTGGTCGTGCGCGCGATAGCGCCCGCGATCGCTGTGCTCGTGAACGCGCCAGATGCCGCAGCGCTGGCCGGTCTCGATGACACCGTGGCCATGCTGTGGCGGATTGTCGCGGCGGGCCTGATTCTCGTAGCGTTGACCGCGGCGATCGCCTGGGGGCGGCACAAACTGCTCGCCGGGCGGACCGTTACCACGGCGGGCACGTGGGACTGCGGCTATGCGCAGCCGGACGCGCGGATGCAGTACACCGGGTCATCGTTCGCGCAGCCGCTGACGAGCCTGTTCCAAGGCATTCTCGGCACCCGGACTGTTGTGCGTGCCCCGCGCGGTCTGTTTCCAAAGGAGACGGCGGCCCTGGCCACGGAAACGCGCGATCCCTTCGATGAACGGGCCTTCCGGCCCCTTTTCGTGCGCGCCGCGGACGTACTGGCGCACCTGCGCCGTCTCCAACACGGGCGGGTGCAGCTCTACGTCCTGTACATTGCCGTCACACTCATTCTTCTGTTGCTATTCAACCTGAGATAGCGGGAAATGGATGCACACGCCGGGATAAACGTGTTGTTGGCGCTTCTCCTCGCGCCGTTGCTGGCGGGGATCATCAACAAGACCAAGGCCGCCTTCGCCGGGCGGACCGGGCAGCCGTATCTCCAGCTCTACGCCGACCTCTTCAAGCTGCTGCGGAAAGGGGCCACCTACAGCCGGACAACCACGTGGATTTTCCGCGCGGGGCCGGTCGTGGGGCTGGCCGCAAGCATGCTGGCACTGGCGCTGCTCCCCTTTGGAGGCGCCCCGGCGCTGCTGGCCTTCCCCGGCGATTTTCTCGTGCTGATCTACCTGCTCGGGCTGGTGCGTTTCGCCACGGCCTTGGCGGCCCTCGACACCGGATCGAGTTTCGAAGGCATGGGAGGGAGCCGCGAGGTGCAGTTCTCCGCTTTGAGCGAGCCGGCCCTGCTGCTCGCCATCGGCGCGCTGGCCCTGCAGACCGGGGCGATGTCCCTCTCGGTGATCTTCGGCACACTCTCTTCGCAGGGTTGGGCGTACCTGGGCCCGGGCGCGCTGATCGCCGCCGCCCTGTTCATCGTGTTTCTGCAGGAAAGCGGCCGCATGCCGGTCGATGATCCGAATACCCATCTCGAACTCACGATGATCCACGAAGTCATGGTGCTCGACCACGGCGGACCCGACCTGGCCTTCATCCTCTACGGTGCGGCGCTGCGGATGTGGGTGCTGGGGTCGCTTGTGGTCAACGCGGCCCTGCCCTTTCACACCGCCAATCCCTTCGTAAACACGGCGGGCGCGCTCGCGGGCCTTGCCGCGCTGGCGATCCTGGTGGGAATCATCGAGTCGACGCTTGCGCGGCTGCGTCTGGTGCGCGTGCCGCGGCTGCTGATCAGCGCGGGCGTGCTGTCGGTGCTCGCGCTGGTCCTGATTCTGAGGTAAGCCAATGAACAACTGGGTTGACAGCCTCCTGCTGATCGTCATCATCTCGAACCTCGCGCTGCTGGGTTCGAGTCAGCTCCGGTCCTGCATCCGGCTCGTGGCGTTCCAGGGGGTCGCCCTCGGGCTGCTGCCGCTGGTGGTGCGGGACAGCGCGCCCACCGCCTGGGTGATGCTGCTCTGCGCCGCGACTATCGCGCTCAAGGGCGTGATCTTCCCGCGGCTGCTCGTCGCGGCACTCGAAGGCGCGAACATTCGCCGCGAAGTGGAGCCGTTTGTCGGCTACACGGCCTCGATCCTGTGGGGCCTGTTCTCACTGACCATTTCCGTGTGGCTGGCATCGCGCCTGCCCGCCTTCGGCCACGTGTCGTCGTCGCTGCTCGTCCCGGTGTCCTTCTTCCTGATCTTCGTCGGCCTGTTCATCACGGTCTCGCGCAGGAAGGCCATCAGCCAGATTCTCGGCTATATCGTGCTCGAAAACGGCACCTTTGTCTTCGGCATGGCCCTGCTCCGCGAAACGCCCCTGCTCGTCGAGCTCGGCGTGCTGCTGGACGCCTTTGCGGCCGTCTTCGTGATGGGCGTGGCCGTGCACCACATCAACCGCGAGTTCGACCACATCGACGTGGACCAGCTCGACAGTCTGCGAGGCTGATCCGATGGGCGACTACCTCCTCTGGACACTGCTGCTGATTCCCGTCGCGGGCGGGGCCGCCTGCCTGGGGAGCCCGGCCGGCCGCGTGGTCATGCACGTCCCCTGGATCGCCGCCGCGGGACTGGCCGCCTCCTCCGTTGGCGCGGCGTGGGAGGTGTTTGCCAACGGACCGCTTCACGCCGCGCACGGCTGGCTCTTCCTCGACGCGCTCTCGGCCTATCACCTGCTCGTCATGGCGATGGTCTTCGTTCTCAGCGCCCTGTGTCTGCCGTCCTATTTCTCCGGCGCGTTGCGCAGCGGCGGCATGTCACGGCGCCGCGCACAACGTTTCGGACTGCTCTGGTGCGGCACCCAGGCCGCCATGACCCTCGTCCTGGTGTCCAACAACATCGGGATCCTGTGGGTCGGCGTCGAGGCGACCACGCTGGTCACCGCGTTCCTGATTTCCACCCATCGCACGCAGGCGTCGCTCGAGGCCATGTGGAAATATCTGATCGTCTGTTCGGTGGGCATCGCCTTCGCCTTCATGGGTACCCTGCTCGTGGGCGCCGCGGCCGACCGCGCACACCTCCCGGTCGAGCACGCGCTGCTCTGGACGACCCTGGTCGACCAGGCCGGATCGCTCGATCCCGCGCTGCTCAAGGCGGGGTTTCTGTTTCTGCTCGTCGGCTACGGCGCCAAGGCGGGCATCGCCCCGATGCACACCTGGCTGCCCGACGCCCACAGTCAGGCGCCTGCGCCGGTGTCGGCCCTCTTCTCCGGGTTCATGCTCAATGCCGCGCTGTACTGCATCATGCGGTTCATGCCCATCCTTCAGATCGCCACCGGCCACTCCGGCTGGTGCCTGCGCCTCCTGCTCGGATTCGGACTGTTCTCGATAGCCGTCGCCGCGGCCTTCATCGTGTTTCAGCGCGATGTGAAGCGCCTGCTCGCCTACTGCAGCGTCGAACACCTCGGCATCATCGCCGTCGGGCTCGGACTCGGCGGACTGGGCGTGTTCGCGGCCCTGTTCCACACGCTGGTCCACTCCCTCGGCAAGACCCTCGCCTTTCTGGCCGCGGGCCGCCTCGGCCAGCTCTATGGATCGCACGACATGGCCGACATGGCGGGCAGCATGCGCGCCGCGCCCCTCTGGGGCAACGCACTCTTCGCCAGCATGCTCGCGCTGATAGGCGTGGCCCCGTTTGCGCTGTTTCTGAGCGAGCTGCTCATCGTGCGCGCGGCCATCGAACGCGGCGCCTTCGTCTCCCTGGGCCTGTTCCTGGCCGGTACCGCCGTCGTGTTCATCGGCATGTTGCGGCACGCCATCGCCATCGGCTGGGGACGCTCCAGCGTCACACCCAGAACCGCGGCGGTCGCGTGGGTGGAGCGGGCCGTGACCGTCGCGGCGGTCGGCGCGCTGCTCGTATTGGGCGTCTGGATGCCCGACGTCCTCCAGGAGGCCCTGCGCCGTGCCGCGGCCATCGTCGAGGGGGTGCAGTGATGAGCCCGGCGCCCCTGCCCATTCGCAACGGCGAGGCCGCAAGCCTGGCCACGGTCCCCGTGCTCGCGCTCGCCGGATTCCGCACGGCCGTCCTGCAATCCGTCGCCGAGGGCGGCCGCCTGGTGTGCCTGTTCGGACGCGCGACCGGATGCGACAACGCCGTGCGCCTGTACGCCGTCGTGGCCGGTCCCGCGGCCGGCGCCCTGACGCTGGCCGCGTGCGATGTCGAGGGGTCGTATCCCGCGCTCACGCCGGAATGCCCGCAGGCGCATCTCTTCGAACGCGAGATCGCCGAACAGTGCGGCATCGTGCCCGACGGGCATCCGTGGCTCAAACCCGTGCGCCGCTACAACGACGACGCCGCCGGCGTGACCGACTTCTTCCGTGTCGAAGGCGACGAGATACACGAGGTGGCCGTCGGCCCTGTCCACGCGGGCATCATCGAGCCCGGACACTTCCGGTTCCAGTGCCACGGCGAGGACGTGCTGCATCTGGAAATCGCCCTCGGCTATCAGCACCGGGGCGTCGAGCGCGCACTTGTCGGCGGCCCAGGCAAGCGGAGCGTCCACTATGCCGAGACCCTCGCGGGCGACACCAGCGTCGGCCACGCGATCGCCCACTGCCAGGCCGTCGAAGCGCTTGCGGGCGTCCGCGTGCCGCTGCGTGCCGCGCAACTGCGCGGGGTGGCCCTCGAACTCGAACGCCTCGCCAGCCACACCGGCGACCTCGGCGCGCTCGCGGGCGACGTGGGATACCTGCCCACCGCGTCCTTCTGCGGCAGACTGCGCGGCGACTACCTCAACATGACCGCGCTCGCGTGCGGCAGCCGCTTCGGACGCGGGTGGATACGGCCCGGCGGCGTGGCCTGTGACCTCGAGGACGCGCGCGCGGGCGAACTCCTCCAGCGTCTGGAGACCGTCTCGCGCGACACGGCCGGGGCCGTGGACCTGCTGTGGAGCACCCCCTCCGTTATGGCCCGTTTCACCGACACCGGCGCCATCGATGCCGGTCTGGCCACGGAACTCGGGCTCGTCGGCGTGGCCGCGCGGGCCTGCGGCCTGCGGCGCGACGTGCGCTTCGAGTACCCTGCGGGCATCTACTGCTTCGCGAACATCCCCGTGGCCACCTGCCGTTCCGGCGACGTCTACGCGCGCGCCCACGTGCGCTGGGAAGAAATTCGCCACGCGACCACCTTCATCCGGGAACGGTGCGGGCGCCTCTCCGACGGTCCCCTCCGGGTTCCCATCGCGCCGCTTGCGCCCGAGGCCGTCGTCGTCTCCCTCGTCGAAGGGTGGCGCGGCGAGATCGCCCACGTCGCCATGACCGGCCCCGACGGACGCCTCGCCGCGTACAAGGCCGTCGACCCGTCCTTCCACAACTGGACCGGACTCGCCATGGCCCTGCGCGGTCAGCAGATCTCCGATTTCCCGCTCTGCAACAAGAGCTTCAACCTGTCCTACTGCGGTCACGACCTGTAAGGAGGCGCGGGGATGAAATCCATGATCGAACGGCTCAAACAGGGACACCGGACTCAGCCCTATCCCGCCTGTCCGCCGCAACTGCCCGACCGGTTTCGTGGATACCCGCTCATCGACCCCGGCCGCTGCACCGACGGCTGCCGCGCCTGCGTCGAGGTCTGCCCGACCGACGCCATACAGGCCCAGCCCGGCGGCGGCATCCGCATCGACACCGGCCGCTGCGTCTTCTGCGCCGAATGCGCCGCCGCGTGTCCCGGACAGGCCATCACCTTCACCCAGGACCACCGGCTCGCCGTGACCTCCCGCGCCGACCTCGTGACCAGCGGCAGCGGCCCCGCGCTCGCCAAGGCCCTCGACGACCGCGCGCGCAGGATCTTCGGGCACTCGCTCAAGCTCCGGCAGGTCAGCGCGGGAGGGTGCAACGCCTGCGAGGCCGACACCAACGTGCTCAATACCCTCGTGTTCGACCTCGGCCGCTTTGGCATCCAGTTCGTCGCCTCGCCACGCCACGCCGACGGCCTCCTGATCACCGGGCCCGTCACCGGCAACATGTCCCGCGCCCTCCAGAAAACCTACGACGCCGTGCCCGCCCCCAAGCTCGTCATCGCCGTCGGCGCCTGTGCGATCAGCGGCGGCCTCTACCGCGACCACCCCGAAACCTGCAACGGCGCCCCAAGCATCCTCCCCGTCGACCTCTATGTTCCCGGCTGCCCGCCCCACCCCTACACCATCCTCGACGGCCTCCTCCGCCTACTCGACCGGATGCGCTGACGCCCCCAATGCCCGCCAGCGCGGCAATCACCCGGCCCTGAATAAGGGGACAGAGGATCTGGTAAAAAAAGGCCAACGAGAGAAAGCGCGGTCCCAACAAGCGTGTCGTAGCGGAGATCCCTCGCAAGCTCGGGATGACCCCAAGGCTGGCTTTTTGCGCCGGTTCATGGGCATAGCTGTCATTCTGAGTCCAAAGCGGCGCGCCACCCGGGGGACAGAGAAACCCCGTGGGGCGACACCTATCCCTATTGTCATCCCGAGCGAAGCCGAGGGATCTCCGATCCGCTGTCCGCACCAGTGTATCCTGGCAGCGAAGCGAACGATCTCGCGGGAATAATAGTGGACCAAACAGTGCTGTCCCACAGTCAAGGCGACACACTACTCCATCGGGTGGTTTTCTCCGCGCCTCCGCGGCTCCGCGTGACAAAAAGGCTGAACGGCAAACGCCGAGCGCGCGCGGTCAACGGCACGACCACGACGCGGTACCGCTGGGGGCTCGGGTGGGACTTGTTGAACGAGGAGAATGGAAGCGGTACGCTGACAAACATGTATATCGGGCATTTGGCGGAGGTTCCGGGGAGCAACCCGGCGACGGGGGCGTACCGGTATTACGCGACGGACCTTATCCGCTCGACGCGGGCGCTGTTCGACCAGAGCAAGGCCCAGGTCGCGGGGTATGAGTACACGCCCTACGGCGAGCTGTACGCCTCCAGCGGCAGCGTCTCGACTACGCACCGCTTCACCGGCCACGACTGGGACGCCACCGCCGGACACTACTTCGCCCCCTACCGCTACTACCGCCCCGACCTCGCCCGCTGGCTCTCCCCCGACCCTGCCGGGTTCGTCGACGGGCTGAATGTGTATGGGTATGTGCGGGGGAATCCGGTCAGCCAATTGGATCCCTTAGGTCTCACGTTCCTTCCGGTGATAATCAATCCCGACGCCGCGGCGACCTGCAGCCCCTGCTGCCGTGAGGTGGCGAAGGAAATGAGCGAAAGGTATCAGAAGAAATACCCGGACCCAGAGGACTATATGAGGCACTGTGTTACCTCGTGCGAAGTTGCCAAAAAGGCAGGCCAAGCCTGTGCCTTTGCTGCTGGGTGGGGACACGAGATACAAAACCTGGGAGGAGATATCTGCAAGTTCCGCTGGGTACGTAACAGGCAGAATTTCGAAATTCGGGACTTAAGGGACAATGCAGCAGGACGTCGTTGTGCCTCGAGCTACCCGGGTCTGAGTTGTGAGGCATGCTGTAAGTCTCAACTTGCCTATTCGCCCTCTGAGCCGCGCCCGTAGGGTTAGAGTCGTTACACAGGAAATTCCGGCTGTGGGGAACCGTTCCATGAGAGCAGTTATGTTTGCGATAGTTGGTTTCGGAATTGCGACAATGGTTGCATGGGGCGTGTGGGGAGATCTAAGAGCAGAAAGGATGGTGCGTGACCAGATTGAGATAGCCGTGGAGGCTTTGAGAGGAGGGGAATCTCCCGAATTCGCCGATGGGTACAGAGATCGCTCCAAGGAGGTCATTTCTAGACTGATGGTTGAGCCCTTACTACCAGAATACGACATTCGGGTTCACGACGAGAAGGGCTACGGAGGAGGCTACGGCTCCGCGCTGGTCGTCTTTGCGGACGGACGTGCCGTGGTTTTCTCATATTCACGTGATGAGAACTTCGTCCTCGACATTGCCTCGGCCTCAGAGCCTTTGCGGAAGGAGGGCAAAAAGTGGCAGCACGGGAATTAAGGGGACACACAATCTGGAGGATTAAGGGGAGAGGATTAGGGGGACACACAACTTGGGAATTGAAGGGGCAGACTACGAATTAAACTCCGAACATCAACGGCACGACCACGACGCGGTACCGCTGGGGCCTCGGGTGGGACTTGTTGAACGAGGAGAACGGAGCGGGTACGCTGACAAACATGTACATCGGACACTTGGCGGAGGTTCCGGGCAGCAACCCGGCGACGGCGGCGTGGGGCCGCGAAAACAGGGGACAGTCCCGTCTGCGCTCCTTCGTCGCTTCGCTTGGTACAGTCCCCGGTTTTCGCTCGACGCGGGCGCTGTTCGACCAGAACAAGGCCCAGGTCGCGCACTACGAGTACACGCCCTACGGCGAGCTGTACGCCTCCAGCGGCACCGCCTCGACCACCCACATGTTCACCGGCCACGACTGGGATGCCACCGCCGGACACTACTTCGCCCCCTACCGCTACTACCGCCCCGACCTCGCAAGGTGGCTCAGCCCGGATCCGGCGGGGTTTGTGGCAGGTACTAACGCTTACTTGTACACGCAGAACAACCCCGTCGTCTTCTACGACAAGTTCGGACTGGTGGAGTCAACGCTCATCGGCGGCGTGCCGTATTGCGCCTGTAAGTCCAAACAGGCTGCTGATGAGGCAAGGGCTAATTTCCCGCACGTGGAAGGCTCCCGCCGGTATGGGAACCGACGCTGGGGAGATCATATGAGGCACTGTACCTGGAACTGCAACACAACAAAGGATGCCGGCCGCCTTTGCGCGTGGGCAACGTCTACAGCATACGAAATCTGGCCTCGAGCGTATCCTGCTGATGAGTGGGATTATGTTTCTAATGAGTCGGGGCGGGACTGTGGCTCAGCGGGTGAGGACTGCTTCACCTGTTGCAACCGCAAGTTCTTGGAGCGTAACGACAGGGAGCCCTGATTGTGACAAAGTACAAGCATTGGGTTTTCGTGCTTCAAGCCCCCAAGGCGGCAGCATCTATAGTATTCATTCTTCTCACGCTAGGCTGCTGGTATCGCTCTGAGCCTGTGCGCGTGGTTGCTCCTCACATAGACGCAGTGGATGCTGCCGTGAGCCTGCCGCCAGAAACGGCTTTTACCGTACGTGAGGACACACGTAACGCAGAAGGGACTCAAGACGCGTACGCCTATATTGCTGAACGCACAGATGCGGAGGGTGGCGCTTGGAAACAGCCCATTTGCCGTAGCAACGTCAGGTTGAAGTGCCAGTTTTTCTGGGCCAGTGACAGATTCTGCCTTCTCTCTGTAGCTTTGCATAAAAGGCCTTCAGGCGCATCGCCAGTGGTGCCGGAGATTCGATTAGGAGAGGGAGAGAGCGAGCAACTGGTTCGTGGTGCGCCCCTTGAGTGCGTGGAAGCAGACATGGAACACGAGACGACCTTGGTAGAGGTGGCGCTTGATTCTTCCAGCGGCCAGATTCTCAAGGTTACCCCAGTGGTATGCAACGGGTGGCTGTACGGAAGCGCAGAAAATATGAAAGGATTCTACTCGTATTGGAAACACGACCACACGTTCTTTCCTTGCGAGAGTCCGGAGAGAATCGAGCTTTTTTTGAAGCGGGCTCTGCCGTTAGAGCGCAATGCTTATTATGTCCTTAAAGTGGACGCAAGCGGAACTATCGACTGGCTTCTTGAGCTCTCGGGGCTAACGAAGGTTCCTTTCGCCTCAATCGTGCCGGCAAAGGGTGGCTTTACCTGGCTGGTGGGCACATACGAAGGGGTGCTCAATGTTCAGGAGAAGGAGCTTGTATCGTCGGTCAATGATGGCATGCGTGAGAGTTTTGTGCTTCGCGTTTCGCCGAAGGGGGAAGTAGTATATGCCGCGACCTTTCCGCAGTTCCCCAAGAAGGGGTCGTTTGGGTTCCAGGGAACTTTCGGCTTGAGCGACGGCGGGCTACTGTTGATCGACGAGTTCGCTGGCGCCGCCACGCTGGAGGGCTGTGGGGATGCCGCCTTTGAATTGCAAAGCTCTCCGTTGGAGACAGGAGTCTCCGCAATGGCCTTTCGGGACACAGGTTGTATTGTTTGGGCAAAGGAATTGATTTTGGGACGTCCATTGCTGGTCAATTTGCATACTGCCCCCGGAGGGGCCCTTATTTTGACCGGAAAGAAGGGCAGGCGGTACAGCGAGGACTTCAAGGTCTTGTTTCAAGGCCCAAGCACGGCCGAGTGATGACCACAGCATTCGTCAGGGACGGCAATGCATGGATTAAGGGGACACACAACTCAATTCGGAATTGAAGGGACAGACTACGAATTAAACTCCGAACATCAGCGGCACCACCACGACGCGGTACCGTTGGGGCCTCGGGTGGGATTTGTTGAACGAGGAGAATGGAAGCGGTACGCTGACAAACATGTACATTGGACATCTGGCGGAAGTTCCGGGCAGCAACCCGGCGACGGGCGCGTACCGCTATTACGCGACGGACCTCATCCGCTCGACGCGGGCGCTGTTCGACCAGAGCAAGGCCCAGATCGCGGGGTATGAGTACACGCCCTACGGCGAGCTGTACGCCTCCAGCGGCAGCGTCTCGACTACCCACCGCTTCACCGGCCACGACTGGGATGCCACCGCCGGACACTACTTCGCCCCGTACCGTTACTACCGCCCGGACATGGCAAGGTGGCTCAGCCCCGACCCTGCCGGGTTCGTCGACGGGCTGAATGTGTATGGGTATGTACGGGGGAATCCGGTGAGCCGCTTTGATCCCTCCGGCCTTTGCGACTGCGATTCCGCAGCAAGAAAGAAACCGCACGAAGACTGGCTGGATTGTGCCGCGCGCGTCATCGAGTGTTGCAGACAGGAAGTGGGCGCTGCTCCTGGCTCTCCCGGACGTCGTGGCCCTGGCAACTGTGCTATTGTTTGCGCCATGTGCTTGGACTCGGCAAACCCTTGGGCTTGTAGTTTCTGCGCTTTCTGTTTTGGCTACAATGTCGGCTGTGGCTGGCGTGGGCTCATCTACTGTTCCATAGACAGTTTGTAGAGGAGGGCTTATGTCCAGGGAATTTGGGATACTGCCGCGCTGTCCAGTCTGTAAGGTGCCGTTGACGAGCTGGCAGCTGTTCCTCGCCAATCTACGGCGGACGACAGTTATTCGTATCTTGAAGCCCATTCACCGCAAGGGGTACTGCACCGTTTGTGGGTCATTCCTGGAAATACACTCGGAGACAGCATCCAAAGACGCTTCTGGGGGACGCTAGAAGGGGATTAAGGGGAGATATGATCGTGCGGCAGTTACGGTGACAAACTACTCCATCCGGTGGTTTTCTCCGCACCTCCGCGGATCCGCGTGATAGAATGGCTGGACGGCAAACGCCGTGCGCGCGCGGTCAACGGCACGACCACGACGCGGTACCGCTGGGGCCTCGGGTGGGATCTGTTGAACGAGGAGAACGGAGGGGGTACGCTGACGAACATGTACATTGGACATCTGGCGGAAGTTCCGGGGAGCAACCCGGCGACGGGGGCGTGGGGCCGCGAAAACGGGGGACAGTCCCGTCTGCGCTCCTTCGTCGCTTCGCTTGGTACAGTCCCCGGTTTTCGCTCGACGCGGGCGCTGTTCGACCAGAGCAAGGCCCAGGTCGCGGGGTATGAGTACACGCCGTATGGCGAGCTGTACGCCTCCAGCGGCACCGCCTCCACCACCCACATGTTCACCGGCCACGATTGGGACGCCACCGCCGGACACTACTTCGCCCCCTACCGCTACTACCGCCCCGACCTCGCACGATGGCTCTCCCCCGACCCGGCGGGGTTTGTCGACGGGTTGAATGTGTACGGGTATGTGCGGGGGAATCCGGCGATGCGTTTGGATCCGCGCGGGCTAACCGTGATTTACCGTGTGCCCGGCCCCTTCCCCAATGGGAGGGAGATTATTCAGAAGTTCGACCCCGAGTATGAATTCCCCTGTGAATGTGATCTGCCTCGCGCGGACCCTGAGGGTGCTGCCTGTTTCGGCTGTTGCCTTCAAATTGCAGAGGACCTGATTTTTTGGGAAGAGGGCAGGCGCGCTATACAAGCGTGCTGCCTGGAGGAATGCCATGGTCTGCCGGGAAGAAGTGGGCCGGGAGTCCTCATTCACTGTCTGACACTTGAGTTGAGCAAGGAGGAATAGATGCAGCTACCAAGAGCTTTTTACGGTTCTCTTCTATACACACTTCTCTTGGGGGCGGGAGCATTCGGACAAGATTCCTACGAGGTAAAGCTTCTGGGACGCCTTGGAGATAGCGTATTGGGAGCTTCTTATGGTTCCGCTGAAGAGTCTAGGCTTTTTCTTTGGGAACCCGACCTGCAGTCCGTGATGATGTTGGACTCGCCGGCGGTACCAGGCATTCCTGTTAAAGTGTACGATGGCTCCAATATTGACTTTGTTGCTGTCTCGTCACGAGACAGCGATTCCCAACTGCTGCGCCATTTCATCTTGCGGGATGGTCTTATCACGGAGCTGCTGCCAAGGGAAGGTGCCGCTTCGATCGCTCCTCTTCTGGTTGTACCGGACGAGCGTGCCCTCCTTTGCTACAGGCGTTCTCGATTGTCGGTAACACCAGGCACTGCCAATGACCCCGTGTTGTCAGGGCTTGTACTTTGTTCGGGGGATGATCTGCAGGACAGAAGGCTACTACTATCGACCGAGGCTGTCTTCTCTGCAGCGCTTACGGGCTCCGGCAGGTGTTTCGTTGTGTCAACAGGAACCGAAATGGTGCTGGTGAGTCGAGATGGAACTAAGCTAGGCACTTCGCCTCTTCTTGGGATTGGCCAGAACGTAAAAGCCTCGGGAGAGCATTCCGTTATTGTAACGGCACGCATCACAACACATGAAAAGCAGTGTGCGCCGCTGTGGTATGGACAGCTTGCAACGGTTGTTGAGGACGGCGAAGACGTTGGATTGCGGATAGATTCGTGCTTCTTGTTTCCGCCAGGATATTCCTACAAATACGAGAAGGGAGTTCTGTGCCATTTCATCGATCATGATGGCGACCGCCAGCTAGCTCTTGCTCGCTACGAAAACGGCGTGCTGACAAAGGAGACTGCCGTTCCGACGTCTCTCCAGCCGGAAGAAGTTGTGCTCCTGAAGGATGGAAAAGCACTTGCTGTCAGCAACGGAAAGGGTACCGTTGAGGTATGGTCGATACTGGGGACTCAATTACAGCGGTCAGCGGTGCACCGCATTAAGATTAAGGCTTCCAACGACCTAGTTCTTGAGGTCAGCCCGGGATGATTCACCGTCGGGGATCAAGGGGACACACAACTCAATTCATCAGAAAACGCCGTGCGCGCGCGGTCAACGGCACGACCACGACGCGGTACCGTTGGGGGCTCGGGTGGGATCTGTTGAACGAGGAGAACGGAGGGGGTACGCTGACGAACATGTACATCGGGCACTTGGCGGAGGTTCCGGGCAGCAACCCGGCGACGGGGGCGTGGGGCCGCGAAAACGGGGGACAGTCCCGTCTGCGCTCCTTCGTCGCTTCGCTTGGTACAGTCCCCGGTTTTCGCTCGACACCGGCACGTGTCCGACCAGAGCAGGACCCATGCGTGGTGCTTCAACACGCAATGCGCGCCGTCCTGTAGGGAGCAAGTGGGTCTATGCCCTTCCGTCGTCGCGCTCCTCGAAGCGCCACGGAAACAGGCCGCGCTCGAGTTCCTCGGTGAGCGGGGCGCCGACGGGACGCGAGGTCAGCTTGCGCATGATAGCGGACGGGGGGTGGTAAGATACATCGCCATGGTATATGAATGCCTGCCCTTTACTGTGGTCAGCAAAGAGGCCCTCTTCGGGCCGGATGTGCGGCTTAATGAACTCGTATTGCCGAAGCGCAGCGCTGATCCACGTCATGGCGTGTGCCTCCTCTGGCCGGATTCTAACACGCGTTGCGTGGGGCCGGGCATCTTGTCGCGGGGTGGCGGCTCTGGCACAATGGGGGCATGGAGCGGATTCCCGAGCCGGAACTGATGGACGCCCCGCACGAGGCGCTGGCCTATGCGGAGGCGGATTTCGCCGATGTGAACGAGGCCGTTGTCGAACGGCTGCTCGAGCTGGCGGGTCCGCTGACGCGGGCGGTCGCGCTGGACCTGGGGTGCGGACCGTGCGACATCCCGTTGCGTCTGTGGCGGCGGCGGGACTGGCGCGTCGTGGCGCTCGATGCCGCGCCGGCGATGGTGCGGATCGGTGCGCGGATCCTGCGTGCGGCCCACGCGCTGGGGCCGGTCCAACCGGTCCTGTCGGATGCCAAGGCGCTGCCCTTCGCCGCGGGTTCGTTCGACATCGTCTTCTCGAACAGCATCCTGCACCATCTGCCCGATCCGGGACGGTTGTGGGCGGAGATGGCGCGCGTGGCCAAGCGGGGCGGTCTGGTGTTCCTGCGCGACCTGGCCCGGCCCGCGTCGCGCGAGGCCGCTGCCCGTATTGTCGAGGACCATGCAGGCAACGAGTCGCCGCTGCTCAAGGAGGAGTTCTACCGGTCGTTGCTGGCGGCCTACACGCCCGCCGAGGTGCGGGCGCAGCTCGATGCGGCCGGTCTGACCGGTCTGAATACCGCCATGGTGTCCGACCGCCATCTGGACGTGTGGGGCGTCGTGTGAGGCGGGCGTCCAGGGCTGGCGCGGGCGGCTACGCGTAGACGTCGAGCTTCTTGCCCACGGCCGGGTCGATGATCGCCGCGGACGCGATGAGCTTCATTGCCTGTTCGCCCGCGGCCCGTTCCGCGTCGACCTGCATCTTCATGGTCTTCATGACATACTGTGCCGATGTGGGGATCCGCGCGCTGTCCACGCCCGACGTCATATTCATGCCCATCCGTCCGCCCTCCCTGGGTCAAGGTCCGAATACAGTGCCCCTATTATACCCGCTTATGCCGCAAAAAGCGAATCCGGCCAATACGAATTATGACAAAATGCCGGGCAGCCCGGTCAACGGTCGACCTTGGTGATCAGCTCCCTGCGGAGGCGGTGGGCGGGGTCGAAGAGGCGGTGGTAGGTCAGCAGGGCGATGACCACGCAGCCCAGCGAGGTGGCGGCGGCGATCATGAACATGACGACGACCTGGTACTTGACGGCCTCGACGGGATCGGCGCCGGCGAGGATCTGGCCGGTCATCATGCCGGGCAGGCTCACGAGTCCGACGACCATCATGCTGTTGATGATGGGGATCATCCCGCGGCGCACGGCCTCGGCCAGGGGGCGTTGCGCGGCCTCCCATTTGGTCGCGCCGTGGGCCAGTTCCATCTCGACCTCGGCGCGCCGCTCGGCGAGGACCTCGAGCAGGTGGTCGAGGCACAGGCTGATGCCCGTCAACCCGTTGCCCAGGACCATGCCCAGCAGCGGAATGAGGTATTGCGCCCGGTACCACGGGTCCACGCGGACCACCACCGCGGTCACGAAGACCGTCGTCAGCAGTCCGGTGGTCACGAGGGTGATGAAGGCGCGCCAGGTCACGCCCTGGAAGGTGCGCGCGGGGCGTTTCACCGCGGCGCGGCTGGCGGCGACGATCATGACCAGCACGGCCAGCAGGACCAGCCCCACGCGGTCGAGGTCGAAGACCCACCGCAGCACGTAGCCAATGAGAAAGAGCTGGACGACGGTCCGGAGCGCGGCCCAGGCCAGGCGTTTTTCCATCCCGAGGCGCAGCGAGAGGCTGATCGCCCCGGTGACCAGTATCAGGCACGCCGCGACGGCCACGTCGGTCCATGCCAGGGCGATGACGCCGCTTGCCGCCGTGGCGTCAGGCATGCGCGCTCCTTTCCGGGGCGTTGCGGGGGGCGCGGTGCGCGTCCAGCGGCATCACCGCGGTACACCAGCGCGCCGTCTGGGCGGGGTCGTGGCTCACGATGAGCACCGCGCGGTCGCCCGCGCCCACGTAGGCCTCGACGGCCTTCTCGACGGCGTCCACGTTTGCCGCATCCAGCGCGCTGGTGGGTTCGTCGAGCAACAGCACCGGCGGTTCCAGCAGCAGCGCGCGGGCGAGGCTGACGCGCTGTTGTTGGCCCTCGGACAGCGACCGCGCCAACTGGTCCATGCGGTCCGGTTCCAGACCAAGTTGTTCGAGCACGGCCGCGGCGCGTCCCGCAGGGAAAGGCCGCCGGTCCTGGCGGTACCGGAAGGGCCGCGCCAGGTTCTCGCGCACGGTGGCATCGAGGAGCACCGGTCGCTGGTTGACGAGCAGCACATGCCGCCGCCAGACCGGCCACCCGGTCACCTGCGGCGACCTTCCCGCGAGGCGGAGCACGCCTCGAGCCGCATCCAGTCCGGCGATCGCGCGCAACAGGCTCGTCTTGCCGCATCCGGACGGCCCCACCAGCCCGATGCGGTCCCCCGGCCACAGCGCCAGCGAGACGCCCGCGAGCAGCGGGGCCCCCGCGACGGTCACGGTCAGGTTGTGCACACCGAGGAGAGGCGGCAGGGAAGTGTTCATGGGCGAAACCGGCGGAGGCGGAGCGAGTTGGCGACCACGTTGATGGAACTCGCGGCCATGGCGGCCTCCGCGACCAGCGGATGCAGCAGGCCGAAGATGGCCAGCGGGATCGCGATGACGTTGTAGCCGAAGGCCCAGAAGAGGTTTTGCTTGATCTTCGTGAAGGTGGCGCGGGACAGGCGCACGGCCGTCACCAGCGCGGGCAGATCGCCGCGCACCAGCGTCACGTCCGCCGACTCGATGGCAATGTCCGTGCCCGTGCCGATGGCAATGCCCACATCGGCCTGCGTCAGGGCCGCGGCATCGTTGATGCCATCGCCCACCATCGCCACCGGCCCGTCCTGCTGGAGGCGCTTCACGGCATCGGCCTTCTGTGCCGGCAACACATCGGCCAGCACGCGGTCGATGCCCACTTGGCGCGCGATGGCCTCGGCGGTGCGCCGGTTGTCGCCCGTGATCATCGCCACCTGGAGCCCGAGCGCCTTGAGGCCGGCCACGGCCTGCGCCGAGCCGGGCTTGAGCGTGTCGGCCAGCGCCACGGCCCCGATCGCGCGGCCGCCTTCCTCGACGACGATGATCGTCTTGCCTTCGGCCTCGAAGCGCTCGATGGCGGCGCGAACGGGGGAGAGGTCCACGCCGCGCTCTTCGATGAACGCCGGTTTGCCCACCGCGAGCGTGAGAGTGCCCCGGCGTGCGGCAGCGCCCTTGCCCGGTTCGGCCGCGAAGGCCTCGACCGCGCCGCGTTTGCCGCCGCGCTCTTCATGGTACGCCACGATGGCCCGCGCGAGCGGATGCTCCGACCCGGCCTCGACCGCGGCGGCGACCTCAAGCACCTGTTCTTCCGGCACGTCTTCGGCGCGGGCCACATCGGTCACCACGGGCTTCCCGTGCGTGAGCGTCCCCGTCTTGTCCAGGCAGATGGTGCGGATGTGGCCCATGGTCTGGATGGCCTCACCGTTGCGGATGAGGATGCCCCGTCCCGCACCCGCGCCGGTGCCCACCATGAGCGCGGTCGGCGTGGCGAGGCCCATCGCGCACGGGCAGGCAATCACCAGCACCGCCACCGCCGCAAAGACGGCCAAGGTCCAGCGGGAGGCCTCCCCCAGCGCGACCCACGGCAGCCACGGCGCCGCCCACCACGCCACGGCGCTCATCGCATCCGGGAACAGCAGCCACGCCGCAAAGGTCGCCAGCGCGACCAGCAGGATAATCGGCACGAAGATCCCCGTGACGCGGTCGGCCAGGGCCTGGATAGGCACTTTCGTGCCCTGCGCCTCGTTGACGATACGAATGACCTGTGCGAGGAAGGTGTCACGGCCCACCCGCGTTGCCCGCACGCGCAGCGTGCCCATCGCGTTGATGGTCGCGCCGATGACCTCGTCGCCGGCCCGCTTGTCGACGGGCAGCGACTCGCCCGTGGCCATCGACTCGTCCACGGCGCTTTCACCGCTCAGGACCTCGCCGTCCGTCGGGATCTTCTCGCCGGGGCGTATCACCATCACGTCGCCGACGGCCAGATCCGGCACGGCCACCTCGATCTCCTTGCCGTCGCGCTCGATGCGGGCCGTTTTCGCGCCCAGTTCCAGCAACTGGCGGATGGCTTGGGACGCGCGGCCCCGGGCCCGGGCTTCCAGGTAGCGTCCGGTCAGGTGAAAGGCCATGATCATCGCCGCCACGGCCGCATAGCTCGCCACCGGCAGCCCCGTCAGCGCGAGCGGCCCCGTCACGAAGGCCGCCGAGGTGCCGAGCAGGATAAGCGTGTCCATGTTGGGCGCACGATGCAGCGCCGTCTTGACGCCCTTGGCATAGGTTTGCGCCCCGGCCACGGCCAGCACCGGCAACGCCATCGCGATTTCCAGCCAGTGGTAGGGCGTTATCGGGATGTGCAGCATCCCGGTCATGTGGACGGCCATGAGCAGCGCCAACGGCGCCGTGAGCGTCCACGCGAGCACGACACGCCGCCGCGCGGCCGTTTCCGCCTGTTCGGCGGCATCGCGCGGGGGGGCGCCTGCGGCATCGAGCGCTTCGGCCCGGTATCCTGCCGCGGCGACGGCGGCTGCCAGCGCGTCTGGACCGGTCCGGCGCGAGTCGTAGGTGACAGATGCCTGTTTTGTGCTCAGGTTCACGTGCGCCGAGTGAACGCCGGGGGTCTTCGTCAACGCGTTCTCGACGGCGCGCACACACCCCGCGCAGGTCATTCCCTCGATCAACAGATCCAGACTGTCAGTGTCTTCAGGCATGGCATTCTCCCTCAGTGGGAACGCGTGCCGCGCGGGGCCTATTTCTTGCCGAGACGCGCGAGAAAGCGCACATAGGTCTGCATGGCCCGCCGCTGGGTGGGCAGATGCAGCTTTTCGTTGGGACTGTGCATGCCGTCGTCGGGCAGGATGAAGCCCATCAAGACGGTGTCGACCCCCAGGATGCGCTTCATATGGCCCACCACGGGAATGCTGCCGCCTTCGCGGTGCAGGAGCGGTTCCGCGCCAAAGGTCTCGCGCAGGGCCGCCAGCGCCGTCGCGGTATAGGCTGAGTTGCGATCAAGCAGCGCGCCCGGTCCATGCACCAGTTCGCGCACATCCCACTCGACCGTCGCGGGCGCATGCTGTTGGAGGTACGCGCGCAACTGCCCGGCCACCTCGTCCGCCTGCTGGTCCGGTACGAGGCGCATCGACACCTTGGCCATTGCCTTGGCGGGAAGGACCGTCTTTGAACCCTCGCCGGTGAAGCCGGACAGCAGGCCGTTGATCTCGAGCGTGGGCCGGGCGCCCACGCGCTCGGCCGCGGTGTAGCCCGTCTCGCCCCAGAGCGCCGTGACCCCGGCCAGCTCCATGTAATGCTCATCCTGTGTTGGCAGCTTCGCGGTGGCGGCCCGTTCGTCGTCCTCCAGCGGCACCACGCGGTCATAGAAACCGGGCAGCGTCACCCGGCCCTGCGCGTCGTGCATGCCCGAAAGCAGGTCGCACAACACCTGCGCGGGATTGTGCACGGCCCCGCCGAACACGCCGCTGTGGAGATCGCGTTTCGGGCCGCGAACTTCGATCTCGAAATAGGCCAACCCGCGCAGCGCGTAGGTCAGGCTCGGCATGTCCGGACCAAGGATGCCGCCGTCGCAGTTCAGCACGACGTCGCAGGCCAGGAGCGGCGTGTGGGCTTCGATGAACCGCGCGAGATTCGGTGATCCGATCTCTTCCTCGCCCTCGAGCAGAAACTTGAGGTTGACCGGATAGGCCCCTTCCTGCTGGAGCGCTTCGAGCGCCTTGAGCAGGGCGAAAAGCTGGCCTTTCATGTCCGACGCGCCCCGTGCGTAGATGTTCTCGCCGCGGACCGTTGGCGCGAAGGGCGGCGTCACCCATTCCTCGAGCGGATCGGGCGGCTGGACGTCGTAATGGCCGTACACGAGCACGGTCGGCGCGTCACCGGCGTGCAGCCACTCCCCGTAGACGATGGGATGGCCGCCGGTCGGCATCACCGTGACCGCCTCCATGTCGAGGCGGCGAAGGACAGCCGCCAGCCACTCGGCGGTCCGCAGGACATCCGCCTTGTGCCCGGGCAGGGTGCTGACGCCCGGGATGCTCAGCAATTCCTTGAATTCCTCCAGAAAAGGCGCTTCATTCGCCTTGAGATAGGCCAGTGCGCGGTCGATCGCGGTCATGGACACGTCCTCCGTGGGTGTTGGTGACCGCCCTACTATAGCAAGTCCCGCGCGGCGGCTTAAACGGGGCGGTGGCGGCGGCGAAGCAGTCCCGCGACCGGGTTCACCGCGCGCCGCGCGGGCATCATGACCCGTGCAAGGAGATTCTCCGCTTCGGTCAGAATGACAGGTATGCCGAGGAATTGGTGCCAAGAAGCCAGCCGTGGTGTCATATCGAGCCGACGACCGCGGGAGGCGGTTCTTTGCGATGAAGGACGCGCCGCAAGGCCGGGACAGACCCGGCCGCTCCTTCGTCGCTGGGTCAGTCCCGCCTTGCTGGGCTGTCTCACATGGCTTTTGCGCAAAGGCCCTGTGCGGGATCCGCCAACCCTATTGTCATCCTGAGTCCACAGCGGCGCGCCGCTCAGTGGATAGAGAAACCCTGTGGGGTATCACTTATCCCTATTGTCATCCCGAGCGAAGCCGACGGCTCGCCGTTCCGCCCTCCTCCCGAGTTGGTCTCATTAGGAGCCGACGACCGCGGGACGCGGTTCTTTGTGATGAAGGACGCGCCGCAAGGCCGGGACAGACCCGGCCGCTCCTTCGTCGCTGGGTCAGTCCCGCCT
>JBPOJD010000055.1:0-17028 GCA_052033955.1 Candidatus Hydrogenedentota bacterium
CACCCCTCCCCGCGGGGAGGAGTGTGCCAGGAGAGCCCTCATGAAAAGGTCAAAACATCCCTCGGGTAAGATCGCAAATGGCGCGACGAAAGCCCCTCGGGTAAGATCCACAAATGGCTTGACAGGAGGAGAAAGCCGGGTCCGCGCGGAGGCATGGAAAAAGGGGTCCCCGGACTCGAACGAGCCGGGAACCCCCTTTCCGGTCAAACCATTCGTGAACTAGAGGCCGAGGAAGTCAAACAGCCCGAAGAACCAGCCCACGAGCAAGATGATGAGCAGCGTAATCAGTTCCATTTCGTTTCTCCTTCTGGTTTCCGTTTCCCTTGCCTGTACACGCATACGGCCTGCTACCCCAGCAGCGCCGGTTACAGGAAACACTTCAACTGCGCCATCCATCCTAGCGCCAATGCGTTGTCCGGTCAAGTCAATGACGGCAGGACAGCGCCTCGCGGGCGCTGCCCTGCCTGCAGCGCGCATTTCTCCTCCACCCATACTTACAATCGAGGCCGTCAAACGTTGCAGACTTTTCGAATGAACATAAATCTCGCCCCAGCGTCTAACCATGAGGAGAAGAAGTTTATTCACCTGGTGCCCGGCCCGGACGGGTCCGTGCGCAAATTGTGGTGGAAAGGAATAAAAACCGGTCCGCCAAACCTTGTAGCTTAAGCACCTTAGGTGATATAACACACAGCATTGCGGTGACGTGCCGGATGTACGGCAGTGCGAAAGGAAAAAGGATATGACAAAGCAATCGTTGATTGTGGTGACGGTGGGGCTGGTGTGTGCGGCGCTGCTGGTGACTGGCTGCGAGACCTATGCGGGATCGGGCGCGCTGGGCGCCGGCCTGGGCGCGGCCACGGGCGCGGCCATTGGCAGTGCCAGCGGCAATGCCGGTGAAGGGGCGCTGATTGGTGCGGCCGTCGGCGGTCTGGCCGGCTTGATCACGCATGACGTTCGCGCGCGGCGGGCCAAGAGCCGCGAGGAAACCGCCGCCAAGTACGCCTATGAGTCGTCTCAGGGTGAAATGCTGTCCATGGAAAACGCGCAGGTTCTGCCCTCGGTCATTCGCACCGGCGGCATGGGCGAGATGACCATGCAGTACGCCTTGCTGGGGGCCGGAGAGGGAGCGGCCGTAACCGAAACCCGGCAACTGCGCCGCGGCAGCAATGTCCTGACGGAATCGACGCAGACGGTTCAGCGCGGCGACGGCACGTGGGTCAGCACGCAGCAGTTTGAACTGCCGCGTAGCGCCGCGCCCGGCGAATATACCGTCTTCCAGCGTGCCAGCACGGCCAAATCGTCCATCAGCTCGACGGAAACCTTCCTGGTCGAACCGTAATCCTTAACCAAATCATGGTGTCACACAGCGCCCTTGGGAACGGGGGCGCTTTTCTTGTGACGTGACCTGCCGCCCGTCAATGAAAATCCCGGCTCTTGGGTTCGGCAGGGGGCTGCTGTATCTCGGGGGACCAGAGATCTTCGGCAATGATGTGAACGACCCCGGCGTGGTTTTGGAGCTTGCCGGTGACGCCGAGGAAGGCGTTTCCGGCGGCGATGCGTTCGCAGCGGCTCCAGACGCGCTCCCATACGACAAGGTTGACGAAGCCGGTCTCGTCTTCGAGGGTCATGAACACGACGCCCTTGGCGGTGCCGGGGCGCTGACGGCAAATAACGACGCCCGCGTAGCGGACGTGGCTGCCGTCGGGCATCCGGCGCACGCCGGCGGCGTCGGGCAGGCCCTGGGCGGTCAACGCCTCGCGCAGCGGCGTCAAGGGATGCCCGCGGGTGCTGTGGGCCGTTGCGTCGTAGTCCCACTGGATCGTCTCGAAGCCGTCGAGCGCGGCGAAGTGCGCCGGGGCCTCGACGTCGGGCAGGTCGAGGGCGTCTTCGGGTTCCGGCAAGGCGCCGAGTGCGTCCCACAGGGCGTCGCGCCGTTCGCCCCGGAAGCCTTCCAGGGCCCCGCTCTGTGCCAGCAGCGCCAGCGCGCGCTCGTCGAGGCGGGTCCGCCGCCGGAAGGCGTCAAAGGAGGCGCCGCCGCCCGCGTCCCGCCACGCAACCACGCGCTGGCCGTCTTCGCCGCGCAGTCCCTTGATGTAGCGCAGTCCCACCCGCACGGCGAAGCCTTCCCCGCTGCCTGCGTCCGCTTCCAAGGTGCAGTCCCAGTCGCTGTGCCTCACGTCCACGGGCCGCACGACGACCCCGTGCCGGGTGGCGTCCTGCACGAGCGTGGCCGGACTGTAGAAGCCCATGGGCTGGGCGTTGAGCAGCGCGCACAGGAAGGCCGCTGGGTAATGACGCTTCATCCACGCCGTGGCGTAGGCGATGAGCGCGAAGCTCGCGGCGTGGCTCTCGGGGAAACCGTATTCGCCAAAGCCCCGGATCTGTTCGAAGACCCGTTCGGCGAATTCCCGTTCGATGCCTTTGCGCACCATCCGCGCGATGAGCCGTTCGCGGTGCTGCTCGATGCGCCCGGCCTTGCGCCACGCGGCCATGTCGCGGCGGAGCTGGTCGGCCTCGCCGGGCGTGTAGTCGGCCGCGACGACGGCGAGCTGCATGACCTGTTCCTGGAACAGCGGAATGCCGAAGGTCTTTTTGAGGATGGGTTCGAGGCACGGATGCGGATAGGTCACCGGCTCTTCGCCGCCCCGCCGCCGCAAGTAAGGGTGCACCATGCCGCCGGTGATCGGGCCGGGCCGCACGATGCTCACCTCGATGACGAGGTCGTAGTAGGTTTGGGGCCGGAGGCGCGGGAGCATCGCCATCTGCGCGCGGCTTTCGAGTTGAAACACCCCCGTGGTGTCACCCTGCCGCAGCATCGCGAAGGTCTCCGGGTCGTCCGGGGGAATCGTCGCGAGCGACCAGCGTTTGCCCGCATGCCGTTCGATCAGGTCGAGGGCCCGGTGGGCGACGTTCAACGCGCCGAGCCCGAGCAGGTCCACCTTGAACAGCCCGAGGTCCTCGACGTCCTCCTTGTCCCACTGGATGACCGTGCGGCCGGGCATCGTCGCGTTCTCGACGGGGACCAGCCGGGACACGGGCTCGTGCCCTAGCAGAAACCCGCCGGGATGGATGGACAGGTGGCGCGGTACGTCCTGGATGAGCCGGGTCAGCCGCAGGAGATGGCCGCACGCGGGATGCTCCGGGTCGAGGCCGGCCTCGGCCAGCGCCTGGTCCGACGGGACGTCGTGGTGCGAGATGAGCCGTGCGGCGCGCTCGAGCGCGAGGTCGGGCACGCCGAGGACCTTGCCTACGTCGCGCACCGCCGACCGGCCCCGGTAGCGGATGAAATTCGCGACCATCGCCGCGTGGCTGCGCCCGTACTTCGTGTAGACGTGCTGGATGACCTCTTCGCGGCGGTTGTGCTCGATATCCAGGTCGATGTCCGGCGGTTCGGCGCGTTCCTTGGACAAAAAGCGCTCGAAGAGCAGCCCCATCCGCACCGGGTCGATCGCCGTGATGTCCAGGCAGTAGCAGACAATCGAGTTGGCCGCCGATCCCCGCCCCTGGCACAGGATGTCCTTGTGGCGGCAATACCGCACGATCTCGCGCATGGTCAGGAAGTACCCCTCGTACTCGAGGTCGTGGATGAGCGCGAGTTCCTTGTCTATCTGTCGCAACACGTCGGGCGGCACGCGACCGTTGTAGCGGGACCGCGCGCCTTTCAGCACAAGCCCGCGCAGGTATTCGCCGGAAGACGTGCCGTCGGGCAAACGCTCGGACGGGTAGACGTAGCGGAGTTGCCGGAGCGAGAACCGGCAGCGTTGGGCGATCTCCACGCTCCGCGCGACCGCGCCGGGGTCGTCGGCATAGAGTCTGGCGAAGCCTTCCGGCGGCCGGAGCGCATGTTCGGCGTTCGGATGGAGGATCCGCCCGGCGGTGGACAGCGTCACGCCGTGGCGGATGCAGGTCAGCACGTCCTGCAGGTCGCGCCGGGGCCGGGCGTGGTAGAGCGTCTCCATCCCCGCGGCCAGCGGCATGCCGTAGCGCCGGGCACGCCCGCGCACGCGGTGTTCCCGCCGTTGGTCGCCGCTCTCGCGGTGCCGGGTCAGCAGCGCGTAGAGCCGGTCGCCGAAGGCCTCGCCCAATGCGCCCGCCGCCGTTTTCGGATCCGCCTCGCCCGCGAGCAGGCTGCCCGCGCCGCCCCACAGGGCGATCAGACCGGGGGCATGCGCGCAGATCTCGTCGAGCGTGACCTGGCCCGACCCTTTCGGCGACCGCAGACGACCCAGTGTGATGAGACCGCAGAGGTTCGCGTAGCCGTCGCGGTCAGCGGCCAGCAGGACGATGCGCGAGGCGTCGTCGAGCGTAATCTCCGCCCCGGTGATGAGGTGCACGCCGAGTTCTTCGGCGGTCTTGTGGGCACGGACAATGCCGTACACGCCGTCGCGATCCGTCAGGGCCAGCGACGGGAGGCCCAGCCGGTACGCCTCCTCGACGAGTTCCTCGGGGTGGCTCGCACCTTCGAGAAAAGAATACACGCTCTTGCACCACAGCGGCGTGTACGGAGGTTCTGTCCCCGGCGGACTCATTGCACCTCTCCTTGCAGAAACCAGCGCCGCCGCCGCAGGTCATGGTAGAGCCACAGCCAGCGGCCGTTCTGTGTGCGGACGTAGTAGTATGCGCGCTCCGCCTCGCGTACCCACCAGCCCCCGGCGACCAGGTGCGGCCCGATGACTTCCTCGACCGGCCCATCCGCGATGCGCGCCACGAGCCAGCCGTCCGGTTCGCGCCGGTCCCGGCCGGGCAGCTCGATGGGCGGCGAATAGATGCGCCGGATGAGCGGGGGCAGGGCTGCTTCGCGGGGTTGGGGCGCCCCCAGTTCCTGCACGCGTTTCCACGCAAATCGCGCCTCGGGGAGATGGGCCTCCTGCAACTGCGCCGTGACCACCGCGTCCTCGCCCAGTTCCGCGCGGACCCGTGCCAACGCCCGGTGTACCGCGTCCAAATGCCGCCGGGGCGTCTCCTGAAACAGTCCGAGCTGCTCCTCGATCGTTCCCGCGCCTGTCGCCCGCAACGCCAGCCGGACTGCCCCCGAGGTCAGGGACAATGCGCCCAGCCGCAGCCGCAGCAGGGACAGAATCTGGTTCGCGTCGAGCGTGGGCCGTGCCGGCGTGACGGTCTCCCGGACCTCGTTGCGGTCGTCCAGCACGGCATGGAATTCCAGCGAGTGCAGCTTCTCGTGGCGGGCGGCCAATTCCGCCAGCAGCGGCTCCAGGAGCGAGGCATACTGCCCGAAAAGGCGTTCGAACCGGTCCTCCGGATCGTCCAGCTCCGTCGCGGCCTCGATGGGTTCCGCAATCGCCCGCGGATCCAGCGGCGTCCACCCGTCGTTGCGCGCGCTGCGATGCAGTGCCGCCGCTTCCGCGCCAAAACGCCGGGCGATCCCCGGCGCGGGCAGCGCGATGAAGCCGCCCAAGGTCGTCACGCCAAGTTTGGACAAGTTCTCCAATACGCCGTGCGGCAGATCCAGCCGTTCCAGCGGCACGCGTTGCAGCAGGGCCTGCTCCGCCTCGGGCGCCGGGAAGACCACGGTCTCGCGCACGGTCTTCGCCGCGCCGTAGACGCCGAAACGCGTGAACCCCACCGCGACCGCCGCGTCGATGTCCGCCGCGCGCAGGGCGTCCCGCAGCCGCACCGCCCACGTCTCGAGCGACGGATAGAGATGCCGCATTCCCGACGCGTCCAGCCAGAACACGCCGCGTTCGCTGGCGGACGGTTCCACGCGCGGACTGAAGTCCCAAAGGCGTTCCAGGACGTCCGCGGAGGCCGCGTCCAGTTCTGCGTCGTGTACTACACCGGCCCGGAGATCGCGGGCGAGCGCCAGCCCGGCCGCGTAGCGCATGCCGGGGACGACCCCCCGCGCCCGGGCCGCAGCGTTTACATAGCGCACCGCGCCCGAAGGCGTGTCCCGGTCCACCACGGCCGCCGGGACGTTCCGCCACGCCGGACAGCGCCGCAACAAGAGCTGCAACGGCAGCGCGCGGACGTCAACACAGGCCGTCCGGTCCACGGCGCACCTCGCTATGCGTCCAGCCCGGCGGCCGGCGCTTGTCCTTCACTGCGCACACCTCGCACACAAACCGGTCATGCCCCACGCGCCCATGCGATGGCGTGGCCCGCAGCGACGCCAGCGACGTCCGGGGCGCTTCGGGCCTGCCGGGCGGACCCAGCACCACCACTGCCGTGGCGTGCCGTGTCGCCAGCCCCAGCAGCCGCGTCTGTACCGCCAACGGGAGCCGAACCTTCACGCCCAGGTCCAGTGCCACCACCGCGAACCCGCCCGACCGCAGCAGCGCATCCGTCGCCCGCAACGCCTGGGACGCGTCCTGTGTCAGCACCACCGGCAGCGCGTCCAGATCGACGCCCGCCGCCGCGAGGTCCGGCGGATAGAAGGCCGCTTCCCGCCGCCCGATCCAGGCCGCGAGTTCGCCCCGCCGTTGCGCCTCGAGAATAAGCCCCGCGCACACACTCAACGCCGCCGGCCCGCTACCCCCTGACAACTCCACCAGCCGGCCCGCCAACGCGTCCAGACCCCAGCCCTCCGGCGATGCCTCGTCGGCGCGCAGGCCAGGCAGCTCCCGGGCGAGCGCCACGCCCTTCATCTGCAGATGCGTTCCCAAGATAACGCCTTTCCGGCACCCGCGTGCCGCCTTTTCGTACCGTGCCCAAAAGTAACCTTGCCACCACTCAGTATACTGAATATTTATTCAGTTTAACAAGGGGGCACAGTACCGGCGTTCTGTACAACAAGATTGCCATCAGGGAGCGGGGGGGAAGCAAACGGTGATAGTATGGCTCGTTCACCTCAATGGCGCATTATGAATCTGGTTTCCATTGCTGGCCTAAGCAGGACAGGGCTGCCCTTGGCCCAATGGTTGTTGCGCATCGAACGCGATTGCTCAATCCTGGCGCGCGGAACGAATTGCCTCGTGGCGGCGCAGCGCTTCCAGCCCGGCCGCGATCAGGACGAGCGCCAGCACGAGCCAGCTCGTGGCGGGCAGCTCAGGACAGTCGTCGGGATTCAACGGGTCAGTCCCAAACAGGCGTTCCAGGCCGTCGCTGACCCCGTCGCCATCCGTGTCGCTGCTTTGCCAGTCGGTCTCGCCCAAGTGGGGGTCCCAGATACCGTTGCCGTTGGCGTCTTCGACGCCATTGGGAATCCCGTCACCGTCGTCATCCGCCAACGGATCATCCGCGACCATGGCGGAGTTGTTGGCGCGCCCCGGGGTTCCGAGGGAAGCCAAGGGTTCGCTGTCGACGTTCAGGGCGGTATCGAAACCCAGTTCCACGGTGGCTCCTTCGAAATTGTAGCGGTTCGAAAGCTCGGTGCCCCACGGGAACCGCTCGTCCACCTTCTCGATCGAGCTGCCCGCGACCGCCTTGTCGGGATAGATTACCGTGAGCGACCCGTCAACCAGCGTCCCGCCGGCCGCCGCCGTGTAGAGCGCGAGGTTGTCGCCGCTATTGGACAAGCTGCCGGCGTCGGGACAATCGGTGTGGATCACGCGGATGAGCGGTGGCATCTGCCACAACCCGAAGTCGGGGTTGTTCCACAGGTTGACCACGGCATATTCACCTGCCTGCAGGATCGTTCCCGCCGGAATCAGTGCATGGCCCTCGCTCGTGGCCGGATAGGTGCTGCTGTCCGTTATATACCAGCCTGAGATGTCGATGCTGCCGTTCGTGGTGTTGTGCAGCTCAATCCATTCGACGTCGTTGGGTCCCGCGGTGTTGTACATGATCTCGGTGATGGAGACCGCAGGCGTGACGAATTGGACCTCGACGGAAGCCGGTGCCGGCATCGGGGGGTTCAGCACGGCATCGCGAAGGCTGCTGGCCGTAACCGTGTAGTTCACGCCGGACGTCAGCGGCGAGGCGAATTCGAGCAGCACGCGGGTGTCGTCCCGCCTCAGTGAGACGGCCACAGGCTGTCCACCGCCGTTGCTGACGCTGTAATTCGATGGGACGAGGGCGGTGACGGTGTCAAGTGGCCGGTCAAAATCGAGTGCGATCAGGTTGCGCCGCCCAAATTCGCCGGAAAGCAGCGCGGGTGAGGTTCCGTCCAGTTCGAACTGGGCGTTTAGGGTCAGCGCCGTGGCCAGGGTAAGGGTGCGGGTCGACCCGGACGGGTCGCCATCGCTCCAGCCCGAGAAGACATATCCCTGGTCCGGGATCGCCTCGATCACCAAGGGAACGCCGGTAAAGAACGTGCCGGTCCAAGGGTAGGCCTCGGGGACAATGGTCTGCACGGTGACCCGTCCGCCGCCAGCGGGAGGAGGATTCACGGTGACACTGGTCCAGCCGTTCACGTTGGCCATCAGCGCGTGGTCGCGGACGTGGGCGCGCACGTAGTCGGTGCGCGCGCTGTTCCAGTTTTTCATGGTGACCAAGGCCGTCTCCCACGTGGCCACCGTGTGGACCTGCTGCCACACTTGCTTCTCGAAGGGCATGGCGGGACGGATCATGGCGGCCAGCTCGTCGACGGCCTCGTTGATGTGCGCCGGGTCAAGGGTCGTGTTCAGGAGCACGTCCATCCGTTGCGCGAAGTAGTTGCGATAGGCCGGACTGCCCAATAGTTGCCGCAGCAGATTGGGCAGACGCATGCGCGGGTCGGTGCACCGGGCCAGTGCGTTGTAACCAAGAGCCCGGCCATCGCCCCACACATCGGCGCTGCCGCCGCCGCCGCCGCCAAATGCGGACTCGGTGTCCCAGTCCAGGAAGATCCACTTGCCGCCTGGTATCCGCTCGCGCGCGACGAAGCCGTTGTGATGCGGCCAGTCGCAGTTACCGTTCCATATATTGAGGATCATGTAGTTGGTGAAATTTTCAACGTCAATGATGTTCTGAACGGCCTGGTAGTAGGCATCTCCCGATAGTCCGCTCGGATTGGCGTTGGCGCCGAGCGTCACATAGTTTTGGACAAAGCTCTGCCATGCAGTCGCATCGCCTTCCTTGAGCGAGTCGGCGCCATGGGGAAGGGCATCCTTGTCGTTCCCGGCGCCGCCCACATCACTCAGCTCCAAAAGGTCCCAATCGGCATTGCCGGTATGCTCCTTGAACCAGCCGTCATCAAAACGATCCGTCGTGTTGTACAGTCCCCACGCTTCGCCGTTCAGGTAGACCATACACCAGCCGTCGTGTCCGGCGAGGTCGCCCATGTCGCGGCGAAGCCGGCGGTTGAGCGCGTCGCGGACATAGGCGGCCAGCACCGTCTGTGTGTTCGTCGCATTCGGTGTCCTGCTGTGCGACCACCCGTCGTTGTAGTTGGCGCGCAGCACGAGTTTGTTAAATGTGTCAACCGGGGTAGTGCTGAACAGCGGATAGGTAAGTTTGCCCGGCCCATACAGGTTCCGGAAATACACCCGGAACGATTTTTTCATCGTGCCGTTCTGGCGCGACGCTCCGCCATGCATCGACAACCCCGCATCCACCTGAAAGCCTTTGACGCCGCCCGGTTCCCAGTAGGTGATGTTCACCGGCCGCTGGCCCATGTCGTCGGTCGTGTGGAAATAATCCTGGTACAACGACTCCGTGAAGAAATAGGAGTTCCAGTAGATCGCCGCGGCATACACCTGCTCGGGGGTGTTGGCGGCCGGGTTCGATCGGTTCAACGGCGTGAGCACGTCGTGCGGATCGAGGTCATAGGGGTCCATAACGAAGGAGACGATGGGGATCGAGGTGTTGGGGTTGATGAGATACGTCTCCGTGACCACGTCGCTCACGCGCACACCGCCCACGAATGCGGCGGCGCGGCTCACAGCTGTTCCTGTGACGGTGATGGGTTCCGTATACAGGGTGCTGGATGCCGTGGGAAGACTCCCGTCAGCCGTATACCGGATTACACCGCCCGGCGTGTCGTCGGACATTGTGACGGTCACCGGAGAAGGATGAACGCCCCCAGGGGGAGACATGACGACCCCCGGTGCCCGCTGCGGCTGAAGCAACCCACCCGCCACTACTGCCACCAACAGAAGTCGCACTACACACACCATGAATCACCTTCCCCCGGGTTTCGCAACGGAAACTACGAATTTCCAGACAAACCACAGTACACCACAGTCGCGGGGATTCGTCAAGACAAATCATCCCGCCAGCATCGCGGGATCACTGTTCGGAACAGGTGGCATGAACCGGGAACTCTGGTATACCCTTGGCATGTCTGTACGGGAACCCCATCACCCACAGGAAGATAGACATGATTCGATCTGACACCTTCGTCGGCCGTATGGCCGCGGAACCGGCCCGGCCGAAGGACACGGTGCGGCTTGGCGTAATTGGTACCGGTGGCGAGGCGACGCCGGTCGGCACGGCGCGGGGCCGTTCGCTGATGGGGCTGTTGCTGGACTTTCCTGGGGTGTCCGTCACGGCCGTCTGCGACACCAGCGAGACGAACCTCGAGCGCGCCATCGATGCGGTCCGCGACAAGACCGGCCACCGGCCCGCCGGGTATTCGGGTGGCCCGTATGCGTACCGGGACCTGCTGGAACGGGACGATGTGGACGCGGTGCTGATCGCGTCGCCGGCGCCGCTTCACGCCCGGATGGCCATTGACGCGCTCAAGGCGGGCAAGGATGTCGGCAGCGAGGTCCCCGCGGGCTACAGCTTCGAAGAGCTGTGGGAACTGGTGGATGCGAAGGAGGCCAGCGGCCGCCATTACATCCTCCTCGAGAACTACAATTACCTCCGCGAGAACATGCTGGTGCAGAACATGGTCGACCAGGGACGCTTTGGCGAGACCTATTTCGCCGAATGCGCCTACCTGCACGACGTGCGCTACCTCTATTTCGAGGAGGACGGGTCGCTGACCTGGCGCGGCAAGTGGCTCACGGGGTCCAAGGGCAATGTGTATCCGACGCACGCCTTCGGTCCCGCCGCAAAATGGTTCCATCTGCTGGACGGCGACCAGATCCTGTCCTCGACCAGCACGATGACCCCGCCCCGGGCCGTCAGGCACTACGCCAGGAAGCGGTTTGGACCGGAGAGCGTGGCGGCGCGGCACGACTACACTCTCGGGGATTTCATCTCGACCGAGGTCAGGACGGAGAAGGGACGGCTCATTCGCGTGGACTTCGATCTCTCGTCGCCGCGTCCGAGCGAGACGTACTACCTGCTTCAGGGCATTGAAGGCATCTACAACTCCCGAACCAGTCACCCCCACGGCGCGTATTTTGATGGGGATGCCCACGAATACACGCATTTGGGCCTGTTTGTCGAGGAATGCGAGCATCCCTATTGGCGGCGTGACGGCGAGCGGGCCGCGCACATCGGGCACGGCGGCAGCGATTTCTTCGTGCTGCGGGACTTTGTAAACATGGTGAAAGAGGACCGCGAACCGTGGATCGACGTCTACGACGCGGCGACGTGGAGCGCGCTCTATCACTGTTCCCGGGCGTCCATCGAACAGGGGTCGGCGCCGGTGCCGCATCCCGATTTCACGCGGGGCAAGTGGAAGGACCCCGGCTGGCGCAAGGACCACCTCAAACCGGTGTGAACCGGGATCGCATCATGACATGGAACGGGCGGGTCCCCTCGCGAGGACCCGCCCGGTTCGTTCAACAAGCGCGACGCTACTCCGCCCAGGGGGCCACGGCCTGCTCCTCGGTCACCGCGCCGATGTGGCGCGCGAGCCAGTAGGAGACCATGAAATCCGCGGGCCCGGTGGCCATCCGCGTGTTGCCCTGGAACTGGAGAACGAGGTTGCCGCGGTTCCAGGTGCGGCCCTGGTCGTCCGTCCACACGAGCCCCCCGCGCGATCCGGCGTAGACGCGCCCCGTCTGCGGGCAGGGAATGATCTGGCCGACGACGGGGATATCCATCCCGTTCTCGGCCCGTTCCCACGTACGGCCCGCGTCCCGGCTCGCCCAGAAGCCCGAGGCCACGGCGACGTAGAACACGTTCGGGTCCTTCGGATCCAGCGCCGCCGCAACGATCGGCTCGTCGCCGAAACCTTCGCCCGGCGCGGTCCACCAGTAGATCTGTCCGCCACGCGGTTCCCAGACCTTGCCGCCGTTGGCGCTGTAGGCCACGGCCGGCACGCCCGGCGTTACCGCCAGCAGGCCGTCGCCCGAGCCGCTGACCGAGGTGAACGCGTACCGTCCGTCGAAGGGCCGGTTGAGGAGGGTCCACTCCGTCTGGCCGGGTTTCGATCCCCACAAGGTGTTGCGTTCGTCTTGCGCCAGGAACTGCACGCCGCCCGGTGTCGCATTGAGGAAATAGCGCGTCACGGGCCAGGGCGGACCGTCGCCACCGCTCTTGCGCCACGTGAAGCCCCAGCTGATGTTGTCAAAGGGAACGCTCTCGTAGAAACCATCGGCGGTCAAGGCATAGGCGACGCCTTCGCGTGCAGGATCGTGTGCGACTGCCGTGGCGCCGTCGCCCAGCACGTGCGTCCACGAGAATCCGAAGTCACGGCTGCGCATGATGCCCCGGTCGGTCGCGGCCAGCACGACCTCCAGCGTCATCGGACTGGGCAACACGGCCTTCGCCTTGGCCCCGGCCAGGCCCTGGTAGCTGTCCATCCACGTCTTCCCGCCGTCATTGGAGCGGTACAGGAAACCGTCGTCATCACAGGCGAACACGATCATCGGATCCTTGGGCGAGACGGCGACATTCGTGACGAAGCGGCTTCCCCAGCCGTCCAGGCGGTACGGGTCTTCCTTGAAATCGTATTCATTGTCGAAGGGACGTTCGCTGAGGGGCAGGGGTCCGTCAAACTTCTCGCCGCGCGCGACGCGGAAACTGTTCTGGCGCGGCTGGAAGACCTTGTTGGTCGGGTAGTGGTTGAGCCACCAGCGGATGTCCTCGGCCTTCGGGTCGTTGCCGGTGATCATGTGGTACAAGGCATTGTACGACGGCTGTTTTTCATCTCCGTGGAGGATCCACAGGGCCTCGGCGAAGTTGCGGTAGAAGCGGAGCAGGACCTCGTCCTTCTCGAGCAGCATCATCGTGTGCAGATGGTGGAAACACTGGTCCGCGTCATCGTGATACTTGCTGATGGTCGCCGCCAGTTCAGCCGCCGGGCGGTCGGCCCACGCACGATAGTTCAACTGTGCTACCAGATCCTCGTACATGCGCGTGACCTGCGGGCGCTGGGTTACTTCCGATCCAATCTTGAGGGCCGTCGTCACGAAGAGCAGACGCATGGACGGGGCGTCCTGGTCCCGGCGGCCGCCGAACAGATGGGCCGTGGTGACGCCGTCGTGGTCGACCACCGCCATGTCGTTGTCGATGTAGGTGCGCTGAATGACCTGGTCGACGTTTTCCTTGACCTTGGCGCGGATCTCGGGGTCGTCGATCATGGCCCAGGCGATGCCCATGGCGCGGAAGAAGGCGCTGTGATTATGGTGACTCGGGTTGCCGCGCCAACGGAAGCGTTCGAACTCGCCCGTGCCCTGCCACCAGCGGTCCTGCGTGCGACCGTGGCCGCGCCGTTCCTCGTACGAGGGGCCGTGGCCGTAGATGTAGCCGCGCGACAGCACCCCGGGCACCTGATTGATGCGCTGGCACCGGTCCACCGCGTTGAACACCTCCTTGACCCGCTCGAAGGCCGCCGGATCGCCCGTCACCTTCCAGCGGTAGATCTCGCCGACCAGCAGCAGCGATGTCCAGTGAATCGAATGCGACACGTCGGCGTGGCCAAGGGTCGTGTGGTTGGCCTTGCCGTCAATCAGGGTCAACTGCGACGGGTAGAGACCTTCGATGCTGTGATTCGTGAGCAGCATGTCGCGCAGGATGGTCTCCTTCTCCTGCAACGCCACCTTCCAGCTCCCGTCATCGTAGGGAAAGGCCGAGGGGTTGGAATCCGGGGTCAGCGGGAAGCCGAACTGCCCGAAGACCACCAGTGAGGCGGACACCACCATTGAACAAAGCATGATCCACTCCTTCTCGTTTTGGGCTTGAGCCTGTCCCGTTACTGTAGCATTCGTGCATCCTGTAATCACAACTTTTGTGTCGACGGCGATCCGGGGCCCCCTGTCATTGACAGATTGACCGGATCATGATAGCGTTCCGTCATCTCTGACAGGAGCGCTTTCCATGGAACAGCCGGCACCGCACTGCACCCGCGAGAACAACGCCTTTTCCCTGATTCTGAGGACCGGGCCGCCCTGTGAGGCCCGGCTCGTCGCGAAAAAGCCGGGCTGGCTCGTCTGCGATGCACCCTACCACCTGCGCGCGGTGACCCGCGTGCCGCAGGGCAGGCTCGATTGTCCCGAACCCACGGCATGCCGTGTTACCCCGGCAGGCGACGCCCTGACCCTGACGGCCGAACTGGCCGGGCTGTCGGTCGAGGTGTCCTTCCGGCTGCCCGCAGGCCGGGACTGGCTGGAAGAGCGCGTGGTGCTGTCGAACACCGGTGACGAGCCGGTCGGCCTCGATACCTTCGAAGCCGGGTTTCAGCACGCGTTCACCGACGCGCGCTTCCACGTCCTTCCCGGCCACGCCGCCGACGTGTTCGTCCCGGTGCCACTGCGGACGCGCGCGGACGGCCCGCCGGGCACACCGCTCGACGTGACCTTTGCGGACCTGTTGACACAGTGGGGCGGCGAACAGTTGGGACTGGACCCCTTCCCGCAATTCCGCCGTCCCTCGCCCCACCGCTATTCCGAGGCGTGGGCGTGGACGCACGCCTCCAGCGCGCTGGGCATCTACAAGTTCAACCAGGAAGCCATCGAATACAGCGCCCTGTCGCTGAGATCCTTCCCGGACCATGCCGCGGTCCGGTTTGGCGGGGCCGTTCTCATGGGCGACGAACCCGAGCGCCTTGTGCGGATGGCCCCCGGCGCGCGCATCGAACTGGGGGTGACGCGCTACGAGGTGTTTGACGGCGGCTACCTTCCGGTCTACTACGGCTACCGGCGCTTCCTGGACGCGCAGGGATGCCGGTTCCCCGCGGGATTCAACCCGCCCGTGCACTGGAACGAGATCTACGATAACGCCGAGTGGTTTCTGGCCTGCGGCGAGCACCGCGAGAAGCCGCTGATGCGTCCCGCAACCTACACCAAGGCCCACATGGAGGCCGAGGCCGCCAAGGCCCGCGCCTACGGCTGCGAAGCGCTCTACATGGACCCGGGCTGGGACACCGAATTCGGCACCTTCCTGTGGGGTGAGGAATGGCTCGGGCCGCGCAAGGCCTTTGTCGACGCCATGCGCGCGGATTACGGCTTGCAGGTGTCGCTTCATTGCCCCGTGGCGCCCTGGACGAGCATCGAGAAGCGCGGCGTCCATGCGTGGCCCAAGGAAAGCCGGCGTACGGACCGCGAGGGCCATGTCATCGAACACTCCATCTGCCTCGGATCCGAGGCGTACCGGGCCGAAGCGGTCAGGCGGCTCGCCGAACACTGCGACGACGGCGTGACCTTCGTCATGCTCGACGGGACGTGGTGGATCGGTACCTGTTACAACCCCGATCACGGCCACCCCGTGCCCTACACGCGCGAGGACCACTGCCGCGCCAACCTCGACATTGCCCGGCGCCTGCACGCACGGCATCCGGAGTGCCTCATCGAGATGCACGACATGATCGCCGGCGGATCCCACATCCGCTATACCCCGGTCTACTACAAATACGGACTGCCGGACAGCTACGACGAGAACTGGGGCTTCGAGCTGATGTGGAACACGCTCGACGACGTGATGTCCGGCCGCGCGTCGTGCCTGTTCTACTACAACCTCGGGTGCAACGTGCCCACCTACCTGCACATCGACCTGCGCGACGACAACGCGCACTGCCTGGTGCTGTGGTGGTTCGCGTCGACCAACCGCCACCTCGGCATCGGCGGGACGCACCCGGACCCGATGATTGCCGAGGCCCAGCGGCGCGCCATGCAGCAATACCGCGCCCTGAAACCCTACTACACCCACGGCGAATTCCACGCGATGGAGCAGGCCGGCATCGCCGGGCCCGCGCGGCCCGAGGAGTTCCACCTCCACGTCCTGCCCGATCAGCGATCCCTCGTCGTGAACGTCTTCAACCTGTCCGGCGAGCCGCGCCGCATGAGCGCGGGCGTGCCGCTCGAGGCCCTCGGGTTGCCGCGCGACGCCTGGTACCACATCCCCAAAGGCTGCGGCATCAATCCCGCCACCGGCTGGTTTCACGTCGACCGGTACGTTCCCGCCTGGGGCGCCTTTCACGCGGAAATGCGGGCCATCGACGCCCCGTAGCCCGTTGTGTGCCGCTACTCCGCCGCGTACCGCTTGACGGAATGCCTTAGAACCCGGGGACAGACTACGGGTTAATGTGACACGGCGTTACTCAATTGTTGCCAAGTGGACTGATTCGTAATTTGTCCCTGAGTTTCTCCAAGCACGTCCGTTACGTCCGAGCCGCCAGAATCGGCGGGATGCCCGGCAGCGCGCCCACCGGCGCCTCGCCCTTCGCTAGGTGGCACCCTGTCAGCAGCTTATGCGTCTTGCCGCTGCATGCCTTCAGTGATGAAGGCGCGTTAAAAGAACAGCGTCGCGCTTTGGTGCTCCCGCGTCGCAGTTCCGTCATGCACCCGGGAAAGGTCCGCCGCGAACTCGCCTTGCTGAGACCGCTCTTTAGGTGCATCCTCATGCGGCACCGCAACTCTTCGCCACGATTTCATGGTCATAACCTCTATGCTCCTTGGCCGCGGCTCACTCAATATGTTGCCTTTTTCAAATGAGGGCGGAGTGCCTTCTCGAGCCGTATCATCGCGTCAATCATGTTCTTCTGGACGTTGGGCCACGCAGACTCATCGCGCCATCCCCCATCACCGACAACCTTTCGAATACGACAGGCCCGCCTATCGTCCAAGCGTTCCCACTCAAGGGCGCCGCCAAACGTCTTCTCAATCTCATCCCTTTGGCCAAAGAGCACGTCAAAGAGTTCCGTGTTGCCTTGGCCGGTGTCCTTGTCGAAGTCAATGTACAACTCCGCCCTGTGGCGCGCCCGGTTCCCTGGACACGGGTTTGCAGTGAAATCTCTTGCGTTTTTTGAGGCATAGCAGGTCTATCATCCGATGAGCGGATGACGGGCGAGGCGCCTTGTATGACGCCCCGCCTCTT
>JBPOJD010000043.1:0-8377 GCA_052033955.1 Candidatus Hydrogenedentota bacterium
GATGGCCTACGCTCGGAAGAAGTTTGGGAAAGCGAAGCGCGCCGGGGCCTAAGAAGAGCGCGGCGCGACGGCTCAGCCGAGATTCGCTTGCACGTAGCGGACGGCGTTGCGGAAAATCTGTAGGCCCGCGCCTTCTTCCGGAAGGTCCTCGCGCGTCCACCGGGGATGATGCGTGCGCTCCGTGAAGGCCTCGGGGTGCGGCATCAATCCGAAGACGCGCCCCGTCGGGTCGCAGATCCCCGCGATGTCTTCCACGGAACCGTTGGGATTGGCGGGATAGCTGCCGCCGGCGGGCTGGCCGTCGCGCTGACAGTAGCGGAGCACCACCTGACCGTTCGCGTTCAGGCGGCGCAGCACGTCGTCGTCCTTGGCCAGGAATTTCCCCTCACCGTGGCGCACGGGCAGTTCCAGCCGCGCCATGCCGGCCAGCCAGGGGCACGTGTCGGCGTGCTCGACACGCAGATCGACCCAGCGGTCTTCGAAACGTGCGGAGTTGTTGTGGGTGAGCGTCGTTTCCTGCACGAAGTCGCCGTCGAACATGGGCAGGATGCCCATCTTGACCATCACCTGAAAGCCGTTGCAGATGCCGATCGCCAGCTTGCCGTCGTTGATGAAACGCTTGACGGGATCGCCGAGCCGGTAACGCAGCCGGTTGGCGAGAATCCGCCCCGAGGCGACGTCGTCACCAAACGAGAAGCCGCCGGGAATCGCGAGAATATGGACATCCTCCAGCCGCTCCGGCGTTTCGGCAAGATCATTGAGATGAACGCGCTGCGCGTCCGCACCGGCGCGGTTGAACGCATAGGCCGTCTCGGCGTCGCAGTTGATGCCGAATCCCGTGAGAATCAGGGCGCGTACTGTCACCGTTCATTCCTTCCCATCCGGCGCGCTACCAGCGGAGCGGGCGCTGCCAGGCTTCTTTGAGGTCCTGCAGGGAAACGTCAATGCGGGCGCCGTCGGCGCCGTCGATCGTGAGGCGGGGTTCGGCAATGACCGAGCCAAGCCGCATGAACGAGCTGCCGGCGAGGACGGATTCGAAGGCCCCCGTCTTGTCCTGCGGCACGGTCGCGACGAAGCGGCTCTGCGATTCGCTGAACAGCGCCACGGTCGTGCTCGCCACGCCCACGGGGCGCAGGTTGACCGTCATGCCGAAACCGCCCGCAAAGGCCGACTCCGCCAAGGCCGCGCCCAGGCCGCCGTCCGAACAGTCATGGCACGACGCCACGAGTCCCGCGTCGATAGCCTGCGACAGCCGCTCGTAGAGGCGGCGGGCCTGGCCCGGATCCACCTTGGGCGCCACGCCGCCAAGCTGGCCGCGCAGACCGAAGTATTCGCTGCCGCCCATCTCGTCCTTCGTCTCGCCGAGCACATACACCACGTGCCCCGGCGCCTTGACGTCCATCGTCACGGCCTTGCGCACGTCATCCATGACCGCCGCGGCCGTGAACAGCACCGTCGGCGGGATCGAGATCTTCGTGTCGCCGATCTTGTAGTCATTCTTCATGCTGTCCTTGCCGCTGATCAGCGGGATCGAGTAGGCGACACACGTATCGTAGAGCGCCTGGCAGGTCCGCACGAGCTGGGCGAGCTTGTGCGCGCCGTCGGGCGTCTTGTCGCTCTGGACTGGGTCGGGCCAGCAGAAGTTGTCGAGTCCGGCAATCGTGCCCATCTTCGCGCCAACACAGATCAGATTGCGGACGGCCTCGTCGATGGCCGCAGCCATCATCCAGTAGGTATCGAGGTCGCTGTATTTGGGCGTGATGCCGCAGGCGATGGCGATGCCGCGGTTCGATCCGTAGACGGGACGGATGATGGCGGCGTCGCCCGGACCGTCTTCGTTGGCGCCCTGGAACTGCTTCAGCACGCTCTGCGCAAGGACCTCGTGGTCATACATGCGCACGAAGCTTTCCTTGCTGCACACGTTGAGCGCGCCGAGCACGGCCTTGAGATCCGCCTCGAGATCGCTGCTCTCGACCACCACCTCCGGCGCGGGGACGGGCGCTTCGAGCTTCGCTTTCAGATGCATCCGCGGTACGCCGTCATGGAGAAACGCCATGTCGAGCGCGGCGATGCGCTCGCCCGCGTAGAAGCACTCCAGAAGGCCGGTGTCGGCGAATTCGCCCAGCACGGTCGCCTCGACGGCGCGGCGCCGCGCCAGATCCATGAATGCGTCCACATTCTCCGGCGGTACCGCAAGCGACATGCGCTCCTGCGCCTCGGAAAGGAAGATCTCCCACGGCGCGAGCCCCGGATACTTCAGCGGGGCCTGATCCAGGTAGATGCGCGCGCCGTTGGAACCACGCGCCATTTCACCGATGCTCGACGACAGACCACCCGCGCCGTTGTCGGTAATGCTCGAATAAAGACCCAGATCGCGCGCCTCCATCAGGAAATCGGCCATCTTTTTCTGCGTGATCGGGTCGCCGATCTGGACCGCCGTCGCCGGAGAACCCTCGTGCAATTCCTCGGACGAGAACGTCGCCCCGTGGATACCGTCCTTGCCGATGCGGCCGCCGGCCATGACAATGCGGTCGCCGGGTCGCGCCTGCTTCTCATGGCTCGGTTTGCCCGCGACAGTACGCGGCAGCAGGCCGCCTGTGCCGCAAAATACCAGCGGCTTGCCCAGGAAGCGCTCGTGAAATACGATCGCGCCGTTGACGTCGGGGATGCCGCTCTGGTTGCCGCCATCCTTGACGCCGCGGTGCACCCCGCGCAGTACGCGGCGTGGATGCAGCAGGCGCGCGGGCACCTCGGACTCGTGGAACGGCGACGCAAAACAGAAGACATCGGTGTTGAAGATGCACTTGCAGCCCATGCCCGCGCCGATGATGTCGCGGTTCACGCCGACGATGCCCGTGATCGCCCCGCCGTATGGATCCAGGGCCGACGGGCTGTTGTGCGTCTCGACCTTGAGCGCGAACAGGTTCTCGCCATCGAATTCGATGATGCCCGCGTTGTCGTGGAACACACTCACGAGCCAGCCCACGTCCTGGGCAACGCGGTCGGTCGTGGCCTTCACAAAGCTCTTGAAGAGACTGTCGATGGTCTGCGTGGATCCGTCCGCACCGGTGTACTCGATGACGGCGTCAAAAATCTTGTGCTTGCAGTGCTCGGACCACGTCTGCGCGAGGATCTCGAGCTCGATATCCGTGGGTTGCGGCGGGAGTCCCGTTTCCTGGCGGCGGCGCCGCACGTCGTCGCGCCGGTAATAGCCCTGAATCGCCGTCATCTCGTCCAGTTCGAGCGCGAGCATGCGGTCGCGGCTGAGCTGGACCAACTGCGCGTCAGGAATCTCGAGATCCACGGTATGTACCGTGACGTCGCTGCGTTCGGTCACGACCGGAAGCCCCAGCAGCAACGCGCCGCCAAGTTGCTCCATTTCCGCGGCGGATTTCACCACCCAGTGCTCGATCAGATCATTGGCCAGCAGGTCGCGCGCGATATGTTCGCACAGCTCCGGCGTAAGCGCACCGGAAAGGGCGTACTGGGTCGATTTGTAGACCGCCTCGCCTTCCCGCAGCGGCCGGCCCGTCGCATCGGCGATGCCCTCGGCCGCGCTGCGGCCCACATTGTCCGTCACGCCGGGACGAAACCCGACCTCGATGAGATAGTCGTAGCCCCGCGCGATGGACGCGTCCACCGCCGAATCCTGAATCACCGGATCCGCGAACAATTCCGTGCGGACCCGCTCCAGCTCCTGCGGGTTAAGGTCCGCGTCGACCGTGTAGACATCGACGACGCGCACGCCGTCGACATGGAGATGCAGGTCTTCGGCGAGCCGCGCCCGGGTCTGTTCACCGGCGGGATCGGGCAGGGTGTGCTTGACCGTTGCCTCAATTCGGTGCGGCATACGTCACCGTTCCCGTGTAGTGGACACCCTTGGCGCCCGACACGATCCTGCCGACCACTTTGGCGTCCTCGCCGCCCTGGCTGAGCGTGTTCAGCACGCGCTCGGCCTGATCCGGCGCCACCACAAGGAGATAGCCCTGACCCATGTTGAAGGTACGCATCATTTCCTTGTCGGACACGTTGCCGGTCTCCTGGAGGAACCGGTACACCTGGGGCGCCTGCCACGAGGACAGGTCGATCTCCGCGCCCAGTCCCTCGGGCAGCACCCGCGGCAGGTTGTCCGTGATGCCGCCGCCGGTGATGTGGGCCATGCCCTTGATCTGGGCGACGCGCATCAGGATGCGGACAATCTTCGCGTAGCTGCGGTGGGCCTCCATCAGCACGTCGGCCACTGTGCGCCCCGTGCCGGGCATTGTGTCGTTGACGGACAGTTTCGCCACGTCAAAACAGATCTTGCGGGCCAGGCTGTAGCCGTTGGTGTGCAGCCCCGACGAGGGCAGGCCGATCACCACGTCGCCTTCCGTAATGGTCGATCCATCGACGATGGACTTCCGGTCCACCACGCCGACAATCGTGCCCGCCAGGTCGTATTCGCCCGGCTGGTACATGTCGGGGAGTTCGGCCGTCTCGCCGCCGATGAGCGCGCAATTGGCGTAGCGGCAGCCCATGGTCACGCCCTTGATGATGTCCACCACGACATCCGGGTCGAGCTTGCCGACCGCCAGGTAGTCGAGGAAAAACAGCGGGCGGGCGCCCTGCACCAGGATGTCGTTCACGCAATGCGACACGAGGTCGATGCCGACCGTGTCGTGCTTGTTGGTCATGAAGGCCAGTTTGAGCTTCGTGCCCACGCCGTCCACGCTGGACACCAGCACGGGCTCCTCCATGTTCGCCTGGTCAAACTGGTACATGGCGCCAAAGGTGCCAATGTCCTTGAGAACGTGGTCATCGAAGGTCTTGTTCACGAAGCCCTTGATGTTCTTGAGGGCGGAATCCCAGGCGTCGATGTCGACACCGGCGTCTTTGTAGCTCAGGCTCGGGCGGTCGTTGTGCATGATGATTCACCTTGTTCTGCTGACGGGTTCTTGAGGGCCACGATACGCGCGGGCTTGTGTATAAGTCAAGCGAAATGTTAGAATGAATCCATAATAACATCTTATAGGAGAGAAGCATGAAGCTGGACTGGTTCGAATGCCTCTGCGCGCTGGTCGAGACGGGCAGTTTCAGCGCTGCGGCCACCCGGCTCCATCGCAGCCAGCCCGCCATCAGCCAGCAGATCCGCGCGCTGGAGAAGGAGGTCGGCCGGACGCTGTTCGACCGGCGCGGGGGCGTGCCGACGCCTGCGGGGCAACTGGTCTATGACCGGGCGCGCCACATCCTGAACGAATCGGGCAGCCTCAGCCGCGAGCTGGAGGATTTTGACGAATCCGCGGGCCGCGAGCTGCGGGTCGGCACCAGCGACACGGCGGCGCTGCACTACCTGCCGCCCTACGTGCGGCGCTTCAGCCACGATCTGCCCCGGACGCGGCTCGTGGTGGTATGCCGGTCGTCGCGCGCGGTCGAGGAACAAGTGTTGCGGGGCGAACTCGACCTCGGGCTGGTCACGCTGCCCTGCGAGGCCGAAGGACTCGAGAGCCAGGCCGTGTTCGAGCAGTGTTTCGTGCTGGTCGCGCCCAAAGGACATCCGGTGGGCAAGGAACGGGAGGTATCGCTGGCGCGGCTCGCGGGCGAGCCCTTCCTCATGCTCGAACCCGGCACGCGCACCGGCAGCCTCCTCAACCGCTACCTGGCCTCACAACACTTCACGCCGCAGGTTGTGCTCGACAGCGGCAGCTTCGAGGTCATCAAGCGTTACGTGAGCGAGGGCATCGGGCTGGCCTTTCTTCCGGAGGCCCTGGTGCGCAACGGCGACCTGCCCGTCGAGAGCGTGCCAATGCCAGGATTGCCCACCGTACCGATCGGTGCCGTCTGGCGCCGCCACGCCTACCAGAGCGCTGCGGAGGAGGCCTTCCTGAGACTCCTGCGCGAAGGAGAACCGGGCGCACCCGCATAGGCGGGTCGCGCCGCCGTTGGCTCCCCGACGTCGGGTTTGGCCACACCCTGCTCTTGCTTTTGGAGTAATTGACCTTTCACCGCGGGTCGTGGTCAAATGGAAAGTGTTGTCATTACAAAAACCGAGGCCAGCGTGGAGGAAAACAAGATGCACACGTCGAGAGTGGAATTCCGGAATCGGCTGTCCCGCCGTCGGGTCGTAGGGTTAACGGCGGGAATCGTCCTCTGTCTGGTGTCAACAGCGGCCTTGGCGCAACGCGGCGGCGGGCCGCGGTTGACGCCGGAGAAACAGGAGGCCGCGTGGACGCTCCAGGCCGAGGGCGTCGCGAAGGCGGCCGAGGTCTCCGAGGAAAACACGTCGAAGGTAGTGGCGGCCTACATTGCGAGCCGCAAGAACCTCCAGGAGGCCATGGGGAACCTTGGCGGTGGCGGCGGCATGCGCGAGGAGATCCAGAAGCTGTACGCCGCCGAACGCGAGCGCCTGACCGAGGCGTTGACGCAGGTGCTGCCTGAGGAACAGGTCGGCAGCGTGGCAGGGCCGCTGGGCACATTCTACCGCGAGTGGGACCGCTTGGTTGACGCATTGGCCGGACTCGAACTCTCCGCCGAAAAGCAGGAAGAGGGCCTGGCCCTCATCGCGGCCTATGTGGTCGAGTCGGACAAGGCAATGCAAGGCGCTTCCGGCGGCGACTGGCAGGCACTGATGGACGGGTGGCAGGCACGCAAGACCAAGCTCGATGGCGACTTGGCGGAGCAACTGGGCCTGACCCCCGAGCAGGCCGAAACGTGGAAGCAGGCAACGATGGTGGGCCGCGGTCGAGGTACCGGCGGTTCGCCTCCGCCGACCCCGCCCGCGCCTCCTGCGTCTCCGGCCCCTGCCGAGGATGCCGACCAGTAACCAGCACGGAACGACCAATTACGGCGGACAGCCCCGGGACTTGCCGCACCGGGGCTGTCCGCCGCGTCTATTGGAACGTCCAGGCGGCCCGGCGTGGTGGCATCGTCGCTGGCCTTTGTATATGATCGCGCGCGATTTCGTGGTCGTCACCTTGGCAGATTTCACCGGGAAGGAGTGATCGATGAGCAGGAAGCCGTTGCGGGTCGGGGTCGTGGGGGTTGGGGCCATCGCACAGGGTCAGCACCTGCCTCACTGGCAGAACCTCGCCAAGGATGGCCGGATCGAACTGGCGGCCGTCTGCGATGTCGTCCCGGAGCGGGCGGAGGAAGTGGCCCAGCGTTTCGGCGCCCGCCAGGTTTTCTCGGACTACGCAACGATGCTCGCGAGCGGCCTCGACATCGTCGATGTCTGCACACAGAACCGGCTGCATTGCCCCGTCACCCTCGCGGCCCTCAAGGCCGGGGCCCACGTGCTGGTCGAGAAGCCGATGGCCATGAATGCACGCGAGGCGCGCAAGATGGTCGAAACGGCGGCCCAGCACCGGCGAAAGCTGATGGTGGCACAGCATATGCGCTTCCAGTCGGACTCCGAGTATCTCAAGGGAATGGTCGAGCAAGGCTGCCTTGGCGACATCTACACCGCCAAGGCGAACTACCTGCGCCAGCGCGGCGTCCCGGGCTGGGGTCGCTTCCACATCGGCAAGGAATCCCTCGGGGGACCGCTCATCGACGTCGGCGTGCACATCCTGGATCTCTGCCTGTGGTGGATGGGGTTCCCCAAGGCCGTCGCCGCGTCGGGCAAGGTCTACCGCTGTTTCGGCGACCGCCCGGTGTTCTGCAACAAGGACTGGCCCACCCCATACGACCGCAAGGAGTTCGACGTCGAGGACTATGCCACCGCGTTCATCCGCTTCGAAGGCGGCAAGACGCTGATCCTGGAGACGTCGTGGGCCGCCAATCTGCCCCAGGACATCCACAACATCTGGCTGCTGGGCGACCAGGGCGGGCTGACCCAGTTCCCGCCGGCCACCTATCACGATTGCGGCCAGGGCCTGACCAGCACCCGTGCCGACTGGCTGCCCCGCGTCGACCCCTACCGGGCCGAGATCGAGCACTTCCTGGGCTGCGTCGTCCAAGATACGCCGGTGCGGGTCCAGCCGGCGGAGTCGCTCCAGGTCCAGCAGATCATCGACGCCATCTATGCCTCCTCAATGCAGGACAAAGAAGTGCGCATACGCTGAAAAGTAGTCTATCTGTCATCTGTGTTGTCTTTTTTCCGGCGTCCGAGTATCATTGAATGCGAGACGCCTTTGCATGGCGGGAAACGCACGGCCGTTTCCCGCATTTCGTGCGCATCCCCGGCGTTCAGGAGATTCCAGCGTGCCTGACACGGCATCCGCCACAGTGCTCACCTGTCCGTGCGGCCAGCGCATGAAATTGCCCGGCGATCTGCGCAGCCGTTCGTACAAGTGCGTCAAGTGCGGCAAGGCGCTCAGCGTGGACCCCACGGCGCCCGCGGCCGGGAGCTCGCACCGGGGAGTATGGAGCGAGCGGGGCTTCGGCTATCGGAGCGGCACGT
>JBPOJD010000011.1:0-68300 GCA_052033955.1 Candidatus Hydrogenedentota bacterium
CACCCCGCGTCGGCCACCGGGCCGCCGCGGACGTCCTCCAGCGAGACCCCAAAACAGGGGCGGGGAGATGAAAAGACACGTTTCCCCGCCGTTGGAAAGCAAGCACTGTGCCACCCCTGCCGACGCCGCCCTCGCCCCCCATCCGCCGCGCAACCTTCGTAAAATATACAGGTTATGCGATCGCGTTGCCATGCGCTCGCCCCTGCCCGCGCCTGCCGCCGGACCCGATTTCGGGCATGGCGTCGCAAATGGAGCGGCGCCGCTCACGCGTCCGGGCCCCGCCAGCCGCCCAAATCCCCCGCCAGCGACGCTGCGTCTTCTCGCGCGGCCGCCCGCAGCTTGCGCAGGCCCCGCTGCACCGTCCGGTGCACATGCGACACCGCCGTCCCTTCGCGGTCCGCCGTCTCGCGGTAACTCAGGCCGTCGAAGAAATACAACTCGATGAACCGCCGCTCGCGCAGCGTTAACCGCCGCCCCATCTGACGGCGCATCCACGCCAGCAGCGCCGCCTTCCGCCGCCCCCACTCCAGGCCCGCTTCGACGTCCTCCTCGGACTCGTACCACGCCGCCTGGTCGTGCCGGAACATCCGCATCACTTCCGGCGACATCACCAACGCGTACCTGCTTGCCCTGCTGCGCTTGACCATACCCGTGCCTCCTTCGCGGCCTTGCCGCCTGTTGCGCCATGAATGAGGACACAGGCTAGCGCGGACGCCGCGCGGAAGAACTTCGCCGGCCAGGGTCTTTTCCTTTTCTTTTTCTGCGCCGCTCCACGACCCCCGGAAAAGAAAAAAGGCCGCGGTCTCTGCTATCGTGGTGAGGACCAACGCGACACCGAGGAAATGCCGTGACCAATCGCTCCGACCGCGATGCACTCTTCGCCGGCCTGTCTTCAGGCCGGTACCGGCACGCCGTGGTGGATTTCGACCATACGCTCTTTCTGGACAACTCGACCGAGCGCTACCTCGACACACTGCGTCCCCGCTTCCTGGCCTTTCTCATCGCCGAGTGCTGCGACGTCCTGCTGCTCGTGCTGTCCAGGCTGGGGATCTGCGGCTTCAACGACCGGCGGGATGCGTTCCGGGTGATGATGTGCACCCTGCTGATGCCGTGGGGCATCCTGCTGTGGCGCCGCGCGGCCCCCGCGCTGGCCCGTGAGCGGATGAACCACGACCTCGCCGCGGCCCTGCCCACGGAGACGCCCCTCATCGTGCTCAGCTACGGGTTCCGGCACATCATTCAGCCCCTCCTCGACGCGGCAGGACTCACGCCGGCGGCGCTCGTGTGTTCGCGGCTGCATCCGGGTGAAAACCTGCGCCGCTCGGGCAAGGTCGCGGCGCTGGCGAAGGTGCTCCCTCGGAATGAGTGGGACGCGGCCGTATTTGTCACCGATTCGGACGACGACGCGCCGGTCATTGCGGCGATTCCTGCGTCGTACGTGGTGCAGTGGGAACCGGCCGGTGATCCAGCCTTTCACGGGCTCTACGTGCCCTTGCGCTACACGACCCGGGGGAAATACGCGGGCAGCCGCTATTTCCTCTACCAGATTGTGCTCGAGGATTTTGCCCTGCTGCTGCTGGCCTATGCCTTCGCCGGACATTACGCGGCCGCACTCGGCTTTCTCCTCCTGTCGCTGTACACGATCTATGAGACCGGTCATTACGACAACGACCACACCGCCGCGGCCCGCGAGAAGACGCCGCGGGTGTCGCCGGACGCGCAACGGTTTCCGCCGCTTCCCCGGGTACAGCCCTGGCTATGGGCAACCGGCTTCGCGCTGGCGGGTTCGCTCTGCTTCCGGTTGCCCGGCGCGCTGCCGGGACGCGTCCTGGCCGTGCAGGTGGCAGGCGATGTCTTCCTCTGGCTGGCGGTGCTGACCCTGCTGCATGGCGTGTTCTGGGTCTTCAACCGTCTCCAGCCCATGCACCGCGTCGCCGTGTTTCCCGTGCTGCACCTGTTCAAGACCTTCCCCTTCGCGCTGTTTGTGCCCCTGACCACCCTGGGCGCGCTGCTGCTCGCGGCCCAGGTGGTGTCGTTGACCGCGAACTACGCGGTATACCGCGTCACGGGCAGCCACGAGCGCTTCAACCGCCAGGCATGGCGCATGGCCGTCTTTCTCCTGCTTGCCGTCGGCTGGTATAGTGTGAATCAGGACGCCATCGCCGGGGCCGGCCCCCTGCGGTGGACGCTTATCCTCGTCTGGGGCGCCGTGCGCAGCGTGGAACACGCCCGGCGGATGAACATCGTGCGGATCATCGCCAGTCTTGGCGCGAAACGGTGAACAAGAGGGAACACATGATCGCGGATTATTTCGAGCAGGGTGACGAGCGGATCTACGAGCTGTTTGAAGGTATCCGGTACCCGTGGGAGCCGCTGCATCACCTCAAGGCGTACCTGGACCGCTTCTTTCAGGACCATCGCGGCGTGGTCCCGCAGGAGGCGGCCCAACGCGCCGTCATCCACGGCGACGTCTACATCGAAGAAGGCGCGCTCATCGAGGAAAACACCTATATCGCCGGCCCCACCGTCATCCGGCGGGGCGCGCAGGTCCGGTTCGGGGCCTACATCCGCGGCCATGCCTATATCGACGAAAACGCCATCGTCGGGCATGACACCGAGGTCAAGCACGCCATCTTCCTGCCCGGCGCCCAGGCCGCGCACTTCGCCTACGTCGGCGATTCCATCCTCGGCCGTCACGTCAATCTCGGCGCCGGCACCAAGCTTGGCAACGTCAAGGTCGACATGGGCAAAAAGCACGTGCAGGTGCGCATCGGGGGCGAGACCGTCGACTCGGGCATGCGCAAATTTGGCGCCATCCTCGGCGACGGCGTGAGCCTCGGCTGCAACACTGTCACCAGCCCCGGCACGGTCATCGGCCGCAACACCCTGTGCTACCCCCTGTGCAGCCTGATGGGCGTCTACCCCCCGGATTCGGTCATCAAGTACCGGCAGGACCACAAGATCAGCCCGCGGCGTATTTGACTATATTTTGTAGTCAACCAATCCGCACGCGTGCCAGATCAGTCCGTGTCAAGACGACAAAGGGGGCCGCGTCCAATACAGGTCGCATTCGCTTCCGGCTCCCGGCTCCTCGTCGGCGGCTGGGACGGACGCGGCTACCTGCCGCCGTCCGCCGTCGACGAGGAGCCGGGAGTGTAGTGCATCGTCACGCGCGCTTCAATGTACGGCGCGGCGGGAAAGTCCAGGGTAATCCGTTTCAATACGCCCTCTTTGCCGTTTTCGAGGCATTCCGCCTCGAAGGTCTCCACGGCGAACACGCCCCCGGCAGCCCGCAGCGCCAGCACCCCCTCGGGCGAGACCACACGCGCGGTGCTGCCGTCCACCTCGACGTCCTGCCACGTCATGAAGCCTTCCTGCACGGCAAGCCCGTCTCCTGTGAATGAAAACGTATCCGTCAGGGTTACGGCGCCGTCCGGCTCGATGGCGATCCGGCGCACGGCAGCCTCAAGCTGCTCCACCGGATAGGCCGCCCGGAAATCGATCTCGACAACCTTGTCGCCGGTCCGCCGCAGTTCGCCGCGATACCGGGCGCCCGCCGCCTGCTCGGTCCCGCCGATATACGGGACACCATGCCCGAGGGACCGCGTGAAGAGGTTGTTGTAGCGCTCCGGTCCGAAGTAGGACTGGACATAGGCGCCCGAGCCCGGATCGCACAGATAAGTGACGCCCCCGGCGCTGACAACAACGCTGCCGACGTCGTTGTGATTGTGCGGCTCATCGTTGTGGCCCGCCTTCGCGACGACAATGACCGGTGTGCCGTTCGCCTCACCGGCCAGACGCGCGATGCCCGACGCGGGCAGGATCACATCGGACCGGAAGGTCATCTCGGGCGAGGAACCATCCCACCACAACAGGTCACGCAGCGCCACACCAAGCCGGTTGCGCCACAACTCGTCCTCCCGGGTCAGGGCCAGCAGTTCGGCGACGCCGGTCCGCTCGACAAGCGGCACCGTGACACTTGGCGGGAGCGGGACGGACTGTCCACTGTCTGCGAACGAGGCAAAGGTTCCATCGCCCACAGCCATCACGAGGGGATACTCGGCAATAAGCCTCATCTTGGGATGCGCCAAGAGGTCGACCCCGCCCGCCGTTCGCTCTGCAAGCATCTTGGAGCAGGAAACGAGACACAGCAGGCCGTAGCGCCAGTAATCTACGCCCTCCAGGCAGCCGCCATCGGCCTCGAAACCATTCTCGATGTAACGGTTCAGGTGCGCGGCAACAAGGGCCAGGATGCGCGCCAGCCGCTCAGGATCCCTCTCGAAGACCAGCGCCGCCTCGCCGATCGCCCCCGCGCACGCACCGGTCCAGTTGTTCCGGCCGTCTGCCCACCAGTGCCGGTCGCTGTCGTGGTGCTCCAGGAAATTGGTCAGGATCCGCCGGTCGACCTCCTGCCGCATCCGCTCCCGGACCTCTTCGGGAACGCGATCCCCCAACAAGAGCGTCACCGCGGCCAATTGAGCCGCCGTCTCGGCGTTTGTCAGGTCGATGACCCACTCCGGACCCTCACTCGGGGGGCTCACCCAGGTCGTCTCCTCACAAATAGCCCAGACCACGTCGCTTACGCGGTCGATATGCGCGGCATTCGACGGCTCGAACCACGCCAGCAGCGAGGCTTGGGTGAGCATTCTCCGGCGGCCGCGGTACGGCGTGTCGAATTCGACGCGGGTCCCCGTGCGCCGAAAGGTGCGGTACAACGAATAAGTCAACTGCGGTACCTCGTCAAGAATTGTCTGCGCCCACTCAAAAAGCGCCCGGCCAGAGGGGGTCTCCAGCAGGGCCTGAGGGTCTGCCGCATCGAGTTCGGGGAAAAGCGATACCGGCCCCGCGGTCCGCAGCATGGCCTCGATTTCCGCCGCAGCCGGCGTGGCCGCCGCGCCGGCCATGATGCTGAGGGCGGTCAGCGCCGTAATGCCGAGTGTGATGCCGGTGCGCATGCCATGCTCCTTGGGGTATAACGCTGCCCCGCACTCTACCAAAGCGCCCGTCCGGGCCGCCAATCGCCCGGACAGCAGCCGCGCCCCGGTTGATGTGTCCGCCACGTTCTGCTAAAAGGCTTCTATACGTTGGCGAAATTCTTGGTTCCGCATCTTCCCCTGGTTCAAGAAAGGAAGAATCATGAGTGTGATGTTCTGTTTGCTGGCTGGTCTGGGCGCGCTGCCTGCGGGTGACGCCCCCGTGTGGATCCAATCCGACGCCTACACGGCGGTGCATGTCGTACTCAGCGAGGACGCCTCGGATGTCGAGAGGAAGGCGGCGGACCTGTTTCGCGACACGTGGCGCCGCTGCACCGGGTCGGAGCCGTCCGTCAGCCCGAACGCCGACGGGCGTGTGAATGTGTGGATCGGCCCATCACTCTTACCGGCGACCGTCACGCAGGAGCCCGTCGTCGCAGACTTGGGCCGGGATGCTGTGCATATCCGCACATTCACTCACAACGGCGCCCCGGGCCTGCTGTTGGCGGGCGGACCGGACCAGGGCGTGCTGTACGCGGTCTACGAGTTCTTCGAGCAGCGCCTCGGGGTCCGGTGGCTGGCCCAGGATGCGCTGCACATCCCACCGGCCCCCGGCTACATCGCAGCCATCGACTACACCTATGCGCCCCCCTTCGCACACCGCGAACTCAACGCCAAGGGTGACCGGTCCATCTACCGCCTCGCCTCGCCCTTCCGCTTCGGCATCGGGGGGCATTCGCTCTACAACCTGCTGCCCCCGGAGAAGTATTTCGACGAGCACCCCGAGTACTACTCCGAGATCAACGGCAAACGTATTGCGCCTGTCGGCATCAACTGGCGGGATATCGAGCTTTCCGGCGAGCACCCCGGGCGGTTCGGTCAGCTCTGCATGAGCAATCCGGCCGTGGCGGACGCCATCGCGGCAGAGATCAAGGCGCTGGCAATAGAGAAACCGTGGGCCAACACCTGGGCGGTCTGCCAGATGGACTGGGGCAACTACTGCCAGTGTGCCGCGTGCAAGGCCATCGACGAACGCGAGGGCACCCCGATGGGATCGCTGCTGACCGGCATCAACCGCGTCGCCGAGCTGGTCAACCGTGACCTTCCCGGTCATCATATCCTGACCTATGCCTACACCTACTCGCGCAAGGCGCCCGCGACGATCGTGCCGCACCCCAACGTCATCATCCAGCTCTGCAACATCGAGTGCGACTTCGCCCGCCCGCTCGCCGACCCTGAGTCGCCCACGAACCGGGCCTTTGTCGAGGATTACCGGGAATGGTCGAAGCTGACGCACAACCTGTTTCTCTATGACTATCCCGTCAACTTCTGGCGCTACCAGATGCCGCACCCGATCTTTCCCGTGTTTGGCCCCAACATGGCGCTGTATGCGGATCAGGAATCGCTGGGCGTGTTCCAGCTCTCCGTGAACGAGGAAAACAACAGCTTCGGCTACCTGACGATTTATATGCTGAGCAAACTGATGTGGAATCCGCGCCAGGATGCGCAGCAGGTTCAGGATGAATTCATCGACCTCTACTACGGCGGCGCGGCGCCCTACATCAAGGAGTTCCTTGCCCTGTCCGTGAAGACCCTCCGGGAATCCGGCATCGAGCTGAGCATCTACGACACCGGCGGGTGGATCACCCACGAGTACATCGCAGCGTCCGACGCACTGTTCCAGAAGGCACTCGCGGCGGCGGAGACGGACGAGATCCGGCGCCGCGTGGACCGGGATTACCTCCAGGTCCAGTTTGCCGCCCTGGATGCGCGCCCCGAACTGTCCTTTACCGACGCCACGATCACACTGACGCGCCCGGACAGCATTGCGCCCGAGGCCTACCTCAAACGCCTCGAAGATTTCGGGATCTCCGAAATGGGTGAAAACCAGCCGCGCGAACGCGTCGTCACGTACTACGGCGGAAGCACCGCGGCGCGCACCTTCACCTGCGATCTGGTCACCATCGAGAACGACGCCTACCGGCTCTGGATCGCGCCTGCGCTGAGCGGCTCCGTAATCCGGTACCAGGACAAGCGCGGCGGCCATGAACTCCTGCGCGCCTACAAGGACTTCGGGGTCTTCCCCGGCGCCTGGCAGGACTGGGTGGACCGCGATACCCGCGCCGAGGCGGCGGCCGCCGATGTCTACAAGCTGATCGCACATGACGCCTCGCATGCGGTCATCGAGGCCGCTGTAGACACCGGCCTGGTGGTCCGCCGCGCGATGCGCCTGCCCGAAGGAGACGGCCCGCTGGAGGTCGAGCTCACGCTGCACAATCCGACAGACGCCCCCCTTCCCGCTAAGGTGAAGTACCACCCCGAGTTCTACTGCCCGGTCGCCTATGCCGTTCCCGAGATCTGGCTGGAGAAGCCCGACGGCTGGACGCAGCTCAACGCCGAAGCGATGGATGCCGGGCCGGTCGGCTTCGGATTCCTCTATCCCGAGGGTGCGCGGCGCTGGGCCTTCCATCTGCCGCAGCAGAACCTCACCCTGGTCAACGAATTCGACCCGGCATCGGTCGAAGAGATCCTCTATTACTACAACACGCACCACATCGCGAAGCAGATCAACCTGGAGCTTCTCCCCCCGCGCACGACCCCGCTCGGCCCGGGCGAGACCCGGGTCATCCGGTCGACCTACTGGACCACGGAGACCAAACCCGCAAATCTGTAACGGTTCGCCGACGCCTGACGCGGCCGGAGAGAGCCCCGAGGCTTCTCTCCGGCCTTTTTGTGTCACGCGGTCTCCCGGAGTGATCGATATCCCTCCCTTGCGCCATTACTGACACAGGACTGGACAAAAGGGCATCCCTGACCCATAATGGATCGCGTAGTGCGGTTTCCGTTTGGCGCAGCACACCAAAGGGGGGCTTTTCCGTATGCAGCCGACTTCTCAGCCATCCGAGGGCGCCGTTGCGGCCGCCGTGGAAAATGACGGCGAACTGGTGGCACGTTTCCAAGCCGCATACAAGGACCTCAAGGCCGAAATCCACAAGATGATTGTCGGCCAGGACGGGGTCATTGACGCCGTACTCGGCTGTATGCTGGCGGGAGGACACTGTCTGGTGCAGGGCGTTCCCGGCCTGGCCAAGACCCTGCTCGTCCACTCGATTTCCGAGGTGCTGGACCTACGCTTCAGCCGAATCCAGTTCACGCCGGACCTCATGCCCTCGGACATCACCGGCACGGACATCATCGAGGAGGACGCCGAGACCCATCACCGGCGTTACCGTTTCATTCACGGCCCGATCTTCGCCAACGTGGTGCTCGCCGACGAGATCAACCGGACCCCTCCCAAGACGCAGGCGGCCCTGTTGCAGGCCATGCAGGAGCGCGAAGTCACGGCGGCCGGGCGCACCTACAAATTGGACGCGCCGTTCTTCATCCTCGCCACGCAGAATCCCATTGAACAGGAAGGCACCTATCCACTGCCCGAGGCCGCGCTGGATCGCTTCATGTTCATGGTCTATATCGACTACCCCACGGCCGAGGAAGAGCACCAGATTGTCCGCCAGACCACCTCGGGCAAGGTGCCTGCCTTGGAACACATACTGGCCAAGGAGGCCGTGCAGGCCTTCCAGAAGATGGTCCGGACCGCGCCGGTGAGCGATGCGGTGGTCGAGTATGCGGTCCGCCTGGCGCGGGCGACCCGGCCTGCCGACCCGCTGGCGCCGGAGGCGGTCAAGAAGTACCTGAACTGGGGCGCCGGTCCCCGCGCGGCCCAGTACATGACGCTCGGGGCCAAGGCGCGCGCCTTCATCCGGGGACGGCTCACGCCCAGCTTCGACGATGTGAAGGCCACGTGCCGCATGGTGCTGCGGCACCGCCTGATAACCAATTTCAACGCCGAGGCGGACGGCGTCAATGTGGAAGACGTCATTACGAAAGTACTCGAACACACCGCCACGCCGCGCTAGGGTGACTGCCACATGCTGTCACACCACTACAGTGCGCGGTCCCGTGCCGCGCTGAAGTATCTGGACCCGGCCCTGCTGAGCAAGCTGGGCAATCTGGAACTGGTCGCCCGGTGCGCGGTGGAAGGTTTCTTCAGCGGCGTGCATCCGAGCCCCTTCCACGGCTTCAGCGTCGAATACAGCGATCACCGCGCCTACGAGGCGGGCGACGAGCTGCGTTTCATCGACTGGAAGGCCTTCGGGCGCAGCGACAAGCTCTACGTCAAGCAGTTCCGGCAGGAAACGAACGTCCCGGTCTACATCCTGCTCGACAGCAGCATGAGCATGACGTTCCGCGGGCGCGGTCCGGTGACGAAACTGGAATATGGTTCCTATCTCGCGGCCGCGCTGGCCCACCTCATGTTGCGTCAGGGCGACAGCGTTGGATTGGTCCTGTTCAACGAACGGATTGCGGCGCGGCTCCCGGCGCGATCGCGCGCGTCGCATCTGCACGCCCTGCTCGTCATGTTGCAACAGAACGCGGCGCGCGGCACGACGCGCCTCGCCGATGTGCTGCACACGGTGGCCGAGACCATCCACCGGCGCGGCATCGTCATCCTCATTTCGGACATGCTTGACGATGTCGATGATGTGGCCAAGGGGCTCGCGCATCTCAAGCACCTGCGGCACGACATCCTGCTCTTCCACACGCTGGACCACCAGGAGATCCACCTGGACTACGACGGCCTGGTCGAGTTTGACGATCTCGAATCGCGAACCCGCATCCGGACCTACCCGGCCAGCCTCCAGGAGCAGTACCGCCGGAATGTGGCGGCCTACCTCGACGAACTCGAAGAAACGGCCGGACGAAACGGCTTGGACTACACGCTCATGAACACCTCGGAGCCGTTGGACCGCGCGCTGATGGCGTACTTGAGCAAACGAAGGCGCATGCAGTGACGTTTGCGAACCTGTTGTTCCTGATCGGCACACTGGCCGTCGCGGGACCGCTTGTGGCGCACCTGTTCGCCCATCCGCGGTTCAAGCGCGTGCCGTTCACGATGATGCGCTTCCTCGAGGCGGGTCACAAGCAGACCCAGACGCAGCGCCGTCTTCGCGACTTGCTTCTGCTGGCCATGCGCATGCTGATCCTCGTCCTGTTGACGCTCGCCTTCGCCGATCCGGTCCTGGTCGACCGTCAACCGCCCAGCGGACGGACGATACATTTCCTGGCCATCGACGACAGCCTCTCGATGGCCTACCGCGAGGACGGATCCACCTTGCTCGAACAGGCAAAAAGCGCCGCCCGCGCGGCCATCGCGTCTGCCGGACCCGAGGCGGTCTTCACGCTCCACGGCCTCGCATCCGGCGTCCAGGCCGAGGCGCGGCCCGCCGGCGACGCACTGGCCTTTATCGAGGCCCTGACCCCTGTGCCCGCACGCATCAACCTCGAACCCTTCACGGCCGCCGTCGAGAAGGCGGTGGACGCCCGCGAGCGGGTGCATGTCACCTTGGCAAGTGATTTCACGCCGCCCGTGCTCGATGCGTTGCATGCAGGCGTCCCCGTGCCGGTGAGCGAGGTCCGTGCGCTGCGGGCCGGCACAGGCGCCACGGTCGTCAACGCGTCGGTCACGGGATGCAGCGTCAGCGGAATCACCGGCGACGAAATCCGCTTCGCCACCCTGTGCGTCAACAATGGCACGGAGCCGCTCGACACGGCCGTCCGGATCGTCCTCGACGGCGTTCCGTCGAGTCCGGTTGCCGTCCATCTCGCGCCCGGCGAACGGCGCGCGGTACCAATCGAGGCGCCGTTGCCCGCCGGAGCCGAGAACTTGGCGGTGGCGGTACGGCTCGACGGCGAAGACGGCCTGCCCGAGGACGACGCGTACTATTGCGGCCTCTGGCTGCCTCGCATTGCCGAGCGCAACGTCCTCATTGTGGCCCAGGACGCGCGCCAAGGGCATCTGTTCCGCGCGGCCCTGGAGGTGCTGTCGTCGGGCGACGACGCCGCGGGCACGTTCCGCGTATCCCAGGTCACACCGCAGGCTTTCGACGGGCGCCTGCTCGGCGCCATGGACGTGGTGATATTCGCCGCCATACCCCGCACAGACGCTCCGAGTGACGCCGCCCGGGAATTCCTGCACCGGGGAGGCCGGCTGCTGTTCTTCCTCTCGACGCCGCACGACGCCGAGGCCCTGCAGGGCTGGGCGGATGCCGGAACGGCCCCCGCCGCCGCCTTGGCCTTCCATGAAACGCCGGAACGGCTGCGCGACCGGCCGATCTTCCTGTCCGGCGACCCCCTCGACCCCTCGGGCAGCGCCGGGGCCACGCTCGCGAACTATGAGCTCAGCCAGTTGGCGCTGGCGGGCTTCTTTGAGCTTCGCCTGGCCCCGTCGGCGGAGGTCCTGTGGACCTTCGATCGGGACCACCCCTTCCTCGTGGCGGCACGGGCGGGTGACGGCGTGGCGGTGGTCGTCAACACCAGCGCGGACGACCGTCTGGGCCCCCTCATGAAGTCCAGCGCGGCGGTAGCCCTGTGCCACTATCTCATCGGCGGCCACCGCGCCCGGCAGTTGAACGGCTTCGCCGCAGACGAACCGGTGACCCTTCCGGCCACCGACATGGAGATGAAGGCCGCCGGCTCGGACAGGGCGCAATGGGCCGTCTTGCCAGACCGTTCGCCCGCGAAAGCACGCATTTCGGGCGAGCAGATCCTTCTCGACCCGCCGCTGCAGACCGGCTTTGTCTCAACGAAGGGGGTTCCGGTGCGGTATGCGGGCGTGAACGTACCCGCTGAAGAGTTGGACCTGCGGCGTCCAACGGCCGAAGACATCGATGCGGCCATCACTGCCCGCTACGCAGCCGACGGCGCCCGCGCCGCGGGTGAGACGGTCGCCCGGACCCAGGAAAGCCGCAGCCTCTGGCGGTGGTTCATGGCGGCGGCGCTGGGCATGGTGGTGGCCGAGGCCTTTGTTTCCAACCGGATGAAACGATGATGGCGACGGACGTACAGCAACGATTGCGATCAATTTACGGCAACGTGCGGCGGGTGCGGCGGTGGCTGGTGCTCCGGACTGTGCTCGAGGTCGCGGTCATCTGCCTCGGCATTTTCATGGGCTACATCGGGCTGTACAGTTATCTCGATCACCGCTTCCACCTCGCCATGCCCGCGCGCGTGGGTGCGCTGGCCGTGCTGGCCATCATCGTGGCCGGCATGGCGTACCGGCTAATGCGGCAACTGCTCCCGCACCTCTCGTGCGTCCACGCCGCGAACTACATCGATCAGCGGGCCAACCTCGAACAGCAACTGGTCGCCGCTGTCGAATACCGCGAGGGCCGCGAGGATTACCCGTATTCGCGCTCGCTCGCGGACCAGCTCGTGCTCCAGGTCGACGCCCAGACGCGCGGGATGGTCTTTGAGCACGTGCTGCCGCGGTGGCACGTGTATGCACTCTCCTTGGTAACTGCGTTGGCACTGGCCGCGGCCTCGGTCGTCCTCGTCGACCACTACCAGTTCTTCGCGCGCTATGTGTCCCGCCTTGTCACCCCGCTGGCGCCCATCGAACCACTGCCCGCGACCACACTGGAGGCCCTGACGGACGACCTGGTCGTGGCACTCGGAAACGACACCGAGGTCGCCGCGGTCATCCGGGGACGTGTGCCCCGCGAAGGCACACTGGTCCTGGAACGGAAACCCGCGACGGCGGACGAGGCCGCCGAACCCAGCCGGCGCCCCCTGCTGGCCACGGCCGAGGAGGGCACGGGGATAACGCTGCGGGATCGCCTGAGCCGCCTCGAACAGGGCGACTACGCCTACCATTTCGAGGCAAACGAGGCGGTCTCACCCGTGAAGACGGTGCGCGTGGTGCCGGAACCTGCCGTGACGAAGATTGAGGCCCAGGTCGTCCGCGACGGCAACGCGCCGGACGAAACGAATCCGTGGCAGGACGTCATGGCGGCGCCCCTTGAGGTGATACGCGGCAGCCACGTCACCCTTCGGGTCACCACCGACCAGCCGCTGGACGAGGCGGCGGCCACGGACCCCGCTGGTGCACAACACCCCGCCGCAGTGGAAGGCAACCGCTTTACGGTGGCTTTCCGCCCCGAAGAAGAGGGTTTCGTGCGCTTCCACGTGCGCGCCGCGACCCAACTGGAGTCCGACGGCCTGCACCCGCTGCAGATCCTGTTCAAAAAAGACGCGCCGCCGCGCTTCGAGCTGCTGTCCCCCGAAGGCGATCTCAAGACCACGGTCGTGGCGAGCGTGCCCGTCGCCTTCCGCGTCACGGATGACTTCGGCCTCGAGCGCGCGCGGCTCTCGGTCGAGTTTCCGGAGGGGCCGCCGCTCCACGTCGATGCGGTGGTCCCGGCGGGTGCCCGCGAGGCGGTCGTCGAGCACACGCTCGAGTTGGAGGACCACACGCTCAACGAGGGCGACACGATCCTCGTCTACGCGTCGGCGCAGGACGTCGATGCGGGCGTCCGCCCCGCCTACGGCGAGACGGTAAGCGAGGTGTACTACATCGAGATCCGCCCGCAGCGCATTGCGTGGTATCAAAGTCCGCCCAGCCTTCCCGATCAGGCCCCACAGGGGCTCGGACAGGGCCTGGAGCGGATGCAGAATATCCTCGCGTACACCCGTGCCATGCTCAAAAAGGCGTGGAGCGTCGCAGCCGGCGCCTACGACGACCAGGAAGCCGCGCGGCGCATGGACGCCTTGGTCGAGGACGCCGTGTACTCGCACGACGAGTTGAAGAAGATCCGCGACCACTTCGACGCACGCCTCTCGCTCGAGGACAAGCTGGCGATCAACGGCGTGCTCGACAACTTTCGCCGGGCCGAGGCGGCATTGCGGGGCCATCGGGCACAGCCCGCCGTCGAGGAACTCAAGACGGCCTACGCGGCACTGCGCAGACTTGTCAAGGACCAGTTCGGCGATCAATCGCCGGGGCAATCGCCGCCGCCGAAGACGCCCGAGAAGCTCGACATCAACGAACGTCTTCATCTTGCGCGCCTCGACAAGGAACAGATCGACTGGGAACTCAAGCGGCTGGCGGACAACCTCATCGCACTGGAGCAGGAACAGCAGGCCTTGCAGGAGCGCTTCGGACGTTTCCTGGAAAGAGCCCGCGATCGCGGCGGGGTGAGACAGGAGACGACCGACGCCTGGTCGCGCACGGAAAGCGGCCCGCCGTCTGGAGGCCAGGGCGGCGCAACGCCGGTGGACGCCGGTGGGGTCTCGCAGGAAGGGTTGCTGCCCGCCAGCTCCGGATCGGGCGGGTCGGGGACGCCCGCCGAGCCGTCGCCGGACACCGGGTCGCAGCCGGAACCCAAGACTGGCGCTCAAGGAACCCGCCCGGACGCGGCGAAAGAGGCCACCCCGGCCGAGCAGTTGCGCATGCTTCAGGCCGCGCAACATGACATGCGGGCGCGGGTGATGCGACTGCGCGAGACGCTTGACCGCGCCGCCTCGGCTAGTGAAGCACTCGAGCAAGCCCAAGGCGACGGGCAGGGCGAAGGCCAAGGAGGAGGGTCCGGGCAACGCGCCGGGATCCAGCAGGCGCAGGCCGCGTTGCGGCAGGCGGAAGAGGCCATGGGCGCTGCCGGGGAGGCACTGGTGCGGGCCGCCACATCCTCGGCGAAGGGCTTTGGCGACGCCGCGGACGACGCGATGGCGGCGATGACGTCCGCCGCGGAGGCCTTGGCCGAGGCATCGGCGCTCATGGAGAAGGCATTGGACCTCGAAGAGGGCGAACGGCTGGCGCGCGAGCTGGAACGCCGGGCCCGTGCGTTGGGACACGCAGCTGATTCGCTGGATCCCAATCTGTCGCCGGAGGATCGCGAACGCATGCGGCAGTTGTTGGAAGAAGCCCGGCAGTACCTCGCCATGGCCGGTGCGTCGCCGCCCCAACAGGGAGCCAATGCGCCCGCCGCGCCGGCCACACCGCCGACGGGTCCTACTGGAAGCGGCGGCTCGGGGGCCGGACGCCTCGGCCGCGGATCGAACGCCTACGAGGAAAGCACATCGGACGGCGAGTATGCGCGCACACTGGCGCAGGAGTTCTACTCGCGCGCCATCGAGGCACGCAAACAACACGGCACCTTGCCCAGACAGGAGGCGGGCGACGCGGATTACCGTCCGCGCGAGAACGCCTTCTTCGAACGTGCGGCCCGCCGTGAGACGCAGGATGGCGCCCGATGAACATCCTTTTTGCTCACTATCCCGGTGACGTGTGGGCGGTGGCGCTCGTGACTACGGCTGTCTTGCTTGTGATCGGCGCGTACAGCGTCATCACCTGGCGCAGGCCGCTGAGCGCATCCCTGCTAGCCGTCATGCAGATGGCCGCCGCCGTGGCCTTGCTCGCACTGCTCTGGGACCCCTCCCGGCAAGAGCCGACCGAGACCAGCAGCCGCCGCGAGGTGCTGGTGTTCTTCGATACGAGCGAGAGCATGTCTCTGAATGACACGCCGGACAAGGCCTCGCGGCTGGATGCCGCCATCGCGGGGTTCCGGACGCTGACGGAGGCCGCCGGGCCGGACGTCGACTTCACCCTCTACGGTTTCGCCGAAGACTGCTACGCGGCCCGTCAGGAAGATGCCTTCCACCGTTGGGGAGACCGCACCAGTCTGGACGCGGTGTTCGCGATGCTTGCGCGGCGTTCGCACGCAGCCGGTGCGTTGGTGTTTACGGACGGGCAGACGCCGTACGGCAGCGCCGCCGGCCCGGTGGGCGGCGAAGGGGCGGTACCTTTGGTACTGGTCGGTGTCGGCGCCACGGACCCCGGCGTGGACGCATCCATCCGCTCGATCCAGGCGCCCGCCAGGGTGGCCGTCGATCACACCTACAACATCACCGTCGAGGCCGCCATGCGAGGCGCCGTCGCGGCAAACGCGTCGCTGGAGATCTTGAGCGACGGCGTGCCCATCCACCGCGAGGACGTCGCACTGCCGGGACAGGATACGCCGCACAGCGTGACCGTCACCATGCCCGCAGGCGAGGCGGGCACTCGTCTCGTCACGGCGCGCGTGCACCTCGCCGACGATGTCAACCCCGGCAACGACGATCGGCATGCCCAGGTGCAGGTCGTATCCGAGCCGCCGCTGCGCGTCCTGCTCTACACCCAGGTCGCCAGCTTTGACATCGGGAAGATGCGCCAAGTCCTCGCGCGGGACAAGCGGGTCCGCCTCGATCTCGGCTTCGACGTGCTCAAGGACGCGACCCAGGCCATGGGCAGCGCCGCCCGCGCGGGATTTGTGCGCGAAGAGGCCAAGGATCGGGCGCCGCGCGCGGGCCTCATGGCGGGGCACGTCCCGCTGCCGGACACCGCCGAAGGCTTCAACGAATACGACCTCATCGTGCTCGGACCGCTCGCGCAGGATACGCTGCAACCGGATCAACTGGCGCTGCTGTATGACTTCGTCGTCCGTCGCGGCGCCGGGCTCATTCTGCTTCCCGGCCCGGATCCGTGGGCATGGCCCGATATGCCGTCGGCGGATCTCCAGGCGCTCCTGCCGGTCGAACCCGGCGCGGCGCGGGGTACCGCGGACGGCCAGGACCTGCTCCCGCGGCTCACCCTTGAGGGCCGTCAGCAGGGATCTCTCGATGAAGCCGTCTTGCGTGAGCTGGCCCCGGCCACTCAGGCCTTCCACACCGATGTGCTGCCGAAGCCGGCCGCGTCGGTGTGGATCGAAGCCGCCGGACAGCCCCTCGTGGTGGTACATCGCGTGGGCCGGGGCCGGGTGGCCTTGCTGAACATCCGTCACCTGTACCGGTGGTACCGGGCCGACCTCGAGGGCGGCGTGCTCCGGGCCTTGGTATCCGAAATGCTGTCCTACGCGGGCACGCGGTCGGGCACCGACGCGCAGGTCGAATTGTTGGCGGCCCGCGATGCCGCCGATCCCCGGGCCGTGCGGTTTGACGCGTATGTGTACGACCAGCAGTTCGAGCATGTGCCCGATGCCACGGTCCTGCTGGATGTCGACGGCACGGTCTACCGCATGGACGCAGGCGGCAACGGGCGCTACTCGCTGCGGCTGAATGATGTGCGCGGCGAATCCATCGTCGCCCGCGCCTCCGCCGAGCGCGAGGGCGAACTGGTGGGCGCCGCCACCTTGGCCGCGAACCTCCCCGCCGTGCATCGCGAAATGGACGCCGTCGCACTGAACCGCGACTTCCTCGTGGCGCTGGCGCAACGGACCGGCGGACTCTATCGCGACGCCGCCGAGCTGGACACAAAGGTCTTGGAGCGCTTCGCCGCGCGGCCGGTGGCGGATGAATCGCGCACCCTGCACTCGGCATGGCGGCGGTGGCCGGTGTTTCTGGTGCTGTGCGGGTGGCTCACGGCGCTGTGGTTCGTCCGCCGATCAATGGGGTATGCCTGATGATGAAACCCATCCAATTGCTCTTGCCCTGCATACTGGCCTTGTCCGCCGTCGCGCAAGACCTCGACGCGCCCTCCGCCGCGCACCGGGACGGTCCGGTCTTCGATTACGCCGTGCTGCTGAGCGGTCTGAACGGCGCGCCCGAGGAGCAGCAGCGCAAGAGCCGGGCGCTGCTCCAGCTCGAGCGCGCGCTGCGTACCGCCGGCGTGCCGGACCAGAACATCGTCATCCTGGCCGACGCACCCTCGCTGGTGGCGGGGCTCAAGGCAACCGCAGAGAATCTCGAACAGGCCATCGAGACCCTGGCGGAACGCGCCACGCCCGATTCCACAGTGCTCTTTTTCTTCGCGGGACAAACCAACATCGTGAACGACATCGTGCGGGTGAACCTGCCAGGACACGACGTCACGCACCTGGAACTCGCGCAGTGGCTGAACAAGGTCCGGGCCGGCCGTTTCCTTTTGGTATTCGATTGTCCGTGCGCGGGCGTATTCATCGAGCCGCTCACGGGACCGGGCCGGATCATCCTGTGCGCGGCGCGCGCTGACCAGCCCTACAGCACCCGCTTTTCGGATTTCTTCCTGCCCGCGTGGACGTCGCCGGTCGCGGATTATGACAACGACGGCCTGGTGTCCGTGCTCGAGGCGTTTCAGTATGCGTCCCTTCAGATCGAGGCGCTCTACGATCAATCCGACCTGCGCAAGACCGAGATCCCGTTGCTCGAAGACAACGGCGACGGCGTGCCGAGCCAACGTCCTTGGGCCTTCGTATCCGACGCGCAGGACGGGGAGGCCTCGCGGAGGCTGTTCGTGCGATGACGGATTGCTTCACACGGCGGCGGTTTCTCGGCCAGTGCCTTCGTACCTGCGGCGCGGCCGTAGCGGGCGCCGTGCTCGCCCCCTTCTCCCGCGCCTTCGCACAGAAGCCTGACGAAAAGTGCGCCCTGCTGCTCCCCAGGGTGCGCTTCAACAGCGACGCCCGGGTTACCTGCCCGTGGAACATCTACCCGGGTGGCGACCGGAACCTGCTGGAGGAGTTTGCCCGGCACATGCGCGTCGAGGTCAAGCTGCAGACGATGGTGTCGAACTACCTGCCCATGCTGGGCGAGGACGCGTCCTTCAATGCCGTGGTCAGCTTCACCGACGATGCGTGGTTCGACTCGTATCCGGTCGTGTTCATGACCGGCGAGGGGGCATTCACGTTCAGCAGCAAGGAACAGCAGCATTTCCGGCGTTATGTCGAGCAGGGCGGCTTCGTGCTGATGGACGACTGCGTCTACGATCAGGGCGGCGACTTCTTCTACCAGAGCGCCTTTCGCCTGCTCCAGCAGTGCTTCGGCAACGAGGCCGTCGTGCCCATTCCCAACAGCCACGAGGTGTTCTCCTGCGTCTTCGATCTGTCGGCCACCGGGCTTCCATACGCGCAGGGCCAGCCGCACGGTGCGCGCGGCGTGTTCGTCGGCGACCGCCTCGGCGTCTTCCTGTCCTCGGTCGACCTGCATTGTGCCTGGGCCGATCGCCAGCGCGTGTGGTTCCCCAACCCAGAGGTCTACAACGATGCGATCAAGATGGGCATCAACCTGCTCGCCTACGCCACCACCCACTAGCCTCGCGCGGATCACCGCGGCCCTGCTGTGCGTGCTCGTGGCCGCGTCCTCCCACGCCGGGACGCTCCGTGGCCGCGTCGCGCAAGAGAACGGCTATCCCGTGCCCGGCGCCATGGTCTATGCACCCACATCCGGCAGCCCGCTGCGCGTCATCAACAACCAGATCATGACGATCACGGACACCCCGCGCGCCATCACCGGCGCAGACGGGCAGTTCAGTGTGGACGCCGGCCACGCCGTCGCGAACCAGCTCTTCGTGCTCGACATGATGAACCAGCCCGCACTCGTGCGCGTCGCGGCGGCGGATCACACCGAGATCGTCCTGCCCACCCCCTCCTCCCTGACACTGTGGTATCAGAAGGGACCCGATGCGGTCGCTGGACAGGAGTTCACCGCGCACCTTCTCGACGGGGGCCAGACGCTCCGTTACAGCGCCACCGCCAAGACCGACGCTCAGGGGCGCATCGCCTTCCAGGATCTGCTCCCCGGCGCCTACCTGATCGAGGCCTCCGAGCCGGTCCCGCCGGTTGGTTGCTGCTTCCGGAGCGTCGTGGTGCAGCGACGCGAGGTGCGCCTCGAGGAGGGACAGGCCGAAACGGTCCGATTCGGCGGGACGGACCTGCCGTGCATCACCGGAAGCTTCACCGACGGCGAAGGCGACCCGCTCCACGGCGTGTGGGCGCGGCTTGCCCCAAAGAACCCCGTGGACGATGCGGTATGGTCCGCCGTGACCGGCCGCGACGGCGCGTACACCATCTACGACGTCCCGCCGGGGGAGTACGAGCTGCGTTACTTCCGCCGCCTCGCTCTCAACGACTCCTCGCGTGTATTGCAGGGGTCACGCGAGGTGGTGGTGACGGCCGATGCCCCGGCGCATGCCGGAACCGGATTACCCGAGAACCGCATCGATGTAACCGTGGACCTGGCGCCCTTCCTGCCGCTCCCGATCGGCGGCCCCGCGCCGGATTTCGAGGCGCCGCTGCTCGACGGCGGCACCTTCCGTCTGGCCAACCACCGCGGCAAGGTCGTCGTCCTCTATGTCTACTCGACCTGGTGCGCCGGATGCGTGCAATCCATCCCGGACTTTGAGAAATCCGCGCGCGTCTTCGCCGACACCCCGGCGGTCTTCGTGGGGGTCAGTCTCGACCAGACCCAGGCCGAACTCCAGGAATTTGCTCGCGAACAACGGCTGCGCCAGCCACAGGCGTGGGCCGGCCCGTGGGAGACCAGTCCCCTGCGCACCGGCTACCGCGTGGCCAGCGTCCCGTCCTCGTTTATCATCGCGCCCGACGGGACCCTCGCCCACAGGGATCTCTTTGGCGACTACCTGGAGCAGGAGGTCAGGAAACTGCAGGGACAATAGACGGCCCTCGCGGGGCGTGGCCGTCAAGCCGAGCTTGAAGCCTGCAGAGTAGTCGAAGACCGCGCGGGCGTTGCATTACCACTGTGCCGTTGGGTACGCCAAACCACTGTCCATGGGATGATTCGGGGTCTCCGGACCCTTCTTGGCATGTTCAGCCCATCGCCGTGGCAAAGTGGTACGTTCCCGCATTCACGCGGCAGGTCAGAAACAATCCGCTACGCTCCGCGATCTCAATGCCCTCGGCGCTCTCAACCGGGATTCCGGCCTCGGTCACGACTCGGTTGCGCGTAGGGATAGAAACCATGGCGGTGGCGTTGGCTGGAATGCGCACCGTCCAGTGGAACACGCCGTCCTTGCGCTCCCATTCGCTGACAATGAGGCCGTAGGGGCTGCGAAATTGCGCCTTCGCCCAATCGAGCTGATCGGTCAGCATCGGCTTCATCAGGATGTGCTTGAACGCGGGAAGCGCGGCGTCAGGCCGTATGCCGGCGACACCCGAATAGAACCACGCGTCAAACCCGCCTTGCATGGGATGGTTGAGCGAATACTCCGGCTCCGGCGCGACGCTGTCGTCTTCGCCGAATACCTCCCACAGGGTCGTGGCGCCAATGCCAAAAAGAAACCCCATGCTCGGCCAAGTCGTCTGCGTGAGCAGCGCGTGTGCGACGTCGGCATGGCCATGATCGGCAAGCGCTTCGTAGATGAACCGATGCCCCATGATACCTACCGTCGAATGGCCGCCATGGGTTTCGATGATGCTTCGGGCGAGGCTGTCCGCCACAGCCTGCTCCTCGCCTTCGGGTGCAAGATTGAGGCTGAGGGCCATTGCGTCGGCCGTCTGCGACCCAAAAGAACGCCTCTGGCGATCATAGAAACGCTCAATGAACGCGTCGCGAATGGCCGCGGCAAGGTCCTCGTACTTCCGCGCATCCTCACCTCGGTCGAGCAGGCCTGCCACGCGCCCAGCAATGGACACATCGAGGTGAAAATAGATGGTCGATGTCAAGGCCGGCGGGGTGTCCATCTTCTTGTTGGTGCCCGGCGGACACCAGTCACCGAGGCCGAGGCCTTCGCCTTCCATGATGAGGTCCTCCCCGGCTTGCGCGCGCAGGTGTTCGATCCAGCGCGGCCATGCGGGATACCAGCGCTCGAGAACCCGCCGATCGCCCTGATACAGGTACAGAAACCAGGGAAGCTGCACGATTGCCGTGCCCCAGTCTCCGGTAGCCATCCCGCACGTGCGTTTGCCGGGAGCCACCATGGTCGGCAGGCCATCCACAGAGGAGGTTTCAATATCGCAAAGGTATTTTCGCCAAAAACTGGCCGACAGGAAATTGTAGAGGGTCATTTCCGCCGAAACGTGCGCGTCGCCAAGCCATCCACACCGTTCGCGCGCCGGGCAATCGGTCGGAATCGAGTGCAGGTTGCTGATCTCGGTCCACAGCGCGGCCTCATGCACCTGGTTGATGAGACTGTTGGAGCATTCGAACGTTCCGGCGGTGTCGAGGGCCGTGTGTACGGCGACGCCTTGGAGAAGGTCCAGGTCTGGCTTGAATGGAAGCCCCGTCACCTCGACGTAGCGAAACCCGTGATAGGTGAAGCGCGGCTCCCAGGTCTCACCGCCGCCCCGGCAGACGTAGGTGTCCGTTTGGGTGACATGCGTATGGTAGGTGCCCGTGGTAAAAGGGTCGAGCATGCCATCCGGTCCCAGCATTTCCGAGAAGCGCAGGGTGATCGTCGTACCGACGGGAGCATCCACGCGCAGGCGGACCCATCCCGCGAAATTCTGCCCCAGGTCAAACACATGCACCCCCGGCTGCGGCTCCGTCACACCAAGCGGGCGCAGTTCCTGTCCCCGCCGGATGGGCGGCATGAGTTGAGAAATCAGCCGCTTCGTCGGGGCGGGAGTGATCACGGCGGGCTCCCAGCCCGTGGCATCGAAACCGGGCGCGCACCAGCGAGGATCCTCAAGGCGCGCATCGTAGTTCTCGCCCCAATAGATATTGTTGGCGCGCACAGGCCCATGGCCCGCAGTCCACTCTGAATCGGTAACGACCAGCGCGGTCTCACCGTTCTCATATGCAAGCGCGAGTTGGGCCAGCGCACAGGGGCGGCCATACTCCAGTCCTCCCCAGATGGCATTCTGGTTAAACCATCCGTCGCCCAGAATCAGGCCCACGGCGTTGCGGCCCTTGTTCAGCAATTCCGTGATGTCGTAGGTTGAATAAAGGGCCTGCTGTTCGTAATCCGTCTGTCCCGGTTCGAGGACACGATCGTCCACTTTTCGCTGATTTACATACAGCTCATGGTAGCCGAGGCCGCAGACATAGGCTCGGGCGCGCTGTATCTTCCGAGTCACTTCGAACTCACGCCGCAGATAGGGTGCGGGCTGCCGATCCCCATTCCGCACAGGAACCTCGTTCCACAGGGCTTCATAGCCGCTGTCCGCAACCACGGGGGTCGTCCACGCCGCGTCATCTGCGAGCAGTTGCCCCGACGATGCCATCTTCGAGGCACGATCACCCTTGGGAGTGGCCACGGAAACTTCCCAGTCACGCCCCGTCAACACCTCGCGGACCACGCCATTGGCAAGCCGGATCCGGGCTCCAAGGCAGAAGCCGCCCCGCCCCCCGGCAACATGGCGGCGCGCATCCACGTGAATGCTGTTCGCCCCCGGGCGCAGAAAAGGTTTCAGATCGAATTGCGTCCATCTGCGGCCATAGCCAAACCCGACCAGGCGGCCATTCACGTGCAAAACAAAGATCGCGTCTGCAGCGGCTTGTACGACAGCCTCCTGAACAGGACTCGGGTCATCAAGGACAACCGTGTGACGGAAAAAAGCATGGCCGTAGTACCCGATGCGCGGCTCGAGTTCTTCGGGCAGCCACAGGAACGCGCCCACCGGTACAGGCTCCGGTGCGGCGCCCTCGGGAGCCGCTATCCACGCCCCCTGCCAGTCAGCAGAGTCGAGCAACCCCATTTCCCACCAGGCACAATCGGACCACGGAGAGGAAACGCCGTGCTTGTCCCACGTGCGCACTTTCCAGCAGTACCGGCGCCCCGATTCCAGTGGTGCACCCTCGTAAACCCGGTGAAGCGATTCGTTCGATGCCACGATCCCCGAGTCCCAGAGCGTTCCCGATCCGCATTCCAGCGCAGCCTCGCTGTCCGCCACAAGGATCTGGTACGCCGCCTGTATGGCTCCGCGCCGCGGATCATTGACCTCCCACGACAGACGCGGCCGAATGATTTCCAGCCCCAGCGGATTCTCGGTGTCCTCGCACCGCAGGCGCGTGGGAGCGCCCAGACCGGCCGGCAACTCCATATCGTCCTGCACATACCTCATCGCACGGGAAAGTGGGCTGAACTTGGCCACGGTCAGGGCTCCTTTATCTGATGGTCGCACAGGTCATCGAGAACGCACAGGGACTGTCGGCTGATGCCGCGGAAAGAGTGAACGCAATGAGATCGCCACGCATCTCCACCGCTGCGGGTTGGCCGTCCAGTGTAAGGCGCACATCCTCGGGGCGCGGGGTCTGTCTGAAGCGAAGCAGGATGTGCTGTGGGGCAGCCCCGGTGTAGCGGCCCTGCAACTCCCCCGTCCGCCACCGGTAGGAAAGCATGCGCCCGCGCCAGTCGAGCCTCTGGCCGAAACCTTTTTCCCAATACTCCGCCGGGGCGACGGGCGCAAGCACCACACTCCCGTCCAACGCAAACTCGACACCGAATAGAAAGCGTTGCATGACGCGGATCAAGTTGGCCGGATACTCGCAGTACCCCTCAGGCCCGGCCGGCGAGCACCCGCCCCTGCCGTCGGGATGATAGCGTTCGCGCCAGGAATAGCCATGCTTTCGGCCAGCCTCCGCAACCGCCCGCAGGCTCGCGACCAACCCGTCGGCGTCGCGCATGATATGCCGCGCCCAGCATTCGAGGTACCATACGCGGCCCATCGCCGCGAGATCATGGCGGTCGGGGTAGGCAAACTCCCACGCCTCGTAGGTCTCGGGCCGCGTGGCAATGCCGGTTGGCATGCCCCCGTAGTAGAAGCGTAATTCATCTTTGAGTTGTGGCCAGAGGATGTCGCGCTGCTCGGGTGTCGCGACATTCGTGGCCAGGGCGGCCCAATCCACGTCTGTCAGGCCATGCGTTGCGACCACCCCGCGTTCGGGATGGATGTACTCCGCGAACTGCCGTCCCAACCAGAACCGCGCCCGAAAATGCCCCGCAATTCCTTCGGCAATTGCCCGGTAGCGTTCAGCGGCGTCCTTGTTACCCAGCGCGTCGTCCAACGCGGCCACACGGCGAAACGCATCTATCGCATGACACTGCGCGACGCCGTCAAATTCGACTCGGGTGGGACGCTCGATATAATAGCCCGCCCCACATACCAGACCGTCCGCAGTTACCATGGATGCCAGGTAGTTTGCGGCGCGATGAATCGAATCACGTTGTGCCGCCAGCCACGAGTGGTCCTGGGTAAAGCGAAACAGCACATCGGCATTCTGGATGAACGTCGGCGCGGCCAACGCCCGCAAAGGATCGCCGGGCACCCAATGCCGGTAGAGGCCTCCGTTTGCATCGAGTGTCGACTTCGCCCCCTCGTCGCCAATCTCCTGACAGGCGAGGCCAGGGAGAATTGCCAAGGGAAGTTGGCCGTCAGGCCGCTGAAAACGGCACACGTAGTCCCAGTTCGCTCTGACCACGTCGGTCTGCCCGAGCCAGAGCAACGCATCGGCCATCTGATGGCCATCGAGCGACGGAAACGTGTTGCCGAGTCCGAAGCCTTGCCTGTCGGCACAGACCGACCAGTAGCCAAAAAAAATACTCGAGTCAACCGCGGCAAGCACATTTTTCACCGCGGCCCGCTCGTAGGTCTCCACAAGCAACGGGTCGGGGAGTTCGGGCACACGAACTGGCTGACCGGCGTGTCCGGGCTGCGGGGCCAAATGCCCAAGAAGTGACATCGGAGGGATCTCCATGGAAGCCCCAATACCAGCTGCCAGGGTTACGGTGGCTGCACCTGCGCGATTCCTGCATCGTCCTTCAGCAGACGATCTCCGCAACTATAGGCGGCGACCGTTGGCAGATCAATGAGCGGGCAACACACCGCGGCACGTAGGCAGCGAGGGGCGTCTTGGTGGGCAACGGCACGTCCTCGGCGTAGAGGAGCAAAGACTCGATTGGGCGGACCCGCGCCTTGGCGATCTGCAGGGACCGGGTGCCGGGGCTCACGCGGGTGGACTTGCCATCCCGGCAGTACTGCGCGTAGCAGGTTTTGCCGCGTTTGATGAGACTTGCCATGCCCTTGTTCTCCTCGACCTTTGGGGTCGTTTGGAGCCGGCGCAAGTCCCATGTTTTGCTCGTGACCGGGCACAAAACCGGGTACAGGGGGCAAAAAAAAGAAGGACCTGCAACTAGTGCAAGTCCTTTAATGACAATTGGTAGCGGGGGCAGGATTCGAACCTGCGACCTTTGGGTTATGAGCCCAACGAGCTACCAGACTGCTCCACCCCGCGTCGCTGTGATGGGGGCATCTTAGCAGCCTGCGAACCGGGTTGTCAAACAAACCCGGACGCCCAGCGCTCGAAGCGGCCATGTGCCGCGGGGCGGTGTGCGGCGTCTCGCCTCGCCGGGTTCGTGCCGCGCGTACGGGCGACCGCATCCGGCATAAAAAAGCCACCGCATCGCGTCTGCGGTGGCCCAATCTCGTATTATCCTGGAATTCGCGCGCGGCGCCCCCGCGCCCTCAGCCGAAGATGGAGTCGAAGTACTCGCGGTTGTCGAGCAGATTGAGGTCGATCTGGCGGAAATGGCACAGCTCGGTCTCGCTGATGACTTCGCTCGCGGCTTCGCCCAAAATGGCGTCGCCGTCCAGAAAGGCCAGACTCTCGGCTTCGAGGTCGTCACTGGCCAGCTCGTCGTCGCTTGGCGCCTGGGCGTGATGCCCCGCGCCTTCGTGACTCATGATGGTCTCGGTCTCGTTGATCTGGTCGACCAGTTCGTCCACGCGCTCGCTCAGGAATCCCGTGAGGGCCGCCAAGACGTGCTGGCGTTTCTCTTCGGTGGATCCGGCCGACAACAGCGCGCGGTCCAGCGGCAGGGTGCGCCCGCAGAACACGAGCACCATCTCGCTGCATTGAGGACAGGGCCCGACGATGATCGCGCCCAGGGGGGGCACCATGATCTGTCCGCACGCACCACAGTGGGGGCATTTGACCTCTATCAACGACAACATGCGCTTACCTCGCAGCTGGGTTGCTTGCCATCCGAGGGCATTATAGCAGCATTCGCCGCAGGAGGCAAAATCTATGCAAAAAATGTCTGTTTTTATTGAATTTCGCCGGTGGCAGCCGGGGCCCGGCCTGGATCGATACCGAAAAGGGGCAATCGGGGACCCGTCAGGGCCGACGGCGTCGACTGACTCGGCTACAGGGCGGGCGCCCGCTCAGGGAGCGGCCGCCGCGGCCTCTTCCTGGACCGCAGCGATGATCGCCAGCGCAGTGCTGTTGTCCGTGGTCTTGCGATCGTGCCAGTCGGGATGCGTGAGCAGGGTCACGCCGTAGACCTGGTCGACGGTCTCGACCGTGATGCGCGTGGAATCGCGCTCGGGCTCGAGCAGGATGGTGTATTTCTGGCGGTGCGGCACGAAAAGGCGCCGGTCCATCTTCGAATAGGCGATAAACACGCCGCGTTTGTCGCGCGTGTAGAGATCGAGGTCCATCTTGCGCAGCGCGTCGCGGGTGGCGATCCATGCATCCGCGATCTCGGCATCGATGATGGCGCCGTCGAGCACGGCGAAGTCCGACGTATCGCGCGCGGCGCGGGCGCAACCAAAGGTGCTGGCGACAACGGCCATTAACAGACACAGTGCAAAGGCTTTACGCACGATGTTGAACCTCCTTCCGGGGGAATTGCGGCATTCTAGCACAGGCCCCCGGGACGGTCAAGCCGTCGCAGCCGCCGTCAGGGCGTGGCGTTGCGGGCATTGGTTGCCTCTGTTACACTCGCCCCAGACGGAGGCAGGCATGGCGTACGAACCCACCAGCCGCGTACTGGTCGTTGACCGGGACCCCGGCGTGACACGCAGCATATCGGATTACCTCGGCAGCCGGCACTTCGAGGTGGTCTGTGTGGACGACCTCGAGAAGGCGTTCAACCTGCTCGATGACCGGCTGTTTGACGTGATCGTGGCCGAGCTGGGCATCCAGCGGGGCGGCGGCATGCGGTTGCTGCACATCGGCCGCGAGCGCAACCCGGACATGTGCGTGATTTTCGCCGTCGACGCCCGCGATCAGGAGCTGGCGCTGGAGGCGATGCGCCTCGGGGCCTATGACTTTCAGATCAAGCCGCTGATGCTGGAGAAACTCGATGCGGTGATCCGGCGCGGCCTGGAACACCAGAGGCTGGCGCTCCAGCAGGTGGAATTGCGCCGGCTGGTGGACGAGCGCTACGACCTGCGCAACATCGTCGGCCGGTCGCGGCAGATGGTGCATGTCTACAAGGCGCTGCGGCAGATCGCCCCGACGGGGTCCAACGTGCTGCTCGTCGGAGAGACCGGCACGGGCAAGGATCTCGCCGCGCACGCCATCCACACCAGCAGTTCCCGGCGCGACGGCCCCTTTGTCACGCTCAACTGCGACGGCCTGCCGCCGGACGCGCTGGACCAGGAGCTGCATGGCCGCGTGGCCGGTGCGCGGGGCGCCGGCGAGGAAAGCCATGCCGGGCGCTTCGAACTCGCCGAGGGCGGGACCCTCTACCTCGATCGCGTGCATGCACTCCCGCCCGCGCTCCAGGAGCGCCTGCACGCCATTCTGAAGACCCACCGGCTCACTCGCATCGGCGGCTCGCACCCGGTGCGTGTCAATGCGCGCATCGTGGCCTCCGCACCGGCCCCGCTGGGACCGATGGTGAACGACGGGCGCTTTCATGAGGACCTCTACCGCCTCCTCGCGCCCGTCGTGATCGAGATGCCGCCGCTGCGCACGCGGCGCGAGGACATCCCGCTCCTGGCCAGCCATTTCCTGCGCGAGAGTGCGCGAACCCACGGCAAGGCCATCGACGGCATCGGCCGCAACGCCCTCGACCTGTTGAGCCGCTACGACTGGCCGGGCAACGCGCGGCAGTTGCGCAACGTAATCGACAGCATGGTGCTCGCGGGGCGTGCCGGCCGGGATGTGGACGTGGGAGACCTCCCCCAGCATGTGCGCGAAGGCGCCGCCGCCCAGCCCTCGGAGATCCGGCTGCCAACCGGCGCGACCATGGCGGAGATCGAACGCACCGCGATTGAACAGACCCTCAAGGCCTGCGACTACAACAAGGAACAGACCGCGAAGATGTTGGGGATCGGCCTGCGCACGCTGTACCGCAAGCTCAAGGAATATGGCGACGCCTGAGCTTCAGTCGGTTTCCGGGCGGTCCTCGGCGTCGGGAGCGCCGGTAAGGAAGGTCTGACTGCGGGTGATCAGGCGGGCGATGGAGAAATCGCCGAAGGCGCGGAGTCCCGCGACCGTGGACACCTGCCGGACCCGCCGCTCGACCTCATTGCGAAACTCGCGCCGGACGAGTGCCGGATCGACCTCGCCGTCTTCACGCACGGCCAGCAGCCGGTGAAGCGAATACAGCAGCACCAGCGCCGAGAACAGGAAGATGAAGTCAAGCCCTCTGAGATTCAGCGGGGGAAACGCGAACTGGGCCGGCATCGATCCAAGCCGCGCCCAGGTGAGGCCGAGTTGGACCTCGTAGATCTCGAGGCCGTCGGCGGCAAAACCGGCCAGCAGCGGCGCGGCACTCCCCATGATGCCCGTCATGCAGGCGCTCGCGGCCATGTATGCCGTCGCCTTGCCGCGCGGCGCGCTCTTGAAGGTGAGATTGTTGGCCGCGAGCGTGACGCCCGCCGTGGCGACGCCGCCGATCAGATGAATCGCGATGAGCAGCGGCAGCGTGAACAGGTGCGGTTGCGGATTGGTCGTCAGCGGCCACAGCAGAAACGTCAACGTGAACATCGGCAGCGCGATGACAAGAACCGACTTGCTCGAGAAGCGGTCCGCCAGGCCGCCCCAAAGACGGAAGAACATCACGTTGACCAGTTGACTCAGCACGGCCAGCGCGACGATCACCCCGATGCTGAGGTCCAGCCGCCGCAGCATGTACACGGCGAAAAAGGGGCCCGAGAAATTCACGCCGAAGCTCCACACGCCAATGAAGAAGAGAAAGCGCCGGAAATTCGCGTCGCGCAGCGGCTGGACCAGAAGGGACAGCAGCCCGTGCTCGCTCGACGGCCGCATGCGGGGTTCGGGCACGCGTGACAGGAAGTACGTCCCGACCAGCCCGCTCAGCGTGCCGACGGCGTACAGTCCGCTGTACGCAGGCAACTCGATGTCAAAGGCCCGCCGCGAGATTTCGAGCAGGCCGCCGCCGGCCAGGCTGACCACGACGCCGACCGCCGTCGCCATCAGCATCCGCCGCCCAAACACCTCGCCGAAGGCGTCCTCGGGAATGACGTCGCGGACCCACGAGTTGAAACCGCAGGCCACCACCGCGTTGACCGTGTGAAACACGAACAGCGATGCCAGAAAGACGTGAATCCGCCACGGTTCAGGCACAACGAAGGGCACTGCGGCCGTGATCAGCCACGCGGTCCGGCTGAACACGGCGGCGGCCACGGTAATGGCCTTCCGCCACTGGAGCCGCTCGATCAGCACCGCCGCGGGGATCTGGAGGATCTGCGTCAACGGCCCGATCGCGCCCAGGATGCCCACCACCAGATTCGACGCCCCCAAGAGCACGGCGAACGCGATCAGGAAAGGCCCCAAGGTCAGCACCACCATGGTGTGTCCCGCCACCGCGTCGCGGACGAGCCAGCCCTTGGCGGCCTGCACGTCGGTATCGGACAGGGCGTGTTGGGGGGCGAATGCGCGCCAGAACGACATGGTTTGCGGCAACTCCACGGTTGAAAATATTGATTTTACGCGCCCGCGCGGCCTCGGAGCAAGGCGCAGCAAATGTAATGATCTTTTTCTGGCTTTCCCGATCCCGCGAAGGTAAAATACGCCCGCATAACCACCAAACCCAGAGGAATCGCCCGATGATCCCCCCGAAAGTCATTCCGAAACTCCAGCGCAGCATTGACCGCCTGCGCGCGTGGCGCTACGCACCCCTGGCCGCCGTGGAACTCGAAGCGGTCGAGACAACGGAGCATTTCCGGACGCCGCCGCGCGATCTGGCGTATTCGCCGGCCCCCCTGGGTTCAAAATGGGGCGCGTGCTGGGGCACGGTCTGGTTTCGCGGCAAGGCCGTGGTGCCGAAGGGCGCGAAAGGGCGCGCGGTCTATTACCGGATGGCCCTGCCTGCCGAGAAGCTGCTGTTTGTCGACGGCCGCCCGGCCGGCGGCTTGGACCATATGCACCAGGAGGTGCTGCTGACCGCCAACGCGAAGGGCGGCGAGGTCCATGCACTGGACATCGAGATGTACGCCGGCCATCCGTTTCCGGGCATCGATCCCCACCGCGGCCACGTGGATGAGATGATGCCGATCCAGTTCGTCGAGGTGCGCCCCGGACAGTGGCCGCCCCTGCCGCTCGAGGCCTCCGGGCTGGTGGTCGAGCGGACCGAAACGGCGGGACTCTACTACGACGCGGACGTGCTGTTGCGCCTGGCCCAGTCTCTGGACGAAGCCAGCCTGCGCCGTGCCGACGTGATCGAGAAACTCAACCAGGCGCTCGACCTGGTGCCGCTCCACTGGCAGGACGAGGCCGAACTCGAGACGGCCTGCCGCCAAGCCCGCCGCAGCCTGCGCCCGCTGCTGGCGCGCCGCAACAGCGCCACCGCGCCCGAGCTCGGGCTCGTGGGCCATGCCCACATCGATCTGGTGTGGCTGTGGCCCATGCGCGAGTCCATCCGCAAATGCGCCCGCACCTTCTCCACCATCCTCGGCCTCATGGAACGCTATCCGGAGGTGACCTTCCTTCAATCGCAGCCGCTGTACTACGAGTGGATGGCGGAGCACTACCCCGAGTTGATGCCCCGCATCCGCAAGGCGGTCAAGCAGGGCAACTGGGAGCCCAACGGCGGCATGTGGGTCGAGTCGGACACGAACATCCCCAGCGGCGAATCCCTGATCCGCCAGTTCGTCGAAGGCCGCAAGGCGACCATGGATCTGTTCGGATACTGCGGCGACACCCTCTGGCTGCCCGATGTGTTCGGGTATTCGGCGGCACTGCCCCAGATTCTGAAGGAATGCGAAATCGAGTTCTTCGTGACGGCCAAGCTGCAGGGCAACGATACCAATCCCATTCCGCACGACACCTTCACGTGGGAGGGCATCGACGGCTCCGGCATCTTCACGCATGTCATCTTGTCGCCGCGCTGGTACAACGAGGTCGTCACGACGGACAACATGATCGACCGCTGGCGGCGCGTGCGCCACAAGGAACTGACCCCGCGCGCGCTCGTCGCGGCGGGCCACGGCGATGGCGGCGGGGGGCTGACCCGGGAAAGCTGCGAAATGGCGCGGCGCCTGCGCGACCTCGAGGGCGCGCCGAAATGCCGCTTCGTGTCCGTGTCGGCCTTCCTCACGCAGATGCGCAAGGAAAGCCCGTCCCGTCCGCGATGGGTAGGCGAACTGTATTACGAGCGGCATCGCGGCACCTATACCTCCCAAGGCCGGATCAAACGGCTGAACCGCCGGTGCGAGATCCTGCTGCACAATGTCGAGTGGCTGCACACCATGGGACTGCTCGAGGGCCTGCCCTATCCTGCCAAACGCATTCAGGACCACTGGCGGGTGCTGTTGACGAACCAGTTCCACGACATCCTCCCGGGCTCCTCGATCCGCGCCGCCAACGAAGAGGCCGTCGCGGAACTCGAAGGGCTCGAAAAAGACCTCGACCGCATGCGCGCCGAGTGCCTCGGGACGCTGTCCAACGGCCTGGAAGCCGGTGGAGACGGCGACGCCCACGTCATCGCGAACAGCCTGGCGTGGGACCGCGAAGAGGTGGTCGTCTTCGAGTCCGGAACGGCCACGGCCGCGTGGGACGCCGCCGGAAACCGCCTCGCCACGCAGCCGCTCACCCGCGGCGGCAAGCGGTGTGTCGCCGTGCGCGCGCGCTGTGCCGGCCTGGCCTTCGAAACGCTCCGCCTTGGCCGCGACAAGACGCAGAGCGCGGCGTCGCCCTTCAAGCTGTCGGGCCAGCGGCTCGACACCCCGTTCTACCGCGTCCGCTTCGACAAAGCCGGCAAGATCACGCAGTTGCATGACAAGGAAGCCGGCCGCGAACTGGTGCAGAAGGGCCGCCGTCTCAATGATTTCTATACGGCAGAGGATCTCCCCGTCGTCACGGACGCGTGGGACATCGACCTCTATTACCGCGACAAGATGGTCAGCGAAGACCGGTGTGTCGCGCGTGAGGTCGTCGCGGATGGGCCGCTGTTGTGCACGATCCGGTCGCGCTACGACATCGGCCGCCGCTCGACACTGGTGCAGGACATGACCTTCTACGCCCACTCGCGGCGCATCGATTTCGCGACCGAGGTGCAGTGGGAGGAGACGCACACCCTCCTCAAGGCAGGGTTTCCCGTGGATGTGCAGGCCGACCAGTGGCGCAACGAGATCCAGTTCGGCCACCTCACCCGCCCGCTCCACAGCAACACGCCCTTCGACGCCGCGAAGTTCGAGATCTGCGCCCACCGGTGGGTTGACGTCTCGGAGGGCGCGTATGGCGTCGCGCTGCTCAACGACTGCAAGTACGGTCATGACGGGCTGGACAAGATGATCTCGCTCACGCTGCTCAAGTCCGCCTGGGCGCCCGATGAAGCGGCCGACAACGGCCGCCATGTCTTCACCTACGCCCTGCTCCCCCACCTCGGCGCGTTTTCGGCCGAAACGGTGGTGCGGGAAGCGGCGGCGCTCAACGCCCCGCTGGTCACCGCGCCGATCCAAGGCAACGGCACGGCCCGCGGCATCCGCCTGTGCACCGTTTCCAACCCGGACGTGGTGCTTGACACGGTCAAGAAGGCCGAAGACGACGACGCGGTCATCCTGCGGCTGTACGAGGCCGGCCACACGCGCGCCCGTACGACGCTCGCCTTCGACCGGCCCGTCGCCGACGCATGGGAATGCAACGCGCTCGAGCACACAAAGAAGAAACTCGCCCCGGGCAAGGACGGCTCCCTGAACCTCGAGTTCCGCCCCTTCGAGATCAAGACAATCAAGGTGGCGTTTAAAGCGATGGCGGGACGGAAGCGGCGGCAGGCACGGGGCTGACGCCCCTTGACGCAGTCTCGCCTCCGGACAGACAAGGGGCTTTAGCCCCTTGAACCGCCCACTGACTTACGCGCCGGTGATCCGGCCCGGCTCGATGCGCAGATGCCTGAACTCGGCGACGAATCCGGCGCCTTTGGGGCTGCACGCATAGAGTCCGGCCATCACCGTTGCCCCGGGCCGGTCCTCGATCAGATGCGCCATGCGGATCTGCTCCCAGACGCGTCCGTCCCGCGAGGCATCGACAATGCAGTCCTGCGCCTCACGCCGGATCCGCAGGTGGATCTCGCGGCCATCGGCGGGAAAGGACTGGGTAGACCAGTCCGAGTAACCCGAATTGGTGACCACCGCGCCGAGCCGCGCCGGGCCGTCCGGCTCGTACTCGACCGAGGTCTTCACCCAGCACGTTGGCGACACGCGCACCATCAGCCCCGCCTGGTCGTACTGGTGCACCGGGTGAAAGCGCACGTGCGTGCTCAGGACAACGTCGCCCAACGCCTCCGCGAACAGAAAATGCCCGTTATCCGCGTCAAACCCATAGTGCGTCGTGCGCCAGAAATCCGTCTGCGCGGCGGTCTCGATATGCAGACACTTCTTCGCGGTATCGACGTGGCAGACCGGCGGTTCGCAATGCCAGGTCAGGGCCGGGTCCAAGGTCACCGTGTCGAACGTCTCGCAAAGGAAGGGCGTCGTCATGTTCATGGGTATCCTGTCTTCTTTTGGACTATGCACTCCCACATCGTACCGGTTGCGGACGCGTCCATGCCAGCGCCACACGCGAGGAGATTCCTCATTGGGGAGACAACGCATGTTCGTCGGCAAAGCCACTTGGGAGATCCCTGCAAGGCGAGACTGACCCAGCGACGAAGAAACGGCCGGGGCTGTCCCTGGCCGTGCGACACGTTTCTTCAGACAAGGAATCCGTGTCCCGCGGCCATCGGTTTGGAGTAACCCCATGCCCCTTCCTGTCCGCTGCGCGTCACCTTCTCCCGGCAAAGCGCCACTAAGGGGTAGAATAGCAACCGGGAGACCATCCATGAGCGTGGAGATAACCAGACTCGTCGATGCCAGCGTGCGCGGCGACCGGCGGGCCTTTGAAAAGATTGTGGAACGCTATCAGGGCGCGGTGAGCGGCATGGCCTACAGCGTGACGGGCGACCTGGCCCTCAGCGAGGACCTCGCGCAGGAGACCTTCCTCATTGCGTGGCGCAAACTGGGCGACCTTCAGAAACGCGAGTCCCTCGCGCCGTGGCTGTGCGGCATCGCCCGCAACCTGGCGCGGAGCTGGATGCGGACGCACGCGAAGAACGCTACCGTGTCGCTGGAGAGCGTTCCCGAGCCCGCGCAGCCGGTCGTGGCGTCCGCCGAAGAGGCGCACCTGCGGGAGGAGCGCTCGGAAACCGTCTGGGCGGCGCTGGCCCAGATCCCGGAGACCTACCGCGAGCCGCTGGTGCTGTTCTACCGGCAGGACCATTCCATCCGTGACATCGCCGAGGCGCTGGAATTGACCGAGGACTGTGTCAAACAGCGCCTGTCGCGCGGACGCAAGATGCTGCGCGCGGAAGTAACCCGCATGGTCGAGGATACCCTGGAAGAGTCGCGCCCCGGCAAGGCGTTCACGGCGGGCGTGCTGGCCGCGCTGCCCCCGCTCCACGCACCCGTGCCGCCTGTGGCGGCGCCGTCCGGTGCACGTAGCGTCCCGTCGAGCATGTCCCCGTGGCTGGCCATCCATCCTCTAGCCATTCTCTGCTGCGTGGGCCTCGTCACCCTTGGCGGCCTGTGGGGTGTCCGCGAGATGATAGCGCGCCACAGCGAAGACGCGGCCACGCCGCAGGTCATCGTAGGGAACGCGTTGGAGACCCCTGAGCCTCTTCGCCCCGCGGGAAGTGACACCACGCAGGAACCGGCCGTCGCTGCCGGCAGCGCTAGCGCAGAATTAAGCGCGAGCACCATCGCGCCGGGAACGGCATCGGTGGCGGGCGTGGTGGTCTTTCAGGACACATCCGAGCCCGCCCCGGGCATGCGCGTGATGCTCGGCGCGGAAGATGGCAGCCGACAGAGCACCGTGACCGACGAACAGGGAGCATTCGGTTTCCGCGATCTGGCCGTAGGAGAGTACGTCCTCCTCGCCTTTGACGCCGGCTTCGAGGATGTGCCGGAAGACTGGCTGCGCTCGGAGCATCAACTGGTGATGCTGGCCGCAGGCGTCGTACTAGATGACGTACGCATACAGGTTCCGCCGCAGGGTGGGCGGGTAACGGGCCGGGTCTTCGAGAGAGGCACCGGCGCGGCCCTGGAGGGCTTCACGATACGGGCCGCCAAGAATCACCTTCCAATACATGAAGGCTCAAGCAACGCTGAGGGTCGCTACAGCATTATCGGCTTGCCCGAAGGACAATGGCGGATTTATGTAGGGCACGGCAGTCCTTTCTTTGTGAGTACGGTCATGGACGAGATGACGAACGTGCCCGTGACAGTCGGCAGCAGTATTACGCTCGACATGTCCATTGACTTGGGGGCCTCGATAAGCGGACACGCAATCGATTCAGACGGGAATCCAGTACCCGAAGCCTTTATTGACGGAACCCTCTTTTCAGACCGAGACCAGTTCGTTAGGAGCTGCTATTTCCGCGCACGCTCCGATGGAAGCTTCACCATTTGGGGCGCTTCGCCGGGGGATCGGGCCGTGCTCTCCGCCAGAAAGGGTGAGCTGGCCTCCCATATCGCCGTCATCAACCCCATTCCCGCGCAGAGCGTGACCGGCATCGTATTTGCGCTGCGACCTAAGCTTACCGTCAGCGGGCGCTTTGTGAATGAGAAGGGCGTGCCCGTCAAGGCGCATTTCTGGCATCGCCCCATCCATCCAGACGGAGAGGGCCAGTGGCGCGGACAGACGACAGCGGATTTTGTCTTCGAGGAATCGCTGGCCCCGGGCGCGTATGAAATGAAGGGACGCCCCGAAGGCCGTGACCTCAATATCGAACAGCCGGTGCAGCGAATCGAACTCACGGAGACGGCATTGTCGGGCGTGATCATCCAGGTCGCGACGCAAAGTGAACTGACGGGCAATCGGACGATCAAAGGAATCCTCGTCGACGAATCCGAACGGCCCCTTCAGGAAAGGCGGGTATATGTGCTCGGCCTGGACAAAGAAAACCTCGGCTCGTTTCAGGAGACGGCTACCGATCCGCAAGGCCGCTTCAAATTCACGGGGCTCATGGATGCTTTGTACGAAATAACGGCCACACTTGAGGAGCCCTTTGAACGTTCTGCTGGGCGCAAATCGGTCAATCCCACGGAGACATCGGAGGTGCGCATCGTCGCACGAAGTGCGGCAACCTTTCAGGGGCGGGTCTCGGATGCGCAAACCGGTGAGCCGATAAGCCCCTTCGAAGTCGAGTATGGCGTGATGAATGATGGGCGCGAAGGACGCGAGGAAACCCTGAATGTCGCCACCGGCGATGGCGCATTCTCTGTAAGGGCGCCACTGGAGGCGGACTGGTATCTTCGCGTAACGGCGCACGGATACGTCCCCGTGACGCAAACAGGTCCCGCGCTGTCTTCAGGCGAAACCGCCGGGCCGCTACACTTCCAACTTAGCCCAAGTCGGGTGATCCGCGGGTCTGTCACGGATCCCGAAGGGGCGCCCGTCGCGGCCGCGCTGATCTTTTTTGATACGGACCTGGCTCTGAGTGAGATCCAGGCACGGAATCGCGCTGCGGCAGAGTCCGACGCCGAGGGCCGGTTTGAAATCACCTCCGTTCCTGCGGATGCCCATACACTCTACGTCCGGAAAGAAGGGTTCAGTATCTGGGAAGGAGCGCCTGCTGAGGAAATGAGAGTCACGCTCTCCCGCGGTGGCATCATCGAGGGCTCGCTCTATCTCAACGGCGCACCGGTTCAGGGGGCTTCGGTCTACGCGACCCAACTCGGCGACTACCCGAACACCTACGGCGTTACTGATGAGGCAGGCGCCTACAGCATTGCCGCGTTGCGCGACGGCACCTATCGCATGCAGGTCTTCGTCGGTCACACGCACCCACTGGAGTCGGTGGGTCTTGAGGGGGACATCGTGGTTGCGGATGGCATGATCACTCGGCGCGATATCGCCCTTTCGATCGGCAACGCGACACTTTCGGGCAGGATCAGCCACAACGGGGCGCCGGTGGCGGGTCTCATGCTCCGGTGCAGCCGTCAGGGGTACTGGAGCATAAACCGAACCGATGACGAGGGCCATTTCGCGTTTCCGCACCTTCCCGCGGGCCCGGTGACCATCAGCACATGCTACGACCGCTCCGGCCCGCCGGACGCGTGGATGTGGCGCCCAATTCTGCACACGGACGTGACGGGCGGCGGCGAATCCGTGCGGGATATCGTCCTGGACGCGGTGCCTTAGACCGCGCGCGCCACGAGGACCAGCGTTTCGCCGAAAAAAACCGCCGTGGACGCCATCTGGCGTGCGACATCCGCCGATACGCGCCGGTGGCGTTCGTCTTTGGCCTCGCGCGTGAAGGTGCGATGCATCGCCAGCCGCTGGACCGGCCACCACGGCGCATAGAGCCACGCGGCGGGCTTTGCCCGGTTGGCGGTCACGCCTTCGATGCGAAATCCCTGCGTGTGAAGCATGTAGCGCAGCGCCGGGAACGACAGCAGGGTGATGTGATGCCGCGGCGCGGGATACTCCTCGTCCAACGGCGACTTGCCTTTGTTGTGAAATCCGGTCAGCAGGTGGCGCCACCGCGACCGCGCCGACGAGATGTTCGGCGTCGACAGCACGAGAACCCCGCCGGGCCGCAGCACCCGCCGGCATTCCCCCACGAAGTCGAAGGGGCGGCGGATGTGTTCAATGCCATCGATCGAGACCACCGCGTCCAGGCTCGCGTCCGCAAGCGGCAAGGGCCGGGCCATGTCGCACACCACCGCCACGTGCCCGTGCAGGGCCGCGTGCGGCGCGATGTCCCCGCCCACCGCGTCGTAACCCGCGGCCTCGATCCGTCGCAGAAATGCGCCGCTGCCGCAGGGAATGTCAAGGACCCTTCCCGCCGGAACATGCGCCTGCAATGCGCGCAGCACGGCCGCGTGCGTGCCCTTCGCCGCCGATTCGCGGGCCGTGGCCTCCGGATGCCGGTGTTCGTGTATCATGAAAGGGGTCGCCTGTCTGTTCGGTTGAGGATCGGTAGAGCATACCCTACGCGCGGCCCCGTTGCGAAAAAGTAGCCGAACGCCATATGTGACACCCACTGTTTGGCGTCCTGCCTGGGTCCACGACGGCGGGCATCCCCGGGCGCACGGATCCATTCTTCAGACACGCCTGTCCTAAACAGCCTCTGCCGAGATCCAACAACGGAAAACCAAACGCCCGTTGTCTCTCCAACCACCGTCATCTCCGCGAAAGCGGGGATCCATACTTGAGGAAATAACGCGGGCAATCTCGGAAAAACGGCCCCTATCAACGAATGTCTGTGCGCTTCCCCAAGCTCTCTGGACCCCCGCCTGCGCGGGGGTGACGGGCGAGTGGCGCAGAAGGTAACCTCGACGTGAAGACCTCTCCCATAGCCACGACGCGCACAAAAAAGTGTTTTCGAATTCTTCAAAACATGTGCGCGACCCGTTTAGGACAGCAATGTTCTGCAGAAACGCCGCTAGATTAATTCGACGCTGACGGTCTTGCCGCGCGTGCGCAGGGCCTGCACAAGCAGATCGACGATCTTCTCGCGCGTGAGAATGCCCTGCTGGCGGAACGAGATGTGGCCCGTGGCGATGTTCTGCGCCCGGCCCACGATGAAATGCACGCGGTCGGCGTCGCGCAGGCGCTCACATAGCGCGGACGCGCCGGAATCGGGTTCCAGGGCCGCCGCCGGGGCGTCGAGCAGGTTATAGGCGTGATTGAGCGTCACCGCGCCCTCGGTGACGAGGTCAATGCCGTCCAGCGCGTAGTAGGGCGGCGCGATGGCGTTCAGCGACTCCTCGCGCATGGCCAGGGGCTGGCCCGTGTGCCGCGCCACGAGCTGGGCCGTCGTGCCGCCGCAGACGACCTTCGCGCCTTCCTGTTCCAGAAAGCGGTCGATCACTGCGGCATCGCGGCGGCGGTCCTCCGGCGGCCCCGTCAGCACGGTCACGGCCTCGCCTGGACGGCAATAGGCGACTACGGCGGTGCAGTCGTCTCCGGCCGTCGCTCCCCAGTAGGCGCGGGCGCGCTGGTGCACCCGTTCCGCGAGATCGAGCGGCGGCCGGCCCAGCGTCACATGCTCGGTCGCAAACCAGCGGACCCCTTCCGTACCCCAGCCTTCCGCCAGCCCGTTGCCGAGGCCGGCCTGCGTGATGCCGTCGCTGGTGACCAGCAGTCCATCGCCCGGCGCGAGGGTCATGGAGGCCTCCTCGATCGTGGCCCCTTCGTACTCGAAATGGCGCTGGCGCGGCACGGTCGCGTCGTGACGGGTCAGCAGAATCGGCGGCGGCGCCTCGTAGCTGAGCACGCGGACCTCGCCATTGGGCCGCAACCGCGCAACGGTGAAGGCCGCATAGGGCTGGCCGGGCTCGCGCCAGGCGCGCATGGTCTCCACGATATGGGCGAAGGCCTCGCGCAGACTGACCCCCTGCTCCAACAGGGCAACCAGACGCGACGCACACATGCTCGCCGCGAGATTGGCCAAGGCGCCTGATCCGATGCCGTCGGCGACCACCAGCCACGTCTCGCCGGGCGTGCGCTCGACCCAGACCACATCGCCGCACACCGGGTGCGGCGCCTTCGCGGACTGGCACGCCGTTATGTCGTAGTGGAGGTATCCCATAGCCAACGGTTCACGGTCCCCTGTGGTTCTTCGGACGCCATGGCGCGCAGTTTGCGGATCATTTCCTCGCTTCGGGCCGTGCTCTGGCCCAGGAACACCGCGATCTCCCGCGCCGCGGCGAACTGCTGCGCCATCAGCTTCTCGGCGGCCTCCACGGTCTCGGTCCGCAGCCGCCCCAGCTCCTCCTGGCTGACATGCAGCGAGGTGATGTCGACCAGGATCGCCACGAGCTGCCGGTCTTCCGGCAGCGGATACAGGATATGGCGGCAGATCCGGTTGTAGCGCGCGTGGTCCACCGTCAGCTCCAGACGCGGCATCCCCTCGTGCACCAGCCGCTCGAAGGGCTCCGGATCCATCAATACGTCCACCCGCTGCCCCAGCAGGCCGTCGGTCGCGGCGAACATCGTGCGGAACGAGGGATTCATGTGCAGGATGCGCAGGCGCTCGTCCAGCACCAGGATGCCGTTGGGCGACGTGGCGAAGATCTTGTCGGAGCGCTGCTCGGCAAGCCGCCGCATGTGCGGAATGCACATGTCCGGCTGCGCCAGACCCCGCACCACGGCCTCGGCCTGGTCACGGCACGACTCGTAGCCGCAAGCGCCGCAGTTGAGCCGCGCGGCCTCGTCCTGCTTGCCCATGCGGGCCAGCGCTTCCTGCACCGCGGTCTCATCCAGCGCTTCGCCGGTGTCGCCGGCGGCAAAGTCCACGCGCAACGCCACCGGGAGCGCGCGGGCCGCCGCGCAGGTCACGGGGGCGGCCTCCGACGCGGCGTAGTCGATGAGCCGGCGGCGGCGGTCGAACATTCTGGCGTTCGCGCACACCCCCGCGCCGTTGATGCAGCCGTTGGCACAAAACAGCGGCTCGACCAGGACCGGTTGCGGGTCGGCCTTCAGGCTTTCGAGCACGTCGTGGACGTGCCCGATCCCGCTGGGCGCCACGCAGTCGCGCGCCAGGCTGTCCGTATCCAGACCCGCCGTGCGCGCCAGTCCGCCAGGCAGCGGGAAGTATCGCGGCGCGCTCTCCGACACCACGTCAAAGGGCCGCTCGGGCGACGTGGCCAGGTCGATGCCCGCATGCGCGAGCCATGCGTCGAGTTCCTCGAATGTGAGGACCACATCGACCGCGCCGCGGTCCGCCATGCGGTCGGCCTCGGCCTTTTTCGCCACGCACGGGCCGATGAACACCACCTTCGCCTCCGGCCCGAGGATTTCCTTGATCCGCAACGCGTGCGCGATCATCGGCGACACCACCGGGGTCAGATACCGCACCAGGCCGGGCGCGCGCTGTTCAATATAGCTCACGGCCGCCGGGCAGGCCGTTGTGATGTGCGGACGTTCGGGGGCCTGCTGGACCAGCGCCGCCGTGGCGCGCGCCACGATGGCCGCGCCAATGGCAGTCTCGCTGACATGCGCAAACCCCAGCCGGGCCAGCGCGCCGACCAGGCGCAGCCGCATGTCCTCGCCGTAGAGCGCGGCAAATGCCGGGGCGATGCTGGCCGCCACGGGGACGCCTTCGCCCAACAGCGCCGCCGCCCGCGCGACATCCTGGCGAAACGACTTGGCCTGCTGGGGACACTCCCGCACACAGGTCCCGCACGACAGGCACCGTTCGGTCACGACCGATGCCTGCCCGTTGACCACGCGAATGGCCTTCACCGGGCAGGCACGCAGGCAGCGGTAGCAGTCGCGGCACCGCGCCTTATTGGTGTAGACAGCCGGCCGCGCCGGTTCCGTGTCCGCAGGTCGCATGTTCACAGCGGGTCTCTCCACGTTGCGGGTTCTGGAGCGCGATAAACCGCCGGAGCCCTTCCATCGTCTGGCGTTCGAAATCCGCCACGGTCGGGTACTCAAGCTGATCGGCGCCCACATCGTAACACGCCTTGATCGCCCCGATCTCTTCGCGCACGGCCTGCCGCGCCTCTTCGAGGGTACAGCCTTCGAGCACGCGGTCGCCCACGCGCACGACCGGCCCGCGATCGCAGCGCTCCGTGCAGAACGACGCCTGCAAGTCCAAGTGCTCCTGGATGGCCTCTTCGGCGGCGAAGGATGCTAGCCCGGACAGAATCTTCTGCGAGCCGCGCAGGTGACAGCTCGTCCCCACGCATACGGTCACCGGCACCTTGTCGAAATGTTCGCCGGTATGCAGCGGGATGTCGGGCGTATGGAGCCGCCGCCGCATCTGGTAGTGCGTGTGCAACAGGCGGTGCGCCTCGTCGCTGCCCGCCGTCCCGAGTCTTTCGGCATACAACTCGCGCACAAAGGGGTTATCCTGCGGCGTGTGGAAATGCAGCTGCCTGTCCGTGGCATACAACCCTTTCGCGCGTTGACGCGTGGCCGCTGCACCCTTGCAGACCGGCTGCCCCGCGCCGCCAACGCACCCACCCGGGCAGGCCATGACCTCGATGAAGTCGAAGGCACAGACGCCCTCGCGCACCTGCTGAACCACCCTGCGCGCATTGGCCAGGCCGTGGACGATGCCGAGACGCAGGGTCTTGCCCGCCACCTCGACGGCCGCCTCGCGCACGCCTTCGCTGCCGCGCGCGCTCTGGAACTCGACGGTTGCGGGCTTCACGCCCGTCAGTCGCTCGGAAGCGTAGCGCAGCACGGCCTCGCTCACACCGCCGGAAGCCCCGAAGATCACGCCGGCACCGGTCTTGAAGCCGAAGGGCATGTCGAGCGACCCCTGGTCGAGACTGCCGAAGTCCAGACCGGCTTCCTGGATCATCTGGGCCAGTTCCTGCGTGGTCAGGACGACATCCACATCGCGCAGGCCGCCGTGGCTGAACCGTTCCAGCGACGCCTCGCGCTTCTTGGCCGTGCAGGGCATGACGGACACCACGACAAGCTGCTTGCGGTCAACCCCAAGGTCCTGCGGCAGGTATTCCTTGGCCAGCGCGCCGAACATCTGTTGCGGTGAACGGCACGAGGAGACGTTCGGGAGCAGGTCCGCGAACTCCCGCTCGGCCAGGTCCACCCACGCCGGACAGCATGACGTGAACTGCGGCATCTTCTCGCCCTGTGCGACGCGCCCCAGAAATTCTTCCGCTTCCTCGATGACCGTCAGGTCCGCCGCGAAGCTCGTGTCGTAGACCCGGTCGAATCCAAGCAGGCGCAGCGCGGCCACGGCCTTGCCCATGACATCCTGCCCGGCCGCCTCGCCAAAGCACTCGCCCAAAGCCACCCGCACCGCCGGGGCCACCTGCACCACGACCGTCTTCTCCGGGTCATGGAGCGCGGCCCACACCTCGTTGACGTGGCTGCGCGGCACGATGGCGCCGGTCGGACACACACGGGCGCACTGGCCGCAGGACACGCACTCGACTTCCGCCAAGGGCTTGCCAAACGCGGGGCCCACCGTCGCGTCAGCGCCCCGGCCCACGAAATCGAGGGCGCCGATGCCCTGGACCTCGGTGCACATGCGCACACAGTCGCCGCACAGTATGCACTTGTTCGGGTCGCGGGTCAGGGCGGCGGCGCTGTCGTCGCGCGGGATCGGCTGGCGCGTGGGCTTGAACCGCACCTCGCGCACGCCAAAACGCTGCGCCAATGCCTGCAACTGGCACCCGCCCGCCTTCGGGCACGTCGCGCAGTTCTGGTCGTGGTCGGCCAGCAGCAGCTCGAGGGTCATCCGGCGCGTCTGCCGGAGATCCAGCGTATTGGTCCGCACGACCATGCCCGGTGCGGGCGTGACCGAACACGACGTGACCACGCCCATGCCCTCGATCTCGACGATGCACAGGCGGCAGGCGCCATAGATGCTCAGCTCGCTGTGGTAACAGAAGGTCGGGATATCCACGCCGGCCTTGCGGATAAGCTCGAGCAGGTTGCGCTCGTCCCCGATGGGTACTTCGCGGCCGTCCACGGTCATGTATTCGATGGCTTTCATTCTACTACCCTCGAACGATGGCTTCGTTGTTGCAGGTTGTCACACACGCGCCGCATTTGATGCACAGGGCGGAGTCGATCCAGTGAGGTTGCTGGCGGCTGCCGCGGATCGCGCCCACCGGACAGGCCGGCACGCACCGCCCGCAACCGCTGCACATCGCCGCGTCGACCCGGAAATCGGCCAGGGCCGAACACTCGCCCGCCGGACACCGCCGCTCCACAATGTGCGCCAGGTACTCGTCACGGAAGTGCCTCAAGGTCGACAGCACCGGACTCGGCGCGGTCTTGCCCAGCCCGCACAGGCTTGCCTTGGCCACGGCCCGCGCCACCTCCTCGAGCAAATCCAGGGTTTGCAGGGTCCCGCGCCCCTCCACGACGTCGGTCAACAGCGCCAGCATTTGTTTGGTGCCTTCGCGGCACGGAATGCACTTGCCGCACGACTCGTTCTGCGTGAAGCGCATGAAGAACTGCGCCACCTGCACCATGCAGGTGCTGGTATTCATGACCACCAGGCCGCCCGACCCGACCATCGCACCCACGGCGCGCAGCGAATCGAAGTCCAGCGGCAGGTCGAGGTGGTCCTTCGTAAGGCAGCCGCCCGAAGGGCCGCCGATCTGCACGGCCTTGAAGCCCTCCGGATCGAGCTGCCCGGCCGCGTTCGTGACGCCGCCGCCGACCTCGTACACAATGTGCCGCAGCGTCGTGCCGAAGGGCACCTCGATCAACCCGGTGTTCGCGACGTGCCCCGTCAGGGCGAAGGTCTTGGTGCCCGGCGAACCCGGTGTGCCCAGGCCCCGGAACCAGTCCGCGCCATGGCGCACGATGAGCGGCACGGTGGCCAGCGTCTCGACGTTGTTGATCGCGGTGGGTTTGCCCCAGAGGCCGGCCTGCGCCGGGAAGGGCGGTTTGGGCCGCGGCATGCCGCGCAGCCCCTCGACCGAGGCAATCAACGCCGTCTCTTCGCCGCACACAAAGGCGCCCGCGCCCTCCATCACGCTGATGTGAAGGCGCTCGCCGGAGCCCAGCACGTCGTCGCCCAGGAATCCCGCGGCCTCGGCATCGTCCACGGCCTTGCGGATGCGCTGGACCGCCAGCGGATACTCCGCCCGCACGTAGATGACCGCGTCGTGCGCGCCAATGGCCCGCGCGGCGATGGCCACGCCCTCCAGCACCGCGTGCGGGTTGCCTTCCATCAAACTGCGGTCCATGAATGCGCCCGGATCGCCTTCGTCACCGTTGCAGATGACATATTTCTGCTCGTTCTGCTCGCGCAGCGTCAGGGCCCATTTGCGGCCCGTCGGGAAACCGCCGCCGCCGCGCCCGCGCAGGCCTGCCTGCTCGATCAGCGCGCAAATCGCCTCCGGAGACATCCGGGTGTACGCGGTGCGCGTGGCCACGTAGCCGTCGTGCGCGACGTATTCGGACAACGACTCGGGGTCGATCTGGCCGCATTCGCGCAACACGGTGCGCTGCTGGCGCGTGTAGAACGGAATATCGCACTGGCCTTTCCGGAGCGTGGCGTCGCCGGGGTCGCGGTACAGCAGGCGCGTCACCGGCTCGCCGAGCAGCAGCGTGGTCTGGATGATCTCGGCGACGTCATCGGCCTTGACCTTGACGTACAGGTAGCCCTCGGGCTCGATGGTGACCAGCGGCCCCATCTGGCAGAAACCCTGGCAGCCGCTCTTGCCGAGACCGACGCGCTCCGCGCCTTCTTCCCGCAGTTCGAGTTCCGCGCGTCCGCCAAGACCGCGCTCAGCCAATCCTTCGGCGAAGGCCCGGTAGACCCGCGGCGCGCCGCCCGCCACACACCCTGTGCCCGCGCAGATGACCACGCGCCGCGTCGCCTGGCGCGCCCGGTGGGCCGCCGCCATGGCTTCGAGTTCAATCTGTGTCGTGTTCATTCGGCCTCCTCCTCCTGCAGGGCCTCGACCAGCGCCACCGCGTCGTCCGGCGCGATCTGCCCGTGTACTTCCTCGTCGAGCACCATCACCGGCGCCAGGCCGCACGCGCCCAGGCACGACACCGTCTCCACCGTAAACAGAAGGTCCGGTGTGGTGTCCTGGCCCTCGGTCAGCCCCAGGTGCTTGCGGATGGCCGTCAGCAGCGCCGGGGTGCCCTTGACGTGGCACGCCGTGCCGTCGCACAGCCGCAGCACGTGTTTGCCCTTGGGCTTCAGCGTGAAATGCGCGTAGAAACTCGCCACACCGTAGACCCGCGCCGCCGGGATGCCCAGCGCCGTGGCCACGTAGGCCATCACGTCCTCGGGCAGGTACCGGTAGATCTCCTGCACGGCCTGAAGAATCGGCACAAGCTTGGAGGGATTGTGGCCGTAGCGCTCCAATACCTCGCACGCCGCGTCAAAGCGTTGAATCCGGTCTGCTGGGGCGGTCATCGTCGTCATAACTACTCCATCCTTGCAGGTTGGCCCGCCAGGCGGGTCTTCAGCCGCCGCGACAGCACGGCAAGGCTGCTGAACAGATCTTCGTCTTGCACTATCACCCCCGGCGGCGCCTCGATCGGCGTCGGCGCAAAGTTCCAGATGGCCCGGATGCCGCCCGCCACCATCTGATCCGCCACAAACTGCGCCGCCGAGGCCGGTGTCGTGATGATGCCCACCAGGATGTGCATCCGCCGCGCCAGCGACGCGAGCTTGTCGAGCGGCAGCACCTGCTTGCCGTTCAACGTGCTGCCCACCTTGTCCTCGTCCACGTCAAAGGCCGCCACAATCTCGATGCCGTGCTCGGCAAAGCGCGGATAGTTCATCAGCGCCATCCCGAGGTTGCCCGCACCGGCCAGAAAGGCCTCGTGCGTCCGCTTCCACCCGAGAAAGACCTCGATGCCCTCGCGCAACTCGACCGCCAGGTAGCCCACACGCGGCCTGCCCGGCACGCCGGTATGGGCCAGATCCTTGCGCACCTGCGTCGGGTCGACGCCCAGCGCCTCGCCAAGGTGCGTGCAGGACACCCATTCGCGCCCCTGGGCGATCCACTCGCCCAGCAAATGGTGATACCGGGGAAGCCGGCGCAGGGTCGGCTCTGGGATGGGACCGGGAATGCTTTTCACTGTGAGACCTCCTATCGAGAATCAATTCGCGATAGTTTTACCACGAGTCTGCACAGAAGTCAAGAAGTATTTCTCGATTATGGGTCGACGAGCCCAGCAGGAAACGGCGAAGGACGATTCAACACAAGCCATTGATATCCAATAGTTTAGCCGTACCACACAGCATGGCGGCATGACCAATGCGGTCACCCCTGTTGCAAATCGCGATTATTGTCGCTATACTTTGATGGCATCGACCCCGAAGCAACGACGAAAAGGAGACTATTTGCCATGACCGCCGTGACCATCCCCCGGATGACCCAGGAAACCCTCCAGCGCCTGACCCGGTACCGCGCCCTGCTCGACCGCACGCGCGGCTCGGGCGGGGAATTTGTGACGCTCGGACAGCTCGGCGCGGCCGCCCAGGCGCCGGTGGGAACGGTCGCGGACGACCTGCGGACGGGCTGCGGCCTGGACGAAGTGGGCTACGAACTCGACCTGGACCGCCTGCTGGCGTCGCTGGACCGGGTGCTGGGCCGCGACAACTACACGGACGTGTTTCTCGCCGGAACCACGCCGCTGGCGAAATCCATTCTGGCATGCGGCCTGCCCGAGCGGCACGGCCTGAACGTCGCGGCGGTGTTTGACGACGATCCCGTCTTGACCGGGCAGAGCCTCCACGGCAGGCCGGTGCTGCCGCTGGCCAAGCTGCCCGAGCTGACGAAACGGATGCACGTCCACTTGGGGATCATCGCGGTCGAGGAGGACCGGGTGCAGGGGATCGCGGACCTGATGGCGCTCGGCTCGATCACCGGGATCATCTGCTGCGCCGCCCACGAACCCACGGTGCCGCCCGACGTGTCCGTGGTCTGCTATGACCTCGCCCAGAGCCTCCACCAGCTTGTAAACACCCTGCGCGGAGACCTCACGGGCGCGACGGCCTGAGTCGCGCGTGACGCTGGATTCTTCCACGGCAGCGGCGTACACTCCAGCGCAAATCAGGTGCGCTTCATGCGCGGGAGGCCGGGATCATGCAGTCGTTGCAGGCACACTGGATCTGGCGAAAGCAACGGGATCTGAATCCGTACAATCAGACAATCGTGGCCCGCCGGACCGTGACCACGCGTGCCGTGGCGCGCGCGACCATGGCCATCACGGCGGACAGCTACTACCGCCTGTACATCAATGACCACTGGGTTGCCGACGGCCCCGGCCGCAGCTGGCCCGAGCACTATCAGTATGACGTGCTGGACGTGGCAAGCTATCTGCACGACGGACCGAACGAGATCCAGATCATCGCCCGCTACTTCGGCGTGGGCACCTTTCACCAGGTGCCCAGACAGGTCGGGCTCCTTGCCCAGCTCCAGATCACGCCCGCCAAGGGGCCAGCCGTGACCGTGTGCACGGACGAGTCGTGGCAGGTGGCCGAGGCCGCGGCGTGGCGACAGCAGACCCACAAGATCAGCATCCAGATGGAGCCGTTCGAGCACTACGACGCGCGGAACGAGACGCTGAGATTCGCCAGGGCGCACGTCCTGTACGCGGCGCACGAAGGCCCGTGGCGGGATCTGCACCCGCGCGACTGCGCGCTGCTGACGCGCGAACCGGTGCGCTTCGAGCGCTATCTCGGCGCGAAACACGTTGCACAACCAGCCAAGACCTGCTGTCTGCCCTTGGTGCGCCTCATCCACCCCGGGCTCATCGAGGCCAATTTGACGACGGGCGTGTCGTGCGTCGTCACCACGGTCATCACGTCCCCGGATGAACGGCGCGTTCCGATCACGTCCCCCCATCTTGAGCTTCGCGTGAACGGCGCCGCCGCGCATCCCGATGGATTTGACCTGCGCCCCGGGAGAAACTTCCTGCTGGGCGCCGTGCGGGACTTCTTCTCCCACAATGCCAAGGACGTCGTCATCGAAATCCACCGCCCCGACGGACTCAAGCTGGGCAATCCGTTGACGCCCAAGGCGGACAGCCCGTGGTCCTTCGCGGCCTTCGAGGAGGCGGCGCTCGTCGAGACCGACCTGTATTTTCCGACGCATCCGCACAAGGAACGCGCCGCCATGCAGGAACAGGCCGAGGCCAAGGCCCGGCGCGCCCTGGCGGAGGTGACCTCGGCCGCGGCCTACAAACGTGCGTTCAAGATGTCCGCGCGCGTCATCCCCGCGAAGTACGTGATGGAGGATTCCCATCAGGAATTCATGGCCCGCCAGGTCGTGGGCGAGGCCACGGACGCGGTAACCCGCCCGTGGGCGCTGATGCACGATCACGCCGAGGCTACCGAGGTCGCGCCAGGCGCCGGGGGAACGGCCGTCGAACTCGCCTACGATCTCGGTGTGCAGCGCTGCGGCTACTACACCTTTGACGTGGTGGCCGGGGCGGGAACGGTGATCGACATCGAAGGCATCGAGTACATTGCCCCTTCGGGGAACCTCCAGCACACCGGCAACTGCCGCAACGGCCTGCGCTATGTCTGCAAAGAGGGGGCCAACCGCTTCGTATCGCTCAAGCGGCGGTCCGGACGCTATGTGTACCTCACCGTGCGCCATCACACGCGGCCCGTGCAGATTCGCCACGTGGGCATCATCGAATCCACCTATCCCGTGCGCGAATCCGGCCGCTTCGAATGCAGCGACCCCGCGCTCGACCGCCTCTGGGACGTGTGCCAACGCACGCTCCGGCTCTGCATGGAAGACGTCTTTACCGATTGCCCGCTCTATGAGCAGACGCTGTGGGTGGGCGACATGCGCAACGAGGCCATGTTCGGCTACACCGCCTACGGCGCGGAGGATCTGGCCCGCCGGTGCCTCAAGCTCGCGGGACAATCCCTCGAGCACTACCCGCTGGTCGGGTGCCAGGTGCCGTCCTGCTGGAACTGCGTGCTGCCCGCCTGGAGCTTCCTCTGGGGCATTGCGGTGTGGGAACACTACTTCTACACGGGCGACCGGGCATTCCTGAAGGAGACGTGGTCCTGGGTGATGAAGAACCTGCGCGCCGCCGAGAAGATGACCGACCAGCGCGGCCTGTTCAGCGCCCCGTACTGGAATCTCTTCGACTGGGCGCCGCAGGACATGGGCCATCGCACCGTAACCCACAACAGCCTGTTCATTATCGGCGCGATCGATGCGGCGATCGAGTGCGCCGGCGTGCTCGAACGCAAATCCGACCGCGCGTGGCTCCAGCAGTACCGGAAGAAACTCAAAGCCGCCGTGAATACGCTCTGGATGGATGACAAGAACGCGTACGCGGATAGCGTGCACGACGACGGAACCCTCAGCACCGTCACCTCGCAGCACACGAGTTTCCTGGCGCTTCTGTACGACGCCATCGCGCCGGAGCACCGCGACGCGGCCCTGCGCAACACACTCGACCCGCCGCAGGACATGGTGCAGGTGGGGTCGCCCTTTGCCATGATGTTCCTGCTCGAAGCCCTCGAGAAGGAAGGACGCATCACCGGCCTGCTCGATCTCATCCGCGAACGCTATCTTCCCATGCTCGACGCGGGCGCAACGACCGTGTGGGAGTCCTTCGCCGGGGCCTTCGGCCTGGGCGAGTTCCCGACCCGCAGCCATTGCCACGCCTGGTCGTCCGCGCCGCTGTACTTCCTCAACCGCCACATCCTCGGCATTCAACAGCGCACCCCGGGCGGCGGCGCCTTCGACATCAGTCCCTATCTGCACGGCCTGAGCTGGGCCCGCGGCGCCTCGGCGAGCATGCACGGCCCCGTCGCCGTGTCCTGGCGCGTCGAGGACGGTACGCTTCATGTCGAGGCCAGCGCGCCGGACGGCGTCTCCCTGCGCTTCGTGCGCAATGAAAGCCACCGCGGCCTGACCGTCGCGTTCAACGGAAGGCATCTGAAGCGATAGGCGCCGCGCACAATCCGCCCGTCCCTATTGGCCCCATGGATACGAGGGAATCTACACATGGACCTGCGCGCAAACTGGATCTGGCGCAAGCAGCGCAACCTGAACCCGTACAACCAGACGGTTGTGGCGCGGCGCTCGTTTGAGGCGCGGGCCACGCAACGGGCCACACTGGCGATCACGGCGGACAGCTATTACCGGCTGCACATAAACGGGAGCTGGGTCGCCGACGGCCCCTGCCGCAGTTGGCCCGAGCATTACCAGTATGACGTCCTGGATGTGTCGAGCTATCTTCAAGACGGGAAGAACGAGATCCAGATCATCGCCCGCTACTTCGGCGTAGGCACCTTTCATCAGGTCCCGCGACAGGCCGGCCTGTTGGCGCAGCTCGAGATCACCCCTGCCAAAGGACGCCCCACGGTGATCTGCACCGACGAGTCCTGGCAGGTGGCCGAGGCGTTGGCGTGGCGGCAGCAGACCCCGAAGATCTGCATCCAGATGGAACCCTTCGAGCACTACGACGCGCGGAACGAGACGCTGCGATTCGCCAAGGCGCACGTCCTGTGCGGGGCGCACGAGGGCCCGTGGCAGGATCTCAACCCGCGCGACAGCGCGCTGCTCTCCCGCGAACCGGTGCGCCTCAAGCGCTTCATGGCCGCTCACGCGGTACGGCCCCCCAATGCACTCTACTGCTTCCCCATGGCCCGGCTGATCCACCCCGGCCTCATCGAGGCCAACCACACGACGGGCCAGGCCTGTGTCGTCGCGACCATCATCACGGCTCCCGAAGCGCGCCGGGCGCGGATCATCTCGCCATACTTTGAGCTTCGCGTCAATGGCGCCCCTCCCGGACCGGACGGCTTTGAACTGGCGGCGGGGAGGAATTTCCTGCTGGCGGCGACCCCGGACCTCTTCTGGCACCTGAGCAAGGACATGTTCATCGTGTTCGAGTCTTCCGGCGGGTTGAAACTCAGCAATCCCCTTCCCAACTCCGCCAGTCCCTGGTCGTTTGCCGCCTTCGAGGAGTCCTCGTTCATCGGCAACGACCTGCATCATCAATCGCATCCCCAGCCCGAACACGACGCGCTCCGGGAACAGGCAATCGCCAAGGCCCGGCGCGCACTCGCCGAGGTGACTTCCGCCAAGGCCTACCGAAGCGCCTTTCGCACGGCGCGCGCCATACCGCCAGAGTGCATCATGGAGGATCCGCATCAGGCGTTCATCGGGCGGTGCGTCGTGCCCGGCACCGCGGACCTCGTCGCGCACCCCGAGGCGCTGATGCATGACCATGCGGAACCCACCGTGGTAGCTCCCGGTCCTGACGGGGCGGTGGAACTGTCCTATGATCTCGGCGTGCAGCGCTGCGGCTACTACACCTTCGACCTGGTGGCCGACGCCGGGACGATTGTGGACATCGCATGCGTCGAGTACGTCGCGCCGTCCGGCAGCATCCAGCATGACGGCAACTACCGGAACGGGCTGCGTTACGTGTGCCGGCAAGGCGCCAACCGCTTTGTCTCGCTGAAGCGGCGGTCCGGACGCTATCTCTACATCACCCTGCGCAACCATGCCCAACCGGTGCGCATTCGCCACGTCGGCGTCATCGAGTCCACCTACCCCGGTGTCGAAAGCGGCGCCTTTGATTGCAGCGATCCCGCCCTTGGCCGCCTGTGGGACATCTGCCGGCGCACGCTCAAGCTGTGTATGGAGGATGTCTTCACCGACTGCCCGCTGTATGAGCAGACACTTTATACAGGCGATATGCGCAACGAAGCACTCTATGCCTACACCGTCTACGGCGCGGACGACCTGGCCCGACGCTGCCTGACGCTCGCGGGACAATCGCTCGAACGCTATCCGCTGGTCGGCTGTCAGGCGCCGTCGAGCTGGGAGGTCTTGCTGCCCGCGTGGAGTTTTCTGTGGGGGATCGCGGTATGGGAATACTATTTCTACTCAGGCGACCGCGAATACTTGCAGAAAGCGTGGCCGTGGGTCATGCAGAATCTGCGCAACGCCGAGAAGATGCACGACGAGCGGGGGCTCTTCAGCGCGTCCTTCTGGAATCTCTTTGACTGGGCGGGGCAGGACATCGGGCACCGCACGGTAACGCACAACAGCCTCTTCATCATCGGGACCATCGACGCCGCCCTCCAGTGCGCGAAGGTGTTGGGACACCAGGCGGATCAATCGTGGCTGCAACAGTATCGGAAACGCCTGAAGACCGCCGCGAACAAGCTGTGGCTTGCGGACCGGCAGGCCTACGCCGACAGCGTGCACGACGACGGAACCCTCAGCCCCGTCACCTCGCAGCACACGAGCTTCCTGGCGCTTCTGTACGACGCCATCGCGCCAGAGAACCGGGACGCGGCCCTGCGCAACACGCTCGACCCGCCGCACGGCATGGTGCAGGTGGGGTCGCCGTTCGCCATGATGTTCCTGCTCGAGGCCTTGGCAAAAACGGGTCGCATCAGCGAGTTGCTCGATCGCATTCAGCGGCACTACGTCCCCATGCTCGACGCGGGCGCGACGACCGTGTGGGAGTCCTTCGCCGGGGCCTTCGGCATGAGCGAGTTCCCGACCCGCAGCCACTGCCACGCCTGGTCGTCCGCGCCGCTGTACTTCCTCAACCGCCACGTCCTCGGCATTCAGCAACGCACCCCGGGCGGCGGCGCCTTCGACATCAGCCCCTATCTGTACGGCCTGAGCTGGGCCCGCGGCGCCTCGGCGAGCGTGCACGGCCCCGTCGCCGTGTCCTGGCGCGTCGAGGACGGCACGCTTCATGTCGAGGCCAGCGCGCCGGACGGCGTCTCCCTGCGTTTCGTGCGCAATGAAAGCCACCGCGGCCTGACCGTCGTGTTCAACGGAAGACCTCTGAAGAAATAAGCACCCGCCCGGCGGCGGAATACCGTCTCTCTCCGCCTGTGTTGCTCATCGAGGTGAGTCGGCGCAGCAACCCGGGAGGGCACGCACATGCCACGCGAGATATTCGTCAATCTGCCTGTCAAAGACCTCGCAAAATCAATGAACTTCTTTGGCAAGCTCGGTTTTACGTTCAACGCCCAGTTCACGAACGAGACCGCGGCGTGCATGGTCATCAGCGAGACGATCTACTCCATGCTGCTGACCCACGCGAAGTTCCGGGAATTCACCCCTAACGCCATCTGCGATACGGCCCGGCACACCGAGGCATTGATCGCGCTGAGCTGCGAGAACCGTGCGGAAGTCGATGCCCAAGTCGACAAGGCCCTCGCGGCCGGCGCCAGCGAGGCCCGCCCGCCAATGGACCACGGGTTCATGTACGAACGCGCCTTCCGCGACCTCGACGGACACATCTGGGAGCTGTTCTGGATGGACCCGGCCACCGTTCGGTCTGGAGACTGACGGACGTGTGAACCCAGCATACGTGGAGCGGGTCACGGCGCCGGATGCTCCCGGTCCAGTGCCCATTGCGCCGGATTATTGATAATGTAGTCGCGTATCCGGTGCAACGCATCGTCATCCCGGATGACGTGCTCATAGTAGTTCCGTTGCCACAACGGCGCGCCCGGTGTATCACGCATTGCATTGATACGTGTCGTGGTGGCGGATTTGATCAACCGGACAATGGTCGGAATGGAATTGGACGTCGGTTTCCCGAAACGTTCCACCGTTGGGGCACGTTCCACCGTTGGGGCACGTCGCAACGTTGGGGCACGTCGCAACGTTGGGGCACGTTGCAACGTGCCCCAACTATCGCCGGATACGATCACTATAATCCCATGCACATGGTTAGGCATGACCACGAATGCATCCATTTCAACCGATGGACGGATTTCCGCCGTTCGCAGCCACTCCTCGCGAACAATCCTCCCCGCATCATTCAACCGCATTTCCCCGTCCACCACCTCGCCGAACAGACATGCCCGGTCCTGCGCACACAACGTCACGAAATACGCCCCCGGCTGCGAGTAATCATATTCCGGCAACCGGATTGACCGCCGATGGTGACGCTTCGGATCGTATCCCGTCATACGTTCCCCGGGCTCACGTGAACCCAATTGTTTGGACAGTGACTCGGCCCTGCTACATGAACCGCCCGTCCAGGGTGGAGACTGACGAACGCGCGACCGCCGCACGCGTGGTGCGGGTCACGGCGCCTGATTGGGCCGGGCCAGAGGGCGATCGCTGGGGTTGGTCCGCAGGATCTGGACGTTGCTGTAGTCGCGGGTACGCGAACCGCGCGGGACAGCGGGCTGGTACGAGTCCTGGAGCACCGATGAGCGGGAAGGCTGGGAAGTCGGCGCGACAGGATTCCGGTACTGCTGAGGCGTCTCCGTGGGGGTCTCCTTGCCCTTGAATCGCAGTTCGAGCACGTCGTCGTCGCTCACACTGACCTGTGCTCCCGTGGTGGCGGTTCCCTTGCCCTCGAGATCGGCGTAGCGGGACTTCTGCCCGGTCTCCTCCTGGATGATCTCGCCGCGGTGCTTCTCGCGGTAGTCCCACGGCGCGAGCGGGGCAGGATCCTGCCACAAGCCCTTCTTGGCCTGCATCGCCTCGACCTGAAGGTTCTTGAGCCGGGCGCTGAGGGCATGCCGGTCATAGGCCCACGCATAGCCGAGGGTGACCAGCGCTTCGTTCAGATTCTGCCCATCGGGCAACACGGCCACCACCAGCGGCAGTCCCTCCTCGCTGGTCTTCTCGCCGCTTTCCTTGAAGGTGAGCAGGACATCCTTGTTGAGGACCTGCTTCGCCAGCCAGTCCCGGGCCTCGACCGCGAAGGGCTGGCCGGACTCGGGCGCATCCACGGCAAACAGGCGCACGCGCTGGCGTGCGTCCCCCTGGCCGATCACGAGCACATCGCCTTCGGGCACCTCGACGACCGTCACGATGCTGCTCTGGGCCGCCGCGGTCCACGCGACACCCGCGGCCAGAAGCATAATGGCTGACATCCGGGCAATCATGGCGACACTCCTGCCGCCGGGCGGCGGCTTTGTTGCGTTTTCGCCCTATTCATTCCCATTATACGCTTTTTGCCGTTGTATGGAAGACACCGGCCCGCTATACTTGGCCGCATGGACGTCGCGCTCTTCCGATTCATCAATTCTACACTCAAAAACCCGCTTTTTGACCTGCTGATGCCGGTGTTCAGCGACAAGGACCTCGTCATCCTCCCCGGCGTGGTGGCGGCGGGACTCGTGGTGTATTTTGGACGCCGGCACGCCCGCACCTGCATGCTGGCGCTCGTGCTGGCCCTCGTCCTGGCCGATGTGGGCGCCGTGCGGCTTTTCAAGAACGCGTTCGAACGGCCCCGGCCCTATGCCGCCCTCACGGACGTTCACCACCACCGCAGCGGCCAGTGGCACACCTTCAATCCCCTCCTCGCGGGCTTCTACCGGCGCACCAGCCATTCGTTCCCGTCCGCGCACGCGGCCAACATCGCCGCGGCCGCCGCCGTGCTGGCCTTTCTCGATCGCCGCACGCTGCGCGTCATGATCCCGCTGGCGTTCCTGGTAGGGCTTTCGCGCATCTACACGGGCAATCACTATCCCTTCGACGTCGTGGCCGGTTACGCCTGGGGGACACTGTGCGGCGTGGGAGCGTTCGTTGCCAGCCGCTGGCTGGTCTCGTTGCGCAAGACCCCCGAGACAGCGCCCGGCCCGCCCCCGGCCCCGGAACGGCGTGCGTTCTACTGGATCCTGGGCGGGTGGACCCTGCTGAACTTCGTGTTCCTGCACCTCAACATCTTCGACTTGGCCGGCGACGAGGCCCAATACTGGGACTGGTCGCGCCGGCTGGCACTCGGGTACTACAGCAAGCCGCCGCTCATCGCCTACGTCATCGATCTCCTGACCGGAGCCGCCGGCAACAAGGAGTGGGCCATCCGTACCGGTGCGGTGCTGTTCAGTTCGGCGGCGGTCGCCGTGGTCTACGCGCTGACGCTCCGGATTGCCAGGAACGAACGCGCCGCGCTGCTCGCGGCCCTGGCCTCGATCGCCATGCCCTTCACCTGGGCGGGCTCGGTCATCATGACGATCGACCCGCTCCTCGTGTTCTTCTGGGCGTTGGTGATGTACACCTTCCACCGGGCCGTCAACGACGAGGAACGGTTCTGGTGGCTCGTCGGGGCGGCACTCGGGTTCGGCATGCTGGCAAAATACACGATGGTGCTGCTGGCCGCCGGGTTGGGGCTGTACCTGTTGCTGGTGGACCGCCGGTGGTGGCGCACGCGGTGGCCGTGGCTGGCCGTGGTCGTCGCGCTCGTGATGCAGAGCGGGGTGATCTATTGGAATTGGCAACACGACTGGGTGTCGTTCCGCCACACGGCCGCCATTGGCGCCGATGAGCAGGTGACGGCGATCGAGAGTATCGGCTATTTTTTGGAGTACCTTGGCGGCCAGTTCGGGGCCGTATCCCCTATCCTGTTGGTGTTGTTTCTCTGGGCGATGGGATGGTGCGCTAAACGTTTCCGCACCGACCGCGACGCCGCCTTCCTCGTTTTGTCGTTCATCAGCCTCTTCGGCTTCTACGCGCTGGTCGCCTTCACGCGCCGCGCCAACGTCAACTGGCCCGTAGCGGCCTATGCGGCCGCCGCGCCCGCGCTCGGGTGGATGTGGTACGCCCGCCCGCGGGGACGATGGGCCCGGGGCTGGCTGGTGGCGGGCCTCGCGCTGGGGGCCGCGCTCGGGATCGGCGCCCGTTCGACGGACCTCCTCTACGTCGCGGGCGTGCCGGTGAATCCCGACAAGGATCCCACCAACAAATTGCGCGGCGGCAGAGAGCTCGGCGCGGCGCTGGCCAAGCACATCGACGCGGGCGCCGATGCGCCCTTCTTCTTCAGCGACCGGTACCAGCTCACGGCCTGGGCCGCGTTCTATACCCCCGGCAAGCCCCGGGTCTACTGCGCAAACTTGGGAGACCGGCGCTACAATCAGTACGACCTGTGGGACGGCTGGGACGGCCTCACCGGCCGGGACGGCATCTTTGTCACCGGCGGCGACGACATCAGGGCGCGGTGGCTTATCGCGGACATGATCTTCAAGGGGGCCTTCACGAGCGGCGAGTACCTGGAGACGGTCGAGGTGCGGCGCGGCGGCACCCTCATCCGCACCTACACCATCAGCCGCCTTCACGGCTATACCGGCCGCCCCTGGAAGCCAAGCCACGAAAAATTCTAGCCAACGGGAGACGTAATCGTGTTGATTTCCCTGCTGAAGGCCGCGCTGCTCGGCGTGGTGGAAGGGCTGACGGAATTCCTGCCCGTCAGCAGCACGGGCCACATGATCCTGGTGGACCACTTCGTGCGCCTGAGCGAAAGCGAGTCCTTCAACAACGCCTTCATCGTCATCATCCAACTGCCCGCGATCCTGGCGGTGGTGGCCTACTTCTGGAACCAGCTGTGGCCCTTCCAGAAGCCCCGGGACGAACGTGACTGCACCCTGACGCTCTGGTCGAAGATCGTGGTCGCCTTTCTGCCCGCGGCGGCGCTCGGCTTTCTGCTGGACGACCTCCTCGAGCGCTATCTGTTCAATGCGCCCGTCGTCATCGCCGCGCTCATCGCCGGCGGCATCGTGCTCCTTGTCCTTGAGCGGCGCCCGCGCCCGCACCGGTTCGCGAGCGTCGCCCAGGTCGGCTACGGCCGCGCCTTCGCCGTCGGCGTGTTCCAGTGCCTGGCCATGATACCGGGCACCTCGCGGTCGGCGGCCACGATCATCGGCGCGATGCTGCTGGGCAGCGACCGAAAGACCGCCGCCGAATTCTCGTTTTTCCTCGCGATCCCCACCATGCTCGGGGCCACGACCCTCAAGCTGATCAAGAATGGGTTGTCGTTCTCGTCCGGACAGTGGGCCGTGCTCGCCGTCGGCTCGGTGGTCTCCTTTCTGGTCGCCTATGCCGCCGTCGCTTTCCTGATGACCTATATCCGGAGCCACGACTTCCGGGCCTTCGGCTACTACCGCATCGCCCTCGGTCTGGTGATCGCGCTGCTGCTTCTCCTGTAGACCTGCGCGTGTGATAGAATCGGCCTTTTACCGGGGTAAGAATGCCATGGATGCTTCACACAAACGCTTTATCATCTCCGTGCTGGTCCGCGACCGCGTCGGCATCATCGCCGATGTCACCGACGCCGTGTACGACCTGGGCGGGAACATCTTCGCCACGAGCCAGACCATCATGCACGGCTGGTTCACCATGATCCTGTCCGCGGACTTCCCGGAAACAGTGTCCCCCGGCGACGTACGCGGCGCCTTGGCGGCGCACCCCGACATCGCCGTGACGGTCTGCGAGAACGCCGCGTCGCGCCCCGCCGCGAGCGCAGGCGAGCCGTTCGTTGTCACGGTCGTCGGGGCGGACCGCCCGGGTATCGTCCGCGGCATCGCCCGCTGCTGTGCCGCCCGCGGGGTCAATATCGTCGATATGTGGAACGAGGTCCGGCAGGATGATTTCATCGTGATCCTCTCGGTCACGATCCCCCCGGAGGCCGACCCCAAGGAGGTCCGGTATCACCTCGAACAGACGGCGGCCGGACTCGGTGTCGCGCTGACCTTCCAGCACCAGGACATCTTCACCGCCACCAACTCGCTTTCGGTACACACGCCGCGCCACCGCGTCGACGATCAGGAGACCCTATGATTCCCACCGAGGACATTCTCAAGACCATCGAGATGGTGCGCATCGAGAATCTCGACGTCCGCGCCGTGACACTGGGGATCAACCTGCGGGGCTGCGCGGACCGCGACACGGGACGCCTGCTGCGCAATCTGCGCACCCGCGTCCATCGCGTCGCGGGAGACTTGGTGGCGTGCTGCGACGAGGTGTCCGCCAAGTACGGCATCCCCATCGTCAACAAGCGCCTGGCGGTGTCGCCGTGCCGCGACCTGCTCGACGGCCATGACGCCGCCCTCGCCCTGCCCCTGGCCAAGGCCCTCGATCAGGCGGCCGCGGACGTCGGCGTCGACATCCTCGGCGGGTTCACAGCGCTCGTGCACAAGGGATTCAGCCAGGGCGACCGCCTGCTCATCGATTCGCTGCCCGACGTCCTCGCCGCCACGGAACGCGTCTGTGCGTCCGTCAGCGTCGCCTCGACCAAGGCCGGCATCAACATGGACGCCGTGCGCCTCATGGGCCGTCAGATAAAGGCCATTGCGGAACGTACACGCGACAAGGACGGCTTCGGCGCCGCCAAGCTCTGCATCTTTGCGAACATCCCCGAGGACAACCCCTTCATGGCCGGGGCCTACCTCGGCGCGGGCGAGCCGGACACGGTGATCAACATCGGCGTCAGCGGGCCCGGCGTCATCAAACGCGCGCTCGAGCGGCTGATCGAGTCGGAAACCGGCATCGACCTCGAACGCATCGCCGAGGAGATCAAGCGGACGGCCTTCCGCGTGACCCGCGTTGGCGAGCTGATGGGCCGCGAAGTCGCGGCAAGGATGAAGATCCCCTTCGGGGTCGTGGACCTGTCGCTGGCCCCCACGCCGCGCGTCGGCGACAGCGTCGGCGAAATCCTCCACGTGATGGGACTCGATGCCCTCGGCGGCCCCGGCACGACTGCCGCCGTGGCCATGCTCAACGACGCCGTCAAGAAGGGCGGGCTCTTTGCGTCCTCGAGCGTCGGTGGCCTCAGCGGGGCCTTCATCCCCGTCAGCGAAGACCAGGCGCTGTCGCAGGCGGTCGAAGACGGCTCGCTGCGGCTTGAGAAGCTCGAGGCCATGACGAGCGTCTGTTCGGTGGGACTCGACATGGTCGTTCTGCCCGGCGACATCGACGAGGCCACCATCGCGGCAATCATTGCGGACGAGATGGCCATTGGCGTGATCAACAGAAAGACCACGGCGGTACGCCTGATACCCGTACCCGGCAAGAAGGCGGGCGACAAGGCCGTGTTTGGCGGCTTGTTTGGGGAGGCGGCGCTCATCGAGGTCGCCAACAACGGCAAGAGCGGGCGTTTCATCGAGTTCGGCGGCCGCATCCCCGCACCGCTTCATAGCCTGAATAACTGAACCGCCGGATAGACAGACAAGGGGCTTCAGCCCCTTGTTCGGCGTTTGGCAAGGGGCTGAAGCCCCTTGTCGGACCGTCGGCGGCGTAGGCCGTGCAATCGCCGGGACGAGGCGTCCGCCAAAGACAGCAGCGCTCAGTCCTTCATGCCGGAGAGGACGAGGCCCTTTACAAAGTAGCGCTGGGCCGAGAAGAACAGGATCAGCACCGGCACGAGCGTCACCAGGCTGGCTGCCATGACGTAGTGGGGCTGGTTGCCTTGGGCACTCTGGAACATCCAGATGCCCATCGCGATCGGGTAGAGCCGGAAGTCGCTGAGGTAGATCAGCGGCCCCATGAACTCCTTCCAGAGACTCACGAATCCGAGCACCATCAGCGTGACCACGGCGGGTTTGGCAAGCGGTATCATGATCGTCGTCAGGATGCGGAGATAGGAGCAGCCGTCGATCTTCGCGGCGTCCTCGAGGTCAACAGGGATGGTCTTGAAGAACTGCCGCAGCAGGAAGACGTTGAACACGTTCACGCCAAACCACATCGGCACAATGAGCGGCAGCCACGTGTTGACCCACCCAAGCTGGTTAAAAAGCAGGAAGATGGGAATCATCGTGACCTGCGTCGGCAACATCATCGTGCTCAGCAGGACGATGAAGCAGAAATCCCGGCCGGGCCAGCGCAACCGCGCGAAGCTGTAGCCCACGATGCACGAACTCAGGATCTTGCCGGTAAGGGCGAAGGTCGTGATAAGGATGCTGTTGAGGAAGAACATGTGCAGGGGCAGCACCCGGAAGATATCGACATAGTTCTTCCACTGTGGATCCTTGGGAATCCACATGCGCGGAATCAGGTAGATCTCGTGGAAACGCTTGAGGCTGTCGCTCAGCGTGATCAGGAACGGCAGGATGAATATGGCGCACAGCACAAAGAGCACCACATACACGATGCCCAGCTCGATGCGCCGCCGCAGCTTGTAACCGCCCTTGATCGTGTCTTCTACAGGGGTCGTCGCCATTACCTCTTCTTCTCCCCTTCATAGTAGACCCACAGGGCGCTCCACCGCGCTACGAACAGGGTCAGCACCAGAATGATGATGAACAGGATCCACGCCATGGCCGAGGCGTAACCCATGCGGTATTCGATGAACGCGGTCCGGTACAGGTACAGGATGTAGAACAGCAACGAGTTGTCGATGCCGCCGTCCTTGCCCACCATGACGAAGGCTTCCATGAACACCTGCAGGCCGTTGACCATGCCGATGATCAGGTTGAAGTAGATGGTCGGCGTCAGCATGGGCAGCGTGATGTTCCAGAACTTGCGCAACCGGCTCGCGCCGTCGATCTCGGCCGCCTCGTAGTAGGCATCCGGAATGCCCTGCAGCCCGGCCAGGAAGATCAGCATGCCGCCGCCGCCCGCACCCCACAGACTCATGAGAATGAGCGAAGGCTTGGCCCAGAGCGGGTCGGCGATCCAGTGAATCTCCGGGATGCGCATCGCGGTGAAGGTCGCCAGGCCGTCGTTGAGCAGGCGGATCATGTTGGTGAGCGGCCCGAACGTCGGATTGAAGATGTACATCCAAATCAGGGCCGTCGCCACGCCACCCACGATGCTGGGAATGTAGAAGATCGTGCGGTAGATGCCGATCCCCTTGACCTTCGTGTTCAGCAGCATCGCCAGACCGAGCGAAAGGGTCAGCGACAGCGGGATCGCGAACCCGGCAAAGTAGAAGGTGTTCCACAGCGCCTTCCAGATGAGCGGGTCGTGAAACAGGGCCTGCCGGAAGTTCTCGAAGCCAATGAAGGTGCGCGCCGCAACCGGATCGTAGGGGTCCCAGCTGCTCAGGCTCAGCACGATGCTGAAAATGAAGGGGTAGGCGAGAAAAATCGAGAATCCGAGCATCCAGGGCAGGGCAAACAGAATCCCGTAGAAGGCCTCGTTGCGGGCCATGTTGCCCCGGTACTCCTGTCGCGCGAGGTCCAGGCGCCGCGCGATGCGCTTGCGCAGCAGAAACAGGATGACGGCCACGATGCCCGCGATCACGCCCAAGCCGATGTTGAACGCGCGCTTGACGGCGGGATCGGCCTCCTGGGCCTCGGACTTGTACACCCACCGCGCGAGCTCGGCCGCGAGCACCTGGTTGACCGTCTCGTGCGCCTGAAGCACGGCCTCCTCGGGCCGCATCAGGTCGATCTCGACCCGCTTGAACGGCCGCTGCACCGCGTCCTTGAGTTCCTGATACTTCGCGGTGACCGGCGTCAATTTCCCGTAGAAGACACCGTCCAGGGCAAGCATCTCGTCGACTTCGGTCTCTTCCTTGACGAAATTGTTCCGCGCTTCTTCTTCGCGGACCGGAATCAGGCGCCCGATATCCGCGATGTAGGCCTGGATCTCCTCGCTGACAATGAACTTGACGAATTCCCAACTCGCGGCCTTCCGCTCGTCGGAAATCGCGTTGTTGATGCTGATGCCCTCCCACGAGACGCGCGTGTAGCGGTGCCCGCGCGGCCCGCGGGGCATGGGCGCGATGCCCCAGCGCATGCCGCCCTCGATATCCATGAGCTGGCGCGCCAGAAACCACCCGGACATGACCATGCCGACCTTGCCGGTCAGCAGTTCGACCTCCTTGGTCATGCCCTCGGACTCGCCCAGGTGGGCGGTCGAGTGGTCCACGAACTTGACGTCATACAGGAACTGGAGCGCCTCGAGCACCTCGGGCTGGTCCAGCACGGACGCCGTGCTGTCCTCGTTCAGGATATCGCCGCCAAAGCTCCAGACGACCGGCTCGATGTCCAGGAACCCAAACCCCACGTTCGCGCCAAACTGGTCCGGCACGCCGTTGCCCGAGATGTCCCGGGTCAGGCTCTTGGCGATCCGGCGGAAGTCGTCCCACGTCCAGTCGTCGTCGGGATAGGGGATGCCTTCGGCGTCAAACATGTCCTTGTTGTAGAACATGAGCACCGACATGCCGCCCCAGGGCATGCCGCCCTGCACCCCGCGGAACCGGAAACTGTCCAGCGAGGTCGGCAGGAAATCGTCGAGCCCCATCTCGACCGCGTCGCGCTCCATCCACTCCTGCAGATTGACCAAGTAACCGCGCTCGGAATATCCCGGGAAGTATTCGTCGTCCATCAGAATGAGGTCGGCGGCGGTATTGCTGATGAGCTGAAGGATGAGCTTCTGGGCGTAATCGCCCGGCGTGTACTGAAGCTGGATGCGGATGTCAGGGTGCTGTTCCTCGAAGCGCTTGGTGATCGTGCGCCACATGTCCAGGTCGAGGTAGCTGCCCCAGAAACTGAAGGACAGGGTTATGGGCTCCGCTGCCCGCACAGGACCCACTGCGCAGCATGAGACCACGGCCAACAGAACAATGATGTGGATGAAAGAATGTAGGCGTCGCATAGATGCCAATTAGAACACTATCGGCACGGCAAATGTCAAGCGTGGGGCCGGATTTTGCCCGAATTCGCGGGGATCGCGCGCCGCGCCAAAGTTGACTTGCCCAGGCGCCCTGTGGCATAGTACCGCGCGTCTGACGGGGGTTGGAGCGGCGTTTGGCTTGGCGAGGATGCTGCGGCCTCGCGGACGCGCGCCGTACTCCCGGCACGTTATCCTTTTTGCGCCTTCTGCTTGGACTGGTGCTTCTTCGCGCCCCCGGCCGCGGACAGGTCTCCAAGCATTCTCTGTACAACGAACTGTGTCACGGAAAGGAAGAAACGGGAATGGCTACGAAGATTGGTATCAACGGCTTTGGTCGCATCGGTCGCAACGTCTTCAAGATCCTCATGGACAACACGGACTTCGAGGTGGTGGGGATCAACGACCTGACCAGCGCGAAGACCCTGGCCCACCTGCTCAAGTACGACAGCGTCAGCGGCGTCTACAAGAAGAACGTCTCCTCGACCGATGACGCCATCGTGGTCGACGGCAAGTCCATCCCGGTCACGGCCATCAAGAACCCGGCCGAACTGCCCTGGGGCGAGCGCGGCGCGGACATCATCCTCGAGTCCACCGGCGTGTTCACCGCCAAGGCCCAGTGCGAAATGCATCTCCAGGCCGGCGCCAAGAAGGTCCTCCTCAGCGTGCCGCCGAAGGACGCCGTGGACGCCATCATCGTGATGGGCGTCAACGACGGCGACCTCAAGAGCAGCGACAAGATCGTCTCCAACGCCAGCTGCACGACGAACTGCCTGGCCCCGGTCGCCAAGGTCCTCCACGAGACCTTCGGCATCAAGCGCGGCCTGATGACCACCATCCACGCCTACACCAATGACCAGCAGGTGCTGGACATGCCGCACAAGGACCTGCGCCGCGCCCGCGCCGCCGCGTATTCGATCATCCCGACGACCACCGGCGCCGCCCGTGCGGTCGGCAAGGTGCTCCCGGCGCTCGCCGGCAAGCTCGACGGCATGGCCATGCGCGTCCCCGTCATCGACGGCTCGGTCGTTGACCTGGTCGCCGAACTCGAGAAGCCTGCCACGGCCGCCGACATCAACGCCGCCATCAAGAAGGCCGCCGACGGCGCGCTCAAGGGCATCCTCGAGTACACCGAGGACCCGATCGTCTCCTGCGACATCATCGGCAACCCGCATTCGAGCATCTTCGACGCGCTGAGCACCTCCGTCATGGACGGCAACTTCGCCAAGATCGTGTCGTGGTACGACAACGAGTGGGGTTACTCGAACCGCTGCGTCGACCTCTTCAAGAAGATGGCCTGACGATTTGCTGACACAAAGGCCCGCGCCCCCCGGGGTGCGGGCCTTTTTTTTGCCATGGGACGCTCGATACTGGAGCATCCGTGCCGCCCTGCGGTACAATCCGTCCCAAAACCAGGAACGAGGGGTCCCATGAACGCTGAACGCTGTCAGGAATTGCTGAGCAAATTCGCGAATGCCCGCGTGCTGGTCGTGGGCGACGTGTATGTCGACGAATACGTGTACGGCGAGGTCACGGGCGTCAGTCTCGAAGCGCCCATCCCGATCTACGAGGTCCACGAGCGGCGCTACAATCCCGGCGCCGCCGGCAACGCCGCCTGCAATGTCGCCGCCCTCGGCGCCCGCACCTGGATGGTCGGCGTCATCGGCGCGGACCCCACCGCCGACATCGCCCGCCGCGAGTTTGCCGTGCGCCACGTCGAGACCGCCGGCCTCGTGGTGGACCCGGCCCGCCCCACGAACACCTACGGCAAACTCATGTCCGGCGGCTACAACCTCCCCGGCCAGGAGATCCTGCGCACCGACACCCCCACCCCGCCGCCCATCTCGGGCGCGGTCGAGGCGGCCGTGATGGACCAGATACGCGCCCTCGCGTCCGGCGTGGACGCGATCGTCGTCGTTGACCAGGTGGGATCGGTCGTGACGGACGCCGTCATCGGCGCCGTGGTTCAGGCGGCCCGCCAGCACAAGCTCGTCACCGTCGGAGACAGCCGCGGAATCGCCCACCGCTTCACCGGATTCGACGTCGTCGTGCCCAACGACCGTGAAGCCGGGCTGGCCACCGGCATCGACGTGACCGATGACGCCACGCTGGCCGAGGCCGGCGGGCGGCTCCTGAAATCAGCCTCGAGCGCCCTCATCACCCGCGGTCCCCACGGCATCGCCGTGTTCGAGCCCGGCCGCCCCATGCGCAACGTCCCCGTGCCCCCCTGCAAAGTCGTCGACGTGACCGGCGCCGGGGACACCGTAACGGCCGCCACGGCAGTCTCGCTGGTCGCCGGGGCCACCCTCGACGAGGCGGCCGAGATCGGCAATGCCGCCGCCAGCGTCGCCGTCGCCCAGCGCGGCGTCGTCACCGTGACCCGCCAAGAGACCGAACAGGCGCTCCTCCAAGGCGAGGGCTCCGCGAAACTCCAGCCCCGCGCCCGCATCGCCGCGACCGTGCGCAAGCTTCAGGCCGAGGGCAAGCGGGTGGTGTGGACCAACGGCTGCTTTGACATCGTGCATACCGGCCACATCACCTACCTGCAGCGGGCCGCCCGGCTGGGCGACATCCTGGTCGTCGGATTGAACAGCGACCACTCCGTCAAGCAGCTCAAAGGCCCCGGCCGTCCCATCATTGACGAACAGGATCGCGCCCTGGTGCTGTCCGCGCTGGAGTGCGTCGATTACGTGACCATATTCGAGGAGACCTCGCCGCTGGCCATTATCGAGGAGATCCAGCCCGACATCTACGCCAAGGGCGGCGACTACACCCTCGACACGATCGACCAGAACGAGCGCCGCCTCGTCGAACGCTACGGCGGCGAGATCGCCATCCTGCCCGTCGTCGAAGGCCGCTCCACGACTTCCATCATCGGGAAGATCGCCGGAAGTCAGGACTGACCGGACGCGCAGCGCTCAAGATGCCGGGCCGAATTTCTGCGGCCGTCGACTGGATGGAAGACCGGTTTCGTCGGCCGAGATCTCAGACATGTTCACTGCGAAGCAGAGATGGGGCGACACAAAGGAAGGACGTCAGCTATGGCTGCAGACATGAAGTGGCGGGACGCCATCGACAAGGTTCTTGGCGAAGCAACTACTCCCCTCCATTACAAAGACATTGCGGAACGCATCATGTCTCAAGAACTGCGCCGAAACATGGGGGCCACCCCGGCTGCCACCGTGAACGCGATCGTAACCTCGTCTATCAAAACGGAAGGAGACTCGGCACCATACGTTCGCGTGTCACGAGGAACCTTCGCCATGAAGTCTCGCGGCACGATGCTGGCGAAGGAGCAGCACGACCCCGCGGTTGGCGTGGGTGCACTTGAAGAGGACGAGGCACAGTACGAAATCGTCTCCTCGTTTGGAATGTTCTGGAGGAGAGACGCCGTTGAGTGGAACTCCTCCCCCAAACTGCTCGGAATGCAGCAGATCGGGGCAACACCCGTAGATTTCTTCAAGCAACTTGGCATCTACCTGCTTTACGACGGAAGGGAAGTAATCTACGTCGGACGCACAACGGATCGCCCCTTGGGAAGACGACTCTATGAGCACACCCTTGATCGCATGTCCGCAAGATGGGACAGGTTTTCCTGGTTCGGTCTTCTGCCGGTGTCCGAAACCGGAGAACTCGGCACCCTTCCCGGTACCTTGGATGGCGCAAAGCTGATTCCTGCGCTGGAAGCTATTCTCATTGAAGCGTTGGAGCCACGCCAGAACAGAAAGCGAGGAGACGACCTAGTGTAGTGGCCCATAATTACTGGAACTTATTTTACTTGCAGGGTATCCATTCTTTGGAGGAGGATGGATGCCATGCGAAGAGCGGTTACGATAGTGTTGAATGCCAAAGAGCGTGATGCGCT
>JBPOJD010000001.1:0-19890 GCA_052033955.1 Candidatus Hydrogenedentota bacterium
TGCGTCCAACGTAGAGATGCCTGACCTTCCAGCGTCAGACGTTCAGCCGGAAGACGAAGCGCCCCTTCTTGTGCTCGTCTTGGGCAGTTTGGGCGTGATAGTACTTCTGTCTGTTCTGGGCGTGGCAGGGAAGCGACGGGGTTTCCGCATCGCGTGACGCAGCGGGGACACCGGTGTGGGGAGATGTGTGGGGATAACGTGGACCTGTCTGCGCGTTCTGCGGCGGGGGTCACGCGGCGCCCCTGCTTCTCACGCACCCGGCAACACTGCTCCGGCGCGACCTGCGCCCAGGCCAGCGCGGCCGGAAGTGCGAACGGCGAGACGGCGTGGGAGAGGGGATTACTACGCAGTCTGTCCGCGTTTTTTCCCTCATGTACGCACCCGAGGTTCGCGTCTGACCGCTGGGAGGCGAATGTGCTAGACTGTCTGCTTGCCGGGGCCGCCCGGCGTTGACCTCTCTGGGAGTTGCAGTATGAAGTACAGGATCCTCCTCGGGGCCGCCGGGTTGCTGCTCGCGGCGGTGCTCGTCGTCACCGGGATGACAGCTCTGGATATGCCCGCGCGCGCGCCCGCGCCCGGTGTGGCGGCGGGCGGCAATGTCCTCTATATCGTCATCGACACCCTCCGGCCGGACCATCTCGGCTGCTACGGCTATGCGCGGCCCACGTCGCCGGTCATCGACGCGGTGGCGCGCGAAGGGGCCGTCTTCGAACAGGCGTACAGCCCCGGAACCTACACCGGCGAAATCGTCACGACCCTGTTCTCCGGCGTGCTGCCGTCGATGAATCCGACGGGGACGGGCTGGTATCCGGCACCCGACCCCGACCGCTCGACCCTGCCCGAGCACTTCCAGCAGGCGGGGTACCGCACAGGCTTCTTCACGGACCACGTGGTCTTCACGGATCCCAATTTCCGCCGCGGTTTTGATGTCTTCGAGGCCTACCCGTTCAACGACATGGACCTCGGGTATGGGCCGAAGATCGCGGCGGCGGCGATGGACTTCCTCGACACGGCGGCGGCCGGCCCGTTCTTCATGTACGTGCACATCCTGGATCCCCACGGCGACTACAAGCCGCCTGAGGAATACCGCGCCCGCATCGACGTGCCGCGCTACCCTGATCCGCCCCACCTCTACGGCGACGTGCGCGCCCGCTGCCACGAGTTCATCGCCGAGGGCTTCGGGCCCGGCGAGGCCCGTTTCGAGGACATGATCGCGCGGTATGACGCGGAAATCGCCTACACGGACGACTGCGTGGGGCGGATCCTGGACCGGATCGACGACCTCGGGCTGCGTGATACGACGACGGTGGTCATCCTTTCCGATCACGGGGAGGAATTCCTCGAGCACCGGTTTGTCGAGCATGCCTGGACACTGTACAACGAGGTGCTGCATGTGCCGCTGATCATTCGATCCCCGGGCCGGATTGCGCCGCAGCGCATCGCGACGCGCGTCTCGACGGTGGACGTGTTCCCGACGCTGCTGGAGCTTGCGGGGATCCCGCACGAGCGGACCGATCTGTCCGGCTTCTCGCTCTTCCATCGCGGCGGTGGCCCGTGGGCCTTTCGCGGGACGGCGTACCCGATCGTGAGCGAGTTGCGCATCGAGACGCGGCCGTTGATCCGTTCGGTCATCTCGGGCGATTACAAGCTGATCCGCTGGCAGCGGTACCTCACCCCAGAGGAATGCGCGCCGATCGGAGGGACCGAGAACGACCTGCGCGCCGCCCTGCGCGCCGGCACCCTCGAGTACCTCGACCTCTGGGCGCCGGTCGTATATGAGGAGCTCTACAACATCGCCGACGATCCCCGTGAGCAACATAACCTCCTCGACTCGCATCCGGAGCGCCGCCAGGAACTCACGCGCCTTCTGGTCGCCTACGAGCACCTCGCGCGGTCCGGCGAGGCGTGGGAGGCCGCCGGCCAGGGGGGGGCTGGGACGGCGCCGCGCCGCGAGCGTCCGCCCATCAAGTACGATCCGGAACTCGAGGAACGGCTGCGGGCCCTGGGGTACGCTGGTCATTGATCGCCGTCCTGGCCACGAGGGCTTGCGCGTCCGCAGCACGTCCTGTTAGTCTGCGGCGGTATCCGGGTTATCGTGTTCTCGGTTCAACGCCAACTGGAACCGCATTCATGACGCGTACCGATTCCCTGCGGCGGGACATCCTGGTTCTTCTGGTCTTGGCGACCGCTCTGGCGGCGATCGGGACCGTCCCCTACGCCTACGGCTACCTCAACGCCTGCCCGGACAAACACTTCGTCGGGCTGGTGGGCAAGGGCGCGGACGGATCGAACAGCTACCTGATGTTCGTGCGCCAAGCTCGTGAGGGATGGGTACTGTTCCAGAACCTCATGACGCCGCATCCCACCCCGCGCCTGTACCTGAACCCGGAGTGGCTTGCGCTCGGGCTGGTTGGACGGGTGACGGGCTTGACGCTGATGGGACTGTTCCATCTGGATCGCGTGCTGACGGCGTTCTTCTTCGTCTTCTCGGTGTATTTTCTCAGCACGGTCGCGCTCAAAACCAGGGCGAGCCGCTGGTTTGCCACGCTGCTGGTCGTGTTCGGCGCCGGCCTGGGCTGGCTGCCCTATCTCGCGTCGCTCCTCTACGCCAGCCTGTTTCCCGGGAGCGCGCCCGAGGGCATCCAGTTCGTCAGCGGGGTCCCATTCCGCGCCACCCTGCTTCCCCTGAGCCCGGACCTCGCGGGCGTGACGCTCTTCGCGTACCTGGTCAATCAGCCGCACTTCATCCGGGCGGGCGCCTGTGCATGCCTCGCCTTCGCGTTCCTCATCAAAGGCGAGCGCACCCAGCAGCTTCGCTGGTTCGCCCTGGCGGGCGCGGCCGCGCTGGCCCGTTTCCTCGTGCGGCCCTATGGATATCCTGAAACGTATCTCGTGTTTCTCGGGCTCTTTATCGCGGGGTGCGCGGCGGACGGCGGCGTCACACGGCGGCGCGTCACGAACTACGCGGTCATGGGCGGCATCGGCCTGGTTGCGGTGCCCTACTATCTCCATATCCTGTACACGGACATTCTGGGTGTGCACGGGATGGAGCGCATACCCGCCTACCTCGGCACATACGTGCTCTGGTTCGGGCTGCCCTTCGTTCTGGCACTGGCAGCGATAGCGTATTACCTGCGCACCGGTCAACTCGGCACGGAACGGCTGGTCGTGGCGCTGTGGCTGGTCGCGGCCATCGTCTGTGCGCAAGCGTATCCCTTTTACAGGATGGGCGAGGAGGCGTCGTTCTTCGCCTTCGCCATCGCGCCGCCGATCCTGCTTGCAGGCGGGTTCCTGCAACGCATCTACGGTGGGCTGACGGCCGGATTGACGCGGGCATCCTGGTTCCGGCGGCCCCGCGCCGCCATGGTCTGCGCCGCGATGTGTCTGCTGCTGTGCGTGCCGTCCAACGCCGTGGCCTACGCCCGCATGTTCACCCTGCTGCGCAACTGTCCGCCGGCCTACTATCTGCCAACGGCCACGATCGCCGCCTTCGAATGGCTGCACGCCAACGCGCCCGAACAGTCCCTGGTCCTCGCCGACACGATGACGGGGACCTTTCTCCTGCGGCGTACCAACAACCGGATCTTTACCGGCACCGACCTTTTGACGGCGCATTTCCACGAGAAGCAGCGCCTGACGGAGCAGTTTTACGGCGCCCACGGCGACACCACGTTCCGAAGGCAATTGGTGGACCGCTTCGGCGTGGCGTACGTCTTCTTCGGACCGCTTGAGCAGCGTCCCGACGGGTTGCGCCCGGACACGTTGCCCTGGCTGACGCCGGTGTTCCGTCAGGACGAGGTCACGGTGTACCGCGTCCGGCGGGAAGCCATGTAGCGCCGCGGGCCTACCGCTTGGCCAGCTCGCGCAACTGGGGATAGGCTTCGACGAGGTGCACGGGCGGCGCGGGCGCGTCCTGACGGAGCGCGGCCTGGATCTCCAGCGCGTTCACGACGGCCTGGCCGCGGTAGTGGTTGTTCGTAATCACGTACACTTCACCCGCCTGCTTGCGGATGCGTTCGATCTTTTCGATCCACGGCTTCAACTCGTCCGGCGAATACAGGTAGTCGTAGCGTTCGTCGCGGCCCGCGTCCTCGCGAAACCAGTCCTGGTGGTTGCGCCCGTGCAGGCGGACGTAGCCCACCCGCGCCGTGACGTGGTCGCTCGGCGCAAGCGAATCGCGGAAGAGCGGCTGATCGATGTTGCAGAACGCGACCTGCCGCTCGGCAAGGCCCTCGTACACCTCGGGCACATTCCACGACGCGTGCCGAATCTCCAGCGCCAGCGGATAGTCCGCGAAGGCATCGAGCACCTGCGCCAGCCATTGACGGTTGGCCGGCGTGCGCCGGAAACTCCAAGGGAACTGGACCAGGATGGCCCCGAGCCGTTCCGCCTCCACCAGAGGACGCACCCCGTCCCGAACCGCCCGCACGTCCGCGTCTGCGGGCCACGTGTCACGTTCGTGGGTGAAGCGCTGCCAGAGCTTGACCGTGAACTTGAAGCGGGGATTCTGCTGCGACTTGGCCAGCCACGACACACAGTACCGCGGATTGGGCGGCGCGTAGAAGGTCGAGTTGACCTCCACGGCGTCGAAGTACTCGCTGATAAACGTCAGCGGGTGCATCGCGCCGGGCATGTGCGGCGGATACACGATGCCCTTCCAGTCCTCATAGGACCAGCCCGCGGGCCCAACGCGCACGTCAGCGGTCACGGTTGCCATCTTGTCGCCCCTCCGGCGGGTCGCGCCGGTGCCTGTCGCTTCACCGGCGCACTGTGCTAAAGTACCCCACATTCAAGTGTACCATGCACCCGCCGCGGCCTGCCGGTCCGGCAACCACGGGAGGTTCGGCATCCCACGTGAGCACGCTGACGGTCCTCATCCTCATTCCGAACGCCGGCGACCGCCTCCGCCGGTGCCTCGAAAGCGTCCAGTGGGCCGATGACCTGTTCTGCGTGGTCGACCCCAACACCTCCGACGGCTCGGACGCCGTCGCGCGTGCCTACTCGGACCATGTCGTGACGCACGAGTATGTCAACAAAGCCGCGCAGTGCAATTGGGCCTTGCCCCAGGTCCGCACCGACTGGACCCTCGTGCTCGATGCCGACGAGTGGGTGCCGGATGCGTTGCGCGAGCGGATTCAAGCGATTCTCGACGCACCGGACGCCTGCGACGGCTACCGGATCCGCCGCCTCAGCTACTTTTTCGGCCGCCTTATTCGCCATTGCGGCTGGGATCGCGACTACAACGTCCGGCTGTTCCGCACGGCGAAAGGGCGCTACGAGGACCGGCGCGTACATGCCACCATCCACGTGGACGGCACCATGGGGCGCATTGACGAGCCCATGTACCACGACGACAAGCGGAACTTCGAGGAGTACTTCCGCACCTTCCAGCGCTTCACGACCTGGGCCGCCGACGACCTCTACGACAAGGGCCGCCATGCCCGGTGGACGGATCTGACCCTGCGCCCCTGCAGCCGGTTTGTCAAGATGTACCTCCTGCGGCGCGGGTTTCTGGACGGTCACCACGGCCTGGTTCTCTGCGTCCTGGCCGCGTTCTCGGTCTTCACCAAGTACGCCAAGCTCTGGCACCGCCGCTGGCTCGAACGCGGGGGCGACGTAGGCCCCACGAACGGCAAGTGAAACGCGAAATGTAACGATAGTTTGGTGGGAGCCGGGCGGTTTCGTTCAGCGGCCCGGATCCGGCGTGTCGGCAACGGGGTCCGCATCGCCGGGACCGCTTCGCCTCGGACGCCCGACGCGCCGGGGCCGCACGCTGCGGCCCAGCCGGGCCTCGATCTTGTCCAGGAACGATGCGTCCCCCAGTGGCCGCCCGAGGCGCGTGTGGTTACGCAGCTCGCTGTCTTGCTGGCCCGACCCCGCCATGGCCTCAAGGGTGGCCTTCCACTGGGGCGCGGGCATCAGCTTGAACCAGTCCCGCACCGCGAGCAGCCCTGCGGTGTCGGGCTCCTCGAGACAATGCACCGCCGCACTCGACCAGGGATAGTCCCAGGCGTTGGCAGCCAGGCCCGCGCGGACCGGGTTCAGCTCGACATACGCGGCGGCCCGCCAGGCGCTCGGACCGTCCAGGGGACACGAATAGAAGCGGTTCTGCCAGAAATGGCCGACCCGTTTGTGGAGGTCATGCACATACTGGGCATACATGAGGTGGGTCCGCCCGATGGCCTTCGCGAGCGCCTGCTCATTCAGCGGGACCACCACCAGGTGCACATGATTGCCCATCAGGCAATATGCAAAGACGCGCATCCCGTACAAAGTTGCACTCTGCGCCAGATAGGACAAATAGCGCCGCCGGTCTCCCTCCGTGAAGAAGACCATCTGCTGGTCATTGCCCCGCTGGGTCACATGATGCGCAACCCCCGGGAGCACAATCCGCGCCTGCCGTGCCATACCCGGATGATAGCATAATAAGGGACAGTAACCAATTTTTGCGCGGCGCCCTCGTTGTGCCACGCCTGACGTGCGATAAAATTGGTGACTGTCCCTTATTATTTTGGTTGTTACCGAGTTGTACCAATTGGTACATAAGGCACAGGGGGGCGACGCCGCACGCGCAGGGCGGGATTTCGCGGATCTCCCGGTATGATTTCAATAGTGCGCCTACACAAGGGTTGACAGGGCACGTTGAAACACGTACCTTCGCGTGCACGATGTTGCGGGGCATCCGATGAAGCGGACACGCGTCCGGGTTCGTGTGGGCGCAAGCTTCGCACAAGTGGACGGGGCGGTGACGTCTTTTCGCAACAGACACTTCGCAATCCGCGGCTGACGCCTCGTATAGTGACACCGCCAATAAGCTGTGTGACGGTTTTGAGAAAAGGAATGCGCAATGAACAGCAATCAGGTGAACATCGGGTTGGTCGGTTGCGGCGGGATGGCCCGCATACTTACGCAGGAACTGCTGCACGGTCGGCCGCAGTTGCGCGTGACCGCATTGTACGACCCCGACAAGAACGCGACGCGCGCCATGCGGGATACGCTGACGCCGCAAGCCAGGGTCTGCCGTTCCCACGAGGAGCTGTCGGCCTCGCCCGATGTGGACTGGGTGCTGATCGCCTCGTGGAACTGCTTCCACAAGGAGCAGGCAGTGGCGGCGTTTAAAGGCGGCAAGCACGTATTCTGTCAGAAGCCGATCGCGCTGTCGCTCAATGACTGTCTGGCGATACGTAACGCCCAACGGCGCAGCGGCAAGATGTTCACCACGGGCTTCACGCTGCGCTATTCGCCGCACTACCGCGCGCTGCGCCAACTCATCGAAGAGGGCGCCGTCGGCGAACTCGTCAGCTTTGAGTTCAACGAAACACTCGACTTCAATCACGGCGGCTATATCATGGCCAATTGGCGGCGTCTCCGCGAAAACGCCGGCACCCACCTGCTCGAGAAATGCTGCCATGACATCGACCTCGCCAACTGGATGACCGGCTCGCGCGCGCGGCGCGTGGCATCCTTCGGCGGGCTGAATTTCTTCACGCCCAAAAACCAGCGCCACGTCGAACGCATCGGCAAGAACGGCGCGGGCCGCTTCGGCTACCGGGTGTCGCCCCCTTCGGACACGGTAAACCCTTTCACCTGCCGCAAGGACATCTTCGACAACCAGGTGGCCATCATCGAGTACGAGAACGGCGTGCGCGCGACCTTCCACACCAACTGCAACGCGGGCATCCCCGAACGGCGCATGTACATCCTCGGCACGGAGGGCGCCATCCGGGCCAACGTGTTGACGGGCGAGATCGAGACCCGCCGCATCGGCTTTGAGACCCAGACGCGCCGGGTGGATGCCGGCGTCCAGGGCGGTCACGGCGGCGGGGACGAAATCCTCGCGCAGGAACTCGCCGACAGCATGTTGCACGGCCGTCCGCCCGCGGCCGGGCTGGAAGAAGGGCTCACGTCAGCCGTGACCTGCTTCGCCATCGACCGCGCCGCCGACACCGGCCGCGTCGTGGACCTTACGTCCTGGTGGGCGCGAGTGGACCGGAACGGCAAGTGACGCGCGCGATGTGACGGCGAGGGGAGAGACAGGGAGGGGTGGAAGGCGCTAGCCGATTCCTGCGCCTTGTCCACGTGCTCCGGCCCTCGGCGGACATCCCTGTCCCTGTGTCACCCCGAGCGAAGTCGAGGGGTCTCCTTGCTCGGTGCCCCGGCAATGGCCTGCGGTCCCGCGAGTGGATTTCTCGCTGCGCTGCCGCCAAGAAACACTCGGGTGGATCGCGTAACGGAGATGCCTCGCAAGCTCGGCATGACGATAGGGTTGGTGGATGCCGCACAGGGTCTTTGAGCAGAGAGCCCTGTGAGACAGCCCAGCAAGGCAGGACTGACCCAGCGACGAAGGAGCGGCCGGGTCTGTCCTGGCCTTGCGACGCGCTTTTCGTCACAAGGAACAGCGTCCCCCGGTCGTCGGCTCGGGATGATAGCACCGCCAAGCATTGCCACGTTCGAAAAGGACGTTGGTCTACGCCACGTGGCCGCGGGATCGGAGCAGCATGTATTCGATGCTGTCCACGAGGGCGTCGTACGACGCCGAGATGATGTTCTCGGAGACGCCGACGGTGGACCAGGTCGTTTCGCCGTCTGTGGACTCGATCATCACGCGGGTCTTGGCCTGGGTCGCGGCCCGGGCATCGAGTATGCGGACCTTGTAGTCCTCGAGGTGGACCTTGTTCAGCTCGGGATAGGTGTCCGTCAGCGCCTTGCGCAGGGCCGAGTTGAGGGCATCCACGGGACCGTGCCCCTCGGCGGCGGTGTGCATCATCCGGCCGTCGGGAAGCTCGATCTTGACGGTCGCCTCGGCGGGCGGCTCGTGGTGGGCCGTGTTACGGCTCGAGTTGACGCGGTAACCGCGCAGCGTGAAGAAGGTCCGGTATTCGCCCTTGGCCTTGCGCATGATCAGCTCGAGCGACGCGTCCGCGCCTTCGAACTCGTAGCCTTCGTTTTCGAGTTCCTTCACGCGGCTGAGGATCTCGCGGGTCTCCGGGCGGTCGCGATCGAGGCTGATGCCCAGCTCGGCGGCCTTCTGGAGCAGGCTCGACCGGCCGGACATCTCGCTCACCGCGATGTGGGTGCGGTTGCCCACCACCTCGGGCACGATGTGTTCGTAGCTTGCCTTGAGCTTGCGCACCGCGTCGGCGTGCATCCCGCCCTTGTGGGTAAAGGCATCGCGGCCCACATAGGGCGCGGCCTCGTTGGGGGTCATGTTGGCCAGTTCGGCCACGAGATGGGACACCGGCGCCAGTTGCGCCAACTGGGCGTCGCTCACCACCTCGAGACCCATCTTGAGCTGGATATTGGGGATGATCGTGCACAGGTCGGCGTTCCCGGTGCGTTCGCCGTAGCCGTTGATGGTCCCCTGCACCTGCGTCGCGCCCTCGGCGACTGCCGCCAAGGTGTTCGCCACGGCGCAGCCGCCGTCGTTGTGGGTGTGGATACCCAGAAGGGCCTCGGGCAGGCGCGCGCGCACCGCACGGGTCATCGCCGCGACGTCCATCGGCAGGCTGCCGCCGTTCGTGTCGCACAGAATCAGGACTTCGGCCCCGGCCGCCGCCGCCCGCTCGAGCACCTGCAGCGCATACTCGCCGTCCTCGCGGTAGCCGTCAAAGAAATGCTCGGCATCCAGAAAGACGCGCCGGCCCTGCGACCGGAGGTAGGTCACCGACTCCTCGACGAGCACGAGGTTCTCGTCCAGGCTCACCCGCAGTACTTCCTTGGCATGCAGCGGGGAGGTCTTGGCGAAGATGGTCACCACTTCGGTCTGCGCGCTCAGGAGCGCCTTGATGTTCGGATCGTCTTCGACGGCGCTCTTCGGGTGGCGGGTACTGCCAAAGGCCGCCATCTTGGCGTTCTTCAGGTCCATCTCCGCCGCGCGGGCAAACAACTCGACCGCCTTGGGATTCGATCCGGGCTGGCCGCCCTCGATGTAGCGCACCCCGAAGGCGTCCAGGGTCTGGACGACGCGCAACTGGTCGTCGGCGGAAAATTTCACGCGGGGGCCTTGGGCGCCGTCCCGCAGGGTGACGTCGTAGATGTCGATGCGTCTGGACACGATCCTACCTCCGTTGATCACAGCGGCCGGGGGCCGACGCGGCCCTTGTATAAGGGGCGCCCATGCCCACCAGGCGCGGGAACGAAAGGGTATACTTTATACTTGTGCGCCCTGCAACGCAACGGCATCAAGGGTGTCGGCCGTGAGCATCCGCGGGATCAGGTCGAACCCGCGCGGCAGCCGGACGCCGGTGGCGGCCGCGGCAGGCTCGCTGTAGGCGGATGCCCCGGGTCCCGCCACGCCCTTGCCGCACAGGGCAAAGGGCACGGGCCCGCACGCATGGGTGCGCGTGGACAGCGCGGTGATGTGGTCCGGGGCGACGACCATGCGGGCCCCGCGATGCGCGTTTACGTAATCAAGACATCCACGTACTACCCGTGCGTCAAAGTCTTCGATGGCCCGCAGTTTGAGGGCCAGGTCGCCCTCGTGGCTGGCCTCATCGGGGGCCTCGACATGCAGGTACACGAAATCGACGCGTTCCAGCGCTTCCAGGGCCGCCGCCACCTTGCCTTCGTAATTGGTGTCGACGTAACCGGTCGCGCCCGGCACCGCGATGACGTCGAGGCCGGCCAGCACGCCGATGCCCTTGACCAGGTCCACGGCCGAGATCACCGCCCCCGACAACCCGAACCGTTCCCGGTAGGGCACCATGACAGGCGAGACCCCCTGTCCCCACAGCCAGATGGCCGTGGCGGGGAGTTTGCCGTTCGCAATGCGTCGGCGGTTCACGGGATGGTCCGCCAGGACCGGCGCCGCGCGTTCCATCAGGTCGTGCAGGCGCGCCGCCCCTTCTCCTGCGGGCAGGTGGGGCGCGTAGGACTGATCGCTGATGTTGTGCGGGGGCACGCACGCGGCCGCCCGCAGCGCCTCGCGCTCGCCGTTCGACCCGGCGTCGAGGACGGCCAGGTGCCGGTAACTCACGCCGGGATGGAAACGCACCGGCTCGGCTGCAAAGTGGGCGTCCAGCGCCAGGATCAGCTCGCGGGCCTCCTCCGAGGAAATGTGGCCCGCGGTAAAGTCGCGCATCAGGCCGTTGTCGAGCGTCACGAGGTTGCAGCGAAACGCGACCTGGTGGTCGCGCAGGGCGATCCCCTGGTTGGCGGCCTCGAGCGGGGCCCGGCCGCTGAAGGTCTGGCCCGGGTCGTAACCGAAAAGGGAGAGGTTGCCGATGTCGCTGCCCGGGTCAAAGCCATCAGGGATGGGCCAGAAGAGCCCGGCGATGCCCGAGCGGGTCACCTCGTCCATCGCGGGCGTGGACGCCGCCTCGAGCGGGGTCTTGCCGCCGAGTTCCGGAATCGGGTAATCCGCCATGCCGTCGCCGACCACAACCAGGTATTTCACAGGGGTGTTTCCTCAGCAATTTGCGTCCAGAGGCCAGTTTGGAGAAAATAGCACAGGACCCGAGGCAAGTCAAACCAAAGAGGCCGCTTACGTGGAGCAACAGGACGACGGAACACCCGGTTGGGCGGCGGTTTGGCCGCTATTGGAGGCCGCGGGAGCGTCCGGACCGGCGGAATCGGTCCGGACGCGACTGGAGACCCATGTCCGCCTGGTCCAGGAGTGGAATGCGCGGGCCGGACTGGTGGCGAATGCCGAGCCAAGGCACCTGTGGGCCCGCCACGTGGTCGACAGTCTGAGCCTGATGCCGTACCTGCCCGGGGGCGGGCTGCTGGACATCGGGTCCGGGGGCGGTTTTCCCGGCCTGACACTGGCGGCGGTCCTGCCGGATCGCCCCATCACGCTGCTGGAGCGCAACGGGCGGAAGGTCAGCTTTCTGCGGCGGGCAATCACGCTGATGGGGTTGCGGAACGTTACACTCGTGCCGGGGGCCTTTCCGGAGGTACCGGTAGCGGCGGCCGCGGCGGTGACGGCACGGGCGGTCGAGCGGCCCGAGGGGTTGGCGAAGCGGATCGCGGCGTGGTTGCCGGAAGAGGCCGTGTATCTCTGTCAGAACGTGCTGGACGACGACATCCTGGCGCAATGGTTCCACGTGGAACACGTCGACGATGCATGGAGCCAGCAGGGATGGCGCCGGGGCCGCCTGCGCCTGCTCCGAACCCGCCGGTGACGTTCCACGTGGAACGTCCGGCCCCGCTGCCCCATCTTACCCCTCCCGGGATGCGTCCAGACGCCCCAGCTCCCGCCGAAACCGTTTCCCAAACACGGCCTCGATGATCTCCCACACGTCCGGGTCGATGCTTCGTTTCCCAGGGACGCGCCGCACGCACGGAAAGGCCTCCGCCCCCTCCTGCACCCCCAGCTCGCGTCCCGCGCCGTCGCCGACGGCCAGCGGCCACAGCACACAGCTCCGCGGTTTCCACCGCTCCGGCGCCACCCCATGCGCCAGCGCCGCCGCGTGCACGCCACACAGATACGCCGTCCCCGACCGGAACAGAAACCGGCACCGCCCCGCCTCGTCCGTTTCCAGGGCACAGCGCCCGCCCTCGCTCTCGAAGGGATAGTCGATGTCTTCGTCCATACCCGAGGCGCTCCGCAGCGCAGCCACCTCGTCCAACAGGCCCGTCAGCCGCTCGCGCTCGCGCCGCGTGACGGCCACCTCGTAGTGCCCGCAGCAGGTCGCCTTCCCGCACAAGCCGGGATCGCACCGGTACGCCAGCTCGCGCACCGCGTCCAGGTCCACCGTCCAACCGCACACCGTGACTGCCGCCACCCCGGACACTCCTATGTTTTTACGTTTTTACGCCGCTCGTCAGTGCAGAGGGCATGGAATACGAATGGAAAGGAACAGGATCGCCCGCATCGCGTGGCCGGCACACCGGTCAGCGGGACCCCGCCAGCATCTGCACGCACGCGTCGTAGACCGTCTCGGGCGTCAGCCGCCGCAGACGCGCCTGCGCCTCGGCCAGGTCGGCCGGTTGCCACGACTCCGGCGGTCCGTCTGCATACATACAGAGGGACGGCTCGCGATAGGGCCCGTGCTTGGCCGGATCCGTCCCGCCGAACAGCGCGATGACCGGCACCCCCATGGCCGAAGCAATATGCATCGGCCCCGTATCCCCGCCCACGAAAAGCGCCGCATGGTGGACCATCCATGCGTAGTGTTTCAGCGTGACCGTTTCGGGCGCCACTTCGAGGTTGCGCCGGGCCATCCGGGCCACCTGCTGCACGGCCTCGTATTGCCCCGGCCCCCAACTCAGCAGTACATCAAAACGCCCATCCGCATCGAGCATGTCCCCGAGCGCGGCGAAGTGTTCAAGCGGCCACTGTTTTTCGGGCCGGTCCACCGGGACATGCAGCACGACGACCCGCTTGCCGCCGTCAAAGGCGCCCTCCCAGAACGCGCCCACCTCGTCCTGGACCTCCTCGGGCACATGAATGTGGGCTTCCAGTCCCTCAAGCCGAGGTGCGACGCTCTCGCACAGCAGCAGGTTCTCCTCGATGCGGTTCAGGCGTGTGCCCGCCAGACGGGTCCGCCTGTTGGCGCCGATCCAGCTCCATTCCTGGGCTCGGGGCGGCGCAAACCCGTAACGTTCGCGCGCGCCGGACCAGCCCATCAAAAGGCCGCTTTTCAGAATTCCGTGGAAATCGAGCACCATGTCGTAGCGGCTGGCACGGACCTGCTTCATCAGCGCCCAGAAACGCCGGATGTTCTCGCGCTTGCCTTGGCCGCGCTCGAAAACGAGGACCCGGTCGAGGGAAGGATGATCGGCAAGGACGGCGGCGGATTTACTTTCGACAACCCAGTCGATCTGGGCGTGCCGGTGGGCCTCGCGCAGGCATTCGAGCGCGGGCAACACGCGCACCACATCGCCGATTGCGCTCAACCGGATGATCAGAATGCGCGGAATACCGTTCAGCATGCCCTTTGCCTATCTGCCAACTGCGACCGCGCCCCCGGGCGCGCTCAAGCGGAATCCCCCATTTCGCGGGATTGCGTGAAGAAATGGCGGAGAGGGAGGGATTCGAACCCTCGGTACGCTATAAACGTACACACGCTTTCCAAGCGTGCACCTTAAGCCGCTCGGTCACCTCTCCCGGAGAAAGCGCATTATAGGGACCGTCCGCGCGCCATGTCAACGCGTCTGCGGTGCCCGGGCGCGACTCTGCGACCGAACGCACCCGCACCACCGCTCACACACGGTCTTCCCTTCCGCGTCGCCACGTTGCGCCCTATGAACCGGCCTGCTGGGCGATCATCCGCGCGATGGCGTCCGCGGATCCGGCCTGCTCCACGCGCGCCGAGAACCCGGGGTCGTGAAAGCAGCGCGCCAGCTCGGCCAGAGATTTGAGATGCCGGTCGGGCGGCTGGTCGGTTGGACTCAGCAGCGCCACGAGGGTGCGAACCGGTCCCGCCATCCCCGGCAGGGTCCAAGGTCCGCCGCCACGCCCCACGATGACCGTCGCGCGGTCGAGCAGCGCGCAGTGGGCGTGGAGCAGCACCGCCCCCGACGCGACCTCCATGGGACACGATGCCGCCGACGCGCTCAGCATACGGCGGCTCTCCCTCTCAAGTTCGGGCCACGCCGCAAACGCGGCGGCCGTCATCTGACGCAGGGCATCCTCGATGGCAGTGCCGGGGTCCAATTCGACGCTCCGCAGCACCGTGCCCTGCTGCCCAAATACCACCGGCCCGCCCTGTGCTTCGCTCTCGCCCGCATCCAGCGCCGGGTAGGCAACCAGCAGGTTGTTCTCCGGAAACTGCGATGCGAGCAACCCAGGCAGACTGTCAAGCACGGGGGTCCAGAATAGCCCGTTCCGGCGCTCGGCCGGAAACAGGACCATGTCGTCCGGACCGAGTTCCTCGAAGAGTATCGCGCGCGTGGCCGCCTGCGACCGCATCTCGACGATGGCGAGCATGCAGACCGGCTGTGTGGTTTCCACCAGCTTGCGCAGCCCGGCAACCTCGGTTCCCGTCAGATACACTCGAAGTTCCGCCCCCATCTGGCGGGCCAGGAACTTCGCATTGCCAATCAGCTGCGGCAAATCCCGCCGCCGCTCAGCCAGCGGAAACAGCGGCAGACACAGGCGCCGCGTCGTATTGAGCGGCCGGACCAGTCGGCAGAAGACCAGGCGCGCCGGGCACGTCGTGAGAAGCTTCTCCATCACGGAACCAAAGAGCCGCGCCCGGACGGCCTGCTTGCCGCCCCACCCGATCAGCACCGCAGTCGACTGCAGTTCCTTGGCCGCGCGCGAGATACCGTCCGCGACGTTAAGATCCACCCGCAACGACGGCTCGACGGGGATGTTCGCCGAGGCCGCGTGGCTCAGGCATTCCTCCATCAGCTTTTCCGCCTGCGCCAGATCCTCGTCCACGTTGTCCGCGTCGCGCACAATGGTGATCGGGTTGATGGCCCCCGGAACCGACGTATCCCGGAGCACGAAGGCCAAGTCCAACAGCCGCGTCGAATAGGCGGGATTCACGACCGGCACGAGCAGCCGTTGCTCGGCGCGCGTCGGACGCTCGAGCATGACCGCCTTGCCTGCGAGGTTGCGTCCGTGGTGCTCCACCAGCCACGCGCCCAGCAGGCCCGTCACGAGGATCATGGCGATCGAGCCGTTCAACACGGACTCCTCGAAAATCCCAAGACTGTACCCCACCAGCACCGCGGCCAGCGTCGCCGCGGCCTGCACAACGCTGAGCCCAAACATGACGCGCCGGGCGTCCCGGTCGTAGCCGAACAGCGCACCCGCGCTCCAGGCCGCCAGGTATTTCGTCAGCACCACCATGACCACCATCGTCACCGCGACCAGCCAGCCGTGGGGGCTGGCGATCATGGCCCGCGGATCCACCAGCATGCCGACCGAGATCAGAAAGAACGGGATGAACAGCGTGTTGCCCACGAACACCACGCGACTCATCAGCACACTCTGATGCGGAATAAGCCGGTTGAACGCCGCCCCCGCGAGAAAGGCCCCGATGATGGGCTCCATCTTCGCAAAATGCGACAGATACGACACGCCGCATACCACGCCGATCACATACAGGAACTGCGCGCCGCCCGCCTCGGTGACGTTCTGGAAGAACCAGCGCGTCAACTTCGGGATACCCCACCACGTCAGCGCAAACAGCACCGTGGCCCACACGCCCACGCCCACCCAGAACGTCACGCCCAGGCTCTCGCCCCGCGCCGTGTCCGCGATCAGCGCCAGCACGAACAGCGCCAGCGTGTCCGTGATGATCGTCGCCCCAACCGTCACCGTCACCGGTTCGCTCCGGGCGATGCCCAACCGGCTCGCGATCGGGTAGGCCAGCAGCGTATGCGACGCGAACATGCTCGCCAGCAGGATCGACGCGGGCCAGTCGAAGCCCAGGATGTAGCGGCCCGCCACGGTGCCCAGGACCTGGGGAATGGCGAAGGTAAGCAGGCCGAAGGTGATGCTGCGGGCCCGCGTCCGCGCAAAGCGGTGCAGGTCGATCTCCAGACCTGCCAGAAACATGATGTACAGCAGCCCCACGCTGCCAAACAGCGTGACCGCCGAATCCCGGTCGATGATCCCCAAGCCTTTTGGACCCAGCAGCGCCCCCGCCACCAACAGGATCACCAGGTCAGGCACGCGCAGCCGCTCAGCAAGAATGGGCCCCATCAGAATGGAAAACATCAATACCGTGAAGACCAGTATCGGATCCGCAAGCGGCAACGTCATCGTGCAACGCCCTCCATACACCCCGGGGTCTGGTCGCGTGCCGGAAACAGAGACAGGAACAGCGCCCCGGCCGCCGCGTGGCCCCTAACATAGCACAAACCCGTCTCGCGACGCTGAATGACTGCGGTCGTGCCTGCGTCCGGCCAGCTCCGGGTTGACAGGGGATCGCGCCCTTTCTATAATCGCCTTTTCCAGAGGGCCGAATGGTCGTGCCGGGCACGTTTGCATTGCTTGCCGCAGGGCAAACAGCGGAAGCCGTTTTTCCACCTTTGCCAGCCTGCGGGGGAAGTGTATCCGCGACCGGCCCCAAAAAGGAGTCACCGATGGCGCGCATCTACAACGAACCCTCGCGGACTTTCAGCGAATACCTGCTGATCCCGAACAAGACGCGCAAGGAGTGCATCCCGGACAACGTGGACCTGCGCGTGCCCCTGACGCGTTTCGCCAAAGGCGCCCAACCCGGCCTTCACCTCAATATCCCCTATACCTCCGCCATCATGCAGGCCGTGTCCAACGATACGCTCGCAATTGCCCTGGCCCGCTGCGGCGGCCTGGCCTTCGTGTTCGGCTCGCAGTCCATCGAGGCCCAAGCCGAGATGGTGCGCGCGGTCAAGAAATTCAAGGCGGGGTTTGTCGAAAGCCGGCTGAACCTCCGCCCCGACCAGACCTTGCGCGAGGTCGTGGCCTGCATGGAGCAGACCGGTCACAGCACCATCCCCATCACCGGCGACGGCAGCGCCCGGGGCAAGCTCCTGGGCATTCTGACCGGCCGCGATTTCCGCCCGCACAAGGCCGATCTCAATACCCCCATCAGCCAGGTGATGACGCCATTTGCCAAGATGGTCGTGGGCAGGGAGGGCATGTCCCTCAGCGACGCCAACGACATGATCTGGGACCACAAACTCAATTGCCTGCCCATCATCGACGACCAGCAGAAACTCGTCTATCTCGTGTTCCGCAAGGACTACGACGCGCACCGTGAGCATCCCTTCGAGCTGGTGGACGAGAAAAAGCGGCTGATGGTTGGGGCAGGCTTGAACAGCCGCGACCACATGGATCGCGTGCCGGCGCTGCTGGAAGCCGGGGCCGACATCTTCTGCCTCGATTCGTCTGACGGTTTTTCCGAATGGCAGTACGACGCGATCCGGCAATTGAAAAAAGAGTTCGGCGCGTCCGTGCACGTCGGCGCGGGCAATATCGTCGACGAAGAAGCCTTCCGCTACCTCGCCGAGTCCGGGGCGGATTTCGTGAAAGTGGGCATTGGCCCCGGTTCGATCTGCATCACACGCGAACAAAAGGGCATCGGGCGCGGTCAGGCAACGGCCGTCATCGAAGTCGCCAAGGCCCGGGACGCCTATTTCAGGGAAACCGGCATCTACATCCCGATTTGCAGCGACGGCGGCATTCTCCACGACTACCACGTCGTGCTCGCCCTGGCGATGGGCGCCGACTTCGTGATGCTTGGCCGCTACTTCGCGCGCTTCGACGAGAGCCCGGGGCGCAAGGTCTGGGTGCGCGGCCGGTTCATGAAGGAATACTGGGGCGAAGGCTCCAACCGCGCCCGCAACTGGCAGCGTTACGACCTGGGCGGCAAGCCCGGCCTGAACTTCGAGGAGGGCGTGGACGCCTATGTGCCCTACGCCGGTCCGCTGAAGGACAATCTCGAGACCTCCCTGCACAAGGTGAAATCGACCATGTGCAACTGCGGCGCCCTGAGTGTCCGCGAACTCCAGGAGACCGCGCGCCTGACCCTGGTCTCCGCGACGAGCATCCGCGAGGGCGGCGCTCACGACGTCCTGCTGAAGAACGACGACGTGTCGATAGAACCCTGACGAGGAGCACTACGTGGAAGTTCTTGGCAAGCCCATCATCGTACTCGACTTCGGGGCACAGTACAGCAAGCTGATTGCCCGCCGCGTCCGCGAGGCCAAGGTATTCAGCCTCATCCTGCCGTTCAACGCCTCAGCCGACGACATCCGCCGCCACGATCCCGCGGGCATCATCCTCAGCGGCGGACCGGCCAGCGTGCATGCCCCCGGCGCCCCCCACCCGGACCCCGCCGTGTTCACGCTCGGCGTGCCGGTGATGGGCATCTGCTACGGCACCCAGTTGTTTGCCCAGATGCTCGGCGGGCGCGTTGAACCGTCCCTCAAACGCGAGTACGGCGCCGCCCACCTCACCCACGACGACACCACGGGCTTTTTCGAGGGCGTCTCCGAAAACACCCAGGTATGGATGAGCCACGGCGACGCAATCTCGCGGCTGCCCGATGGATTCCGCGTCATTGCCGAGACCGAGAACTGTCCCTTTGCGGCGATCGCGGACACGGACCGCCGTTTCTACGGCGTCCAGTTTCACCCCGAAGTCGTCCACACGCCGCAAGGCCCGCGCATCCTCTCCAATTTCGTCCACAACGTCTGCGGCTGCGATAAGAGCTGGAACATGGGTTCGTTCGCGGACCTCGCCATCGAAGACATCCGTCGCACCGTCGGCGACCGGCGCGTGCTGTGCGGCCTGAGCGGCGGCGTGGATTCGAGCGTCGCCGCCGTGCTGATCCACCGCGCCATCGGCGATCGGCTGACCTGCGTCTTCGTCAACAACGGCCTGCTGCGCAAGGGCGAACCCGAAATGGTGCAGGAGGTCTTCCGCGACCACTTTCACCTGAACCTCGTGTACGTCGACGCCGAGGCGCGATTCCTGGATGCCCTCGCGGGCGTCTCGGATCCCGAACAGAAGCGCAAGATCATCGGCCGCCTTTTCATCGAGGTGTTTGAAGAAGAGGCGCGGAAGATCGGCCATCTCGACTTCCTCGCCCAGGGCACGCTGTATCCCGACGTCATCGAGAGCGTCTCCGCCACTGGCGGCCCGTCCGTCACGATCAAGAGCCATCACAACGTGGGCGGCCTGCCCGAGCAGATGAACATGGAGCTGCTCGAGCCGCTGCGCGAGCTGTTCAAGGACGAGGTGCGCGCCTTGGGCCAGGAATTGGGCCTGCCCGAGGAAATCGTGTGGCGCCATCCCTTTCCGGGACCCGGCCTCGGGGTCCGCTGCATCGGCGAGGTCACCAAGGAACGGCTCGAGACCTTGCGCGATGCCGACGCCATCTTCATCGACGAGATCAAGCACGCCAACCTGTACCGCGCCATCTGGCAGGCACTGGTCTGCCTGTTGCCGGTTCGCAGTGTGGGCGTACAGGGCGATGAACGCACCTATGAGGAGGTGTGCAGCCT
>JBPOJD010000077.1:0-18667 GCA_052033955.1 Candidatus Hydrogenedentota bacterium
ACGACGAGGTGACGCAGCTGCTGGCGCAGATCGACGACATCGCGCTCGACACCGAGTTCAACGGGATTCAGGTGCTCAGCACGAACCACACGGTGACGCTGCAGGCGGGCGCGCAGTCCGGCCAGAACCTGGCGATCGCTGTCGAAGGCGCGAAGACCAACGACCTGAAGGTCAACACCGTGACCGTCTCGAGCATGGACGCGGCCACCTCGGCCATCAGCACCATCGACAACGCGCTCAAGAGCGTCAATTCGCTCCGCAGCAAGCTTGGTGCGTACCAGAACCGGCTCGAATTCACGATCAACACCCTGTCGATTCAGGAAGAGAATTCCGCGGCCGCCGAGAGCGCCATCCGCGACGCTGACATCGCGCGCGAGACGATCTCGTTCACCCGGAACCAGATCCTGGTAAACGCGGGCACGTCGGTCCTGGCTCAGGCCAACGTGCTGCCGCAGTCCGCATTGCAGTTGCTCGGCTAGAGGCCCTTCGGGGAGAAGATGTGACGGCCACGTGGCCGACATTCTAGGGCCCTGACCCGGACGGATTAATGGGATTCGCCCGGGTGGATATAGAAACGGCAGCCGGGGTTAGGGATGACCCCGGAGCCACTCACGGAGGAAATGATATGGGACTCAGGATCAACACGAACATCGCGGCGTTGAATGCGCGCCGCACCCTCACCCAGTCGACGGACTCGTTGACGAAATCGCTGGAACGGCTGTCCAGCGGCCTGCGCATCAACCGCGCAGCCGATGACGCGGCCGGTCTGGCCATCGCCGAGGGGTTCCGGTCGGTGGTTCGCGGCGCCATCGTCGCCCAGCGCAACGCCCAGGATGGCGTGAGCATGGTGCAGACGGCGGAAGGCGCCCTCAGCGAAACGGGCAGCATCCTTCAGCGTATCCGCGAGCTGGCCGTCCAGGCCGCGAACGGCACGCAGAGTGATGCCAACCGCACCGCGCTCAACGACGAGGTGACGCAGCTGCTGGCGCAGATCGACGACATCGCGCTCGACACCGAGTTCAACGGGATTCAGGTGCTGAGCACGAACCACACGGTGACGCTGCAGGCGGGCGCGCAGTCCGGCCAGAACCTGGCGATTGCCGTCGAAGGCGCCAAGACCAACGACTTGAAGGTCAACACCGTGACCGTCTCGAGCATGGACGCGGCCACCTCGGCCATCAGCACCATCGACCACGCGATCAAGAGCGTCAATTCGCTCCGCAGCAAGCTTCGTGCGGATCAGAAAGGGGTTGAGTTCACGATCAACACCCTGGCGGTCCAGGAAGAGAATTCCGCGGCCGCCGAGAGCGCCATCCGCGACGCTGACATCGCGCGCGAGACGATTGCGTTCACGCGGAACCAGATCCTGGTGAACGCGGGCACGTCGGTCCTGGCTCAGGCCAACGTGCTGCCGCAGTCCGCATTGCAGTTGCTCGGGTAACGGATGACCTGACGCGACGACCACCGTAATCGTGGGAGCAAGGCGCTTCGGACCGCGGCGGCCCGGAGCGCCCCTCCCTGTTTACGGCCCGAGTACTGGACACGGAGCGGAAGGTGACTGCCGATCGCACGTTTGTCGGCGTCGCCGCAGTGATTCGCACTGGATGTCCGGTCAACCGCGGGGTAGGGATGCCCCGCCAGCGAACTCACGGAGGGTACGGATACGGAAGCTTTCCGAAGGGTTTCGCCGGGTGATTATGGCGCCTTGGCACCTGCGGGCGCCGGTGCAGCGGATGCGATCGCCGGGAATGACACATAACCGCAGGCGATTGCACCAGAGAAGAAGGGAGACGAGCAATGGATGTTCCTGACGTGAAAGGGATCGCCCTTTCGGGTCCAGGGCCTGCCAGCGCGAAGCGGCTGCCGGAACCGGAGTCTACTCCCGCATCCGAAGCGGCCGCCTCCCCTAGACAAGCCCGGATGCCCGGCGTGGAAAACGAGGGGCCGCGCACCCCGCGCGTGATGCCCGAGTTGCCCCAGCGGGCCGGGTCGCGCCTGCGCATGGACGAGGCGAGCAACCGCGTCGTCGTGCAAATCCTGGACGAGACAAACCACGTCATCAAGCAGATTCCGCCCGAGGAGCTGCTGGAAATCGCGGCCAGGTTTCGCAGGTTCAACGGCCTGATTTTTGACCACAAAGTGTGACTGTTGCTGATGACGCCCCGGCGAGGCCTTCTTCGCCGGGGCGTTTCCTTATTCTCCACCGCACGCCGCACGGCGGGTTGATTCCCTTCCGCCGGGGCCGCTACCATGCGGCGTTCCCGAACCGGCAGCGCCCAATGGAAGGATTACCCATGCGCCTCGAAAATGATGCCATCGCCCTGGACCTCGACCCCCGCACCGGCGGTTTTCGCGCGCTGGTGGACAAGGCTACGGGCCACGACTTCATCGGCACTCCGGAACGCGCGATGCTCTTCCGCGCGATCGCGCCGCGTGACGCCATGCTGGCCGACCCCGTGGACAGCGACCACGCGTCGGTGTCCGTGGCGGGCAACACGGCCACCATCCGCTGCAAACTGGCCACGATCGAGGCAACGGCGACGCTGCGACTTGAAGACGGGGCGGCCTTCGAGGCGCGGCTGGAACTGACGAACACCGGGGACGCCCCGATCGAGGAGATCATGTTCCCGTACGTGCGCGGCCTCGCGCCCCTGCCCGATGCGCGCGTGGTCTGGCCCTATGGGTTCTTCCGCGCGATCGACGACGTCTTTGGCAAGGGTCTGGGCGGCGACCACATCACGTGGAACGAGTGGACCCAGAAGAACGTGGCACGCTACCCGGCCCACCTGGCCTCGGCGTGGGCAGATTACGGCAACGCACAGCAAGGCGTGGGCATCGAGGGCCGTCACACCGACTTTTCGATCATGGACTTCTTCGTCCACAAGATCATCAACAAAACGCAGGATCCGGTCTCGCGTTCGTTGGACCTGGTGACGGTGCATCCCCGGCGCATTGCCCCGGGCGAAACGTGGCAGAGTCCCCCGGTGCGCATCAACCTCCACACGGGCGACTGGCACGCGACAGCCCGCGCGCACCGCACCTGGCTGGAGTCCTGGGTACAGAAACCCGACCGGCCAAAGAAGTTCGCCGACGCAATCGGCTGGCACTTCTTCTTCATGAAGCACCAGGACGGCGTGGTCTGCTACGACTACAACGGGCTTCCCGAGATGGCCGACGCGGCGCTGGCGGCGGGATGCCCGTACCTGCTCGTCTTCGGCTGGCAGGAAGGCGGACACGACAACAACTACATGTACCGCTATGTCGTCAACGAGGACTGGGGCGGCGCGGCGAAGCTCCGCGACATGCTGGACGCCTGCACCGCGCGCGGCGTCGAGGTGATGCCGTTCTACAACGGCACCCTGGCGAACATCGAGATGCCCGAGCACAAGGAATTCGGCCACAAATGGGAGGCCAAGACGCGCGCGCAGCACCCGTACTACGCGGGCGACTGGGCCCGGCACAATTTCGACGCGTCGACCCGGAACCGCGCGATGCTGCACCACGAAATGGCCCCCTGCGAAGGTCACCGCGCCTACTACCTCGAGACCATCGGGCGGATGATCCGCGAGTACGGCTTCCGGAACATGCAGCTCGACCAGGGTTCGGAAAAGATGCTCGTCGACTACGCCGAGGACCACGTCACCACCACGCCCGACCGGGTCTACGTGGATGGCCTGCAGGAACTCATGCCCAAGGTGCGCGCAATGGTGAAGCAGGCCAATCCCGATGGCGTCGTCATCTCAGAGTTTCTCAATGACTTCACGGGACAATGGTGCGACAGTTCATGGGACTGGCACCTGCTGCTGCCCTTCCCCGAGCCGATTCTGTACACCATCCCGTGGGTATTCGGCAGCCACGAGATCGATGCCCACGAGTACGACCAGGTCAACACGGCCTTCGCCTACAAGCTGCACCTTGACATGAAGATCGACGGCGGCGACGCGCCCATCACCAAGTACCCGCGCTTCGCCGAACACGTGCGGCGCAATGCCGGGCTGCGACAGCGCGTCTCGGATTACTACAGCACCGCGGACTTCCGCGACCAGGACGGCATCACGCTGGAGGGAGAAGGCGTGCTGGCCAAGGTGTACCTGAACGAGCGGACGCGCAAGGGCAGCATCGTGCTCGCCGAGGTCAAAGGCCAGGAGGCCACTGTGGCCCTCACGAGCACGTGGCAGCCCGCGTCCGGCGCCTTCGCCTGCGACACCAACGGCGGTGACGCCGCGCAGACGCCCTGGGCGGCAAGGATGCCGGTCATGCTGGCGCCCTACGAGGTGCGCGTGTTGTGCATGGACCTGGCATAGCGGCATGACGCGGGCATGCGCCTCGCGCCGCCATCAGGGAGTGGTGCGAGCGAGGCCGCGCAGATGGAGCAGCAGGTGTTTCTGCTGTTCCAGATCGTCGCGCATGGCAGCGAAATCCAGGCCCGCCGGCAGCGGTTTCCCGGCCAGCGTGAGCAGACGCGGGACGGCCTCGAACATCGGCATTTCGCACTGGCCGTGATCACGCAGGCAATGGATGGCGCGCACGGTGCGCAGGCCGTCGAACCAGCCGTGAAACTGTCGGCGGAGCTGGTCGCCGGTCTTGCTGTTGACACGCAGGCGCGCCCAGACGTCTTCGAATCCGCTCACGGCCATGAACTGGCCCAGCGCGGGGCGTATGGCGTTGATGGCTTCAAGCAACGCGACGCCGTCCAGACCGGCACCGGCCTCAACCGCGCGCAACATCCGCCGGAGACATTCGTAGCTCTCAGGACTGTAGAGCCGGTACGGGTCGTCTTCCCCTGCGAGAAAGGCCGCGACGCGCGGGCCGGTGCCAAACGGCACGCGTGCGGACGGCCGCGGCGAGGGATAGACCGTCGTCGTACGGACATGGTCCACCCTGCCCGTCTTGGCCAGCTCCTGCAGAAAATAGAAGTCCTCGCCGCCTTGGCGCCGGCTCATGCCGCCAACCGCCGCATAGGCCTCGGCCGTACATGCCAGCGCCGACCCGATCGTCGGAAATGCGTACGGCGACCCGGCATGGGCCAGCCCCATCGCATGGTAACGGAGGTAGATCTCATAGCACACGATCGCCGCCGTCACATCCGGCGGTCCGCTCAAGGGGTGGGCATAGTCGATCACGGCGCCCCACCCGCCCGGCTGCGTCAAGACACCGCGCACCGCTTCGAGGTAGTTGGGCGCCACGACGGTGTCGGCATCGAGTGAAAGGGTCACGCCGCCCGCCTCCGAATCCAGCAGCGCCGCGGCGAAGTCCATACCAATCTTGCGTGCCAACCCCACGCCCGCGTCGGGCGGGAATTCGCGGCCCGGCGACGATGCATCCACATAGGCCAGCCGCAACGCCGGCGGCACGGGCGTCGCCCGGCCCGCCACCGCCGCGTCGAGGTAGCCCAGAACCCGCTCGTTCTCGGCAATCCACTCCGGGGGACAGGCAGGCGGAACGCGGTTGTTCACCACACACAGGACCAAGGTGTGCGCGAGTTCCTCTCCGGCATTCGCGGACAGGGCGTCCAGGGTCCGCAAGAGGAGCGCCTCCTCGGCCAGCACGGGGATGACCACCACCTGCCGGAGATCCCGAAGGTCTCCGGCGACCAAGGGGCGCGTCGTGAGGTCGGCACGGCGCGAAAGATAGCGGCCTACGGCACTCATGGCGCCTCCCTCCCTGCATGCGCACCCCGAGCACAATCCTCACCGGGACTAACCCCACGGGAGGCAGAAAACGTCCCAGGCGCCGGTCCGCAGCGTAACGAATCGACGGTCACCACGGTATAGTATGTCGGCGGCGGGGCAACCGGAGAACGAGCCATGAAACACATCTTGCTGAGCCTGTTGACGATCGGCGCCGTAGCCTTCCTGGCAGGGTGCCCGCAACCCGTTGGCACCACGTACTTCCTCGTAAGCCGCGCCAACGACATCTACAGCGACTCCTACGTGCTGCCGCTGACGGCGCGGGCGGACATCGTCCACGCGCGCGCCCTGGCGACGGGCTTCACCGCTTCCGAACCCATTGTGGTGGCCCGCATTGCGCCAGGTCAACCTGACCGCTACACAAATCTCGACGTCAACGGGACCGGGTTGCCGTGGTCGTGGCACGTCGCGGAGTTCATCGGCTTCGCCGACATGACCATCGAGATCTACGACGGCAACCCCACCTTCCTGGAAGAAAACTTCGACTGGTGGATGCAGAACACCGGCGGCTACATCGGCTTCTGGGGCTACACCGTCACGCGCGAACTGACCCCCGGAGAAGTCGGCGCGACCGCCAAGACCGGGCCGGTCAGTTAGGTTGCTGCTCCAGCTCCACCAGCGCGCGAGCGGCATCGGCGCGGTCGACCCAGTGGATCCGCGTGCCCTGCCGCTCCATGCGCCGGAACCAGGTCTCCTGACGTTTGGCAAAGGCGCGGATGGCGTTCCCGAGCTTCTGTCGCAGGTCGTTGCGGTTGTGAATCGTGCCGTCGAGGTAGTCCACCACGTAGCGGTATTCGAGACCGAGCAGCCGCAGCCGCTCCGCAGGCACCCCCTTGGCCAGCAGCCCCTCGACCTCCTCGATCATCCCGGCTTCGAGGCGTTCGCGCAGCCGCTGCTCGATGCGCCGGTGCAGGACCTCGCGCGGCCAGCGCGCGCCTAGAACCACCGGTCGAATGTCGGGCGCGGGCGGCGGCGGTTGCGCAGGGACGTATTCGGCGATCTCGATCGCCCGCATCAGACGGTCCCGGTCGCGCAGGTCGGTGGTGTTGTGCTGGCCGGGCCGCGAGGCAACGAGCCGCCGTGCGAGCTGCTCCTCGTCAAGCTGGGCCAGTTCGGACCGCAGCCCAAGCGACTCGGGCACTTCCACCATCCGGTACCCCTTGAGGACGGCCTCGAGGTAGAGTCCCGTGCCGCCAACGATGATGGGCACGGCCCCGCGTGCCCGGACCTGCTCCCAGGCGCTGTAGCAGGCCCGCTGGTAATCGAAGACGCTGAACTCGGCGTCGAGATCCACGATGTCGATGAGATGATAGGCGATCGAGACGCCGTCGACGGTGTACTCGTCCAGGTCCTTTCCGGAACCAATGTTCAGGCCGCGGTAGACTTGGCGGGAATCGGCAGAAATCACCTCGCCGCCCAGACTCCGGGCGAGTTGGACACCCAGCCGCGTCTTGCCCGAGGCCGTCGGGCCGAGGACTACGACGGTGTTATATGAGGTGGTTGGACACATGCGGTGAATACCGGCCATTATAGCCGCGTCTTCCAGTATGGTAAACTCTTGGCATCCAATGCGTGTCCTTGGTGAGAGCCCAATTCAGACCGGAGACAGGCGATGCGTCGTGCGGTATCGGTGATTCTTGTTCTTGTTGCAACCGTGGCCGTAGCCATGGAGGCCCCGTCGGCCTTCCAACCGCCTGCCGGGGTCGCGAAAGCCGTCGGAGACGGCCTCGACGCCTCCACCGTGGACCGCTACCTCGACCGGGTGGCGGTCATCCACGAATACCAAGGCTTCCAGGGCCGGAATGCCCGGCTCAAGGCTGACAGCCAGTCCAAGGCGCCGCTGAAAGTCGGTGAATGGTTTGCCGTGCAGCTCGCTTCGGACGCCTACTACGCCGAGACCTTCCAGGAGGACGGCCTCTATGTCCACAGCGCGGCCCTGAGGAGTCTGGACGCGCTGGCACTGCGCGTCCAGGTCGACCTCTCGCGGCTGGCACCCGGAGACGACGTGTGGGTGCTGGATCCCGTTACGGAACACGCCTTCGGCCCCTTCACCCGGGCGGACCACCACTCCGACGGCTTCTGGTTGCCCACGATTCAGGGCGACACAGCGGTGATCGTTGCCCGGTCGGTGGTGGATCGCCTGCCGGATTTCGAGATACTCGGGGCATCGCACCATTTTTTTCAACTGACGGACACCAAGGAACTCTCGTGCCACAACGGTCTGGACGCGATTGGCAATGCCGGATTGTTGTCCTTGGCCTCGGGCGTGGGCCGGATTGCGACCTCGGTGTCCGGCAGCGGGACGTGGCTGTGCACGGGAACGTTGATCAACAACCCGCAGACGGTGGCCCTTGAGCCCTATCTGCTGACCGCCAATCACTGCGTCGCCACCCAGACGGAGGTCGTGAATTCGGAGGTGATCTGGGACTATCGCAGCCCGGGCAGTCTGGCCGCCCTCCCGCGCAGCAACGGCTCCTCGCTCCTGGCCACGAGCAGCAGCCTCGACATGACCCTCCTGCTGCTGAACAGTGTGCCCAACGGCGAGCACGGCCGCACCTACGCCGGATGGAACTCCAACGTTCCCGCCACGGCCTCGGCTGTCTCGTCGATTCACCACCCGGGCGGCAGCTACATGCGCGTCAGTTTCGGGAAGATCGAGGCGATCGGGGTGAGCGTCCTGTCCTACGTCCAGCAGATCCGCGTCGGGTGGGACAGCGGCATGACCGAGGGCGGTTCCTCGGGTTCGGGCCTGTTCAACGCCGCCAACCAGATCATCGGCACGCTCAGCAGCGGCGCCGCACCGGTCTGTGACGGCGGACCGACCTTCAATTACGACTTCTACGCTTCGTTCCGCATGTTCTACCCGCAGATCCAGCAGTACGTGAACAATACCACGCCCCCCCTGCCGCAGCCGCCGCCCCTCATCAGTTGCGCGGCGACGCGCGGCGCACACGGTGCGGTTGCGGGCGATCTCGCCATCTTCGCGCTGGCCGCTGGCGCTGTCCTGGCCATCGGCGTGCTCCGCGAGGCGCGTTTGCGGACGCGGGCGGCCACGCGGCGGTAGGCACCGGCGCCGATGGCAGTTTGTGCGCGTTTTTGATTGAAATCGCGCACACCCCTGCGCTATACTCTGCGTCCTGGCGAGACAAGGGGTTTCAGCCCCTTGCCAACACGGACAACTCCAGTGACCACAGCGACCCACAAAACCCTGGCGACCGAGCGGTGGGACCGGCTGCGGGCACTTCTCCGGGCGAACCGGGTGGTGCGCGTGGACGAGCTGACCGCCACGCTGGGCGTGTCGGCGGCGACGGTCCGGCGCGATCTCGAGGAACTCGAGCGCCTGGGCGAGCTGCGGCGGGTGCACGGCGGGGCGGTGAACCTGGGCGACCGGCTGGTCGAGCCGCTGTTTGACGAAAAGGCCACGATCCACCCCCGCGAGAAGCGGGCGATCGCGGCGGTCGCGGCCACGTGTATTGCCCCCAATGACACGATCTATCTGGACGGCGGCAGCACGGTGCTCGAGCTGGCGCGGTTGCTGATCGAGCGCGAAGACGTGACGGTCGTGACGAACTCGTTGCGGGCGGCCTATGAGCTGGCGGGCAGCGGGCCGCGGGTGATTCTGGTGGGCGGCGAGCTGCGCCGGTTGAGCCAGACCTTTGTGGGACCGCTCACCCGGCTGATGCTCGAGGGCCTGCATCTGCGGAAGGCCTTCATGGGCACCATCGGGCTGACGGCGGACGGGCCCACGACGACGGATCCGAATGAGGCCTACACCAAGGCGCTCGTGAGCGATCGCGCGGACGAGGTGTACCTGTTGGCGGACAGCAGCAAGCTGGGCAAGGTAGCCTTGGCCCGGGCGGGCTCGCTGGCGCGGATTTCGACGCTGATTACTGACCGTGGCGCCGATGCGGCCATGCTGGACGCGCTCCGCGAGCGCGGGCTGGCGGTGGTCCTGGCGTAGCGATATTTCCTCAACCAACCGGGAAGGTGACGAACGATGCCGAAGTGCTTGATGGTGGTCCCCGAAGAGGTGCGCAAGGGCGGCAAGATCGAACTGGGTGCGATCCCGGTCAATACGTACGCGAAGACCCTGCAGGACGAGTTGGCCTCGAATCCGGCCATCACGCCGGAACGCTGCCTGCGCATCTACCGCGACATGGTGCTGATCCGCGAGTTCGAGACCATGCTCGACCAGATCAAGAAACTTGGCGCCTACGAGGGCATCGCGTACAAGCACGCGGGGCCGGCGCACCTGTCCATTGGACAGGAGGCCGCCGCGGTCGGCGAATGCCTGCACCTGACGGTCGACGACCACCTCTACGGCAGCCACCGGAGCCACGGCGAAATCATCGCCAAGGGGCTGCGCGCCGTGGACGAACTCAAGGGCGCCGGTTTGACGGACATCATGACGCGCTACTTTGACGGGGCCATTCTGCGCGTGGCGGAGACCGCCCACGGGGAGGCCCAGCCGCTCGCGATCGCGAACGGACGCAAGGCGCTGTGGCAGGCGGATGAGGAAGAGGAAGCGGGCGTGGACTTCCTGCTCTACGGCCTGCTCGCGGAGATCTTCGGCCGCGAAAACGGCTTCAACAAGGGCATGGGCGGTTCGATGCACGCCTTCTTCACGCCCTTTGGCATCTATCCGAACAACGCCATCGTGGGCGGCAGCGCCGACATCGCGACCGGGGCCGCACTCGCCAAGAAAATCCTGCGCCAGCCCGGCATTGCCGTCGCCAATATCGGCGACGCGTCGATGGGCTGCGGGCCGGTCTGGGAAGCGCTCGGGTTTGCGAGCATGGCCCAGTTCAACCAGCTCTGGGATCCGGATTTCCGCGGCGGCCTACCGATCATCTTCAACTTCATGAACAACTTCTACGGCATGGGCGGCCAGCCCATCGGCGAGACCATGGGCTTTGAGCGGCTCGCGCGGATCGGCGCGGGCGTCAATCCCGACAACATGCAGGCCGAATGCGTCGACGGCAACAACCCGCTCAGCCTGGCGGATGCCTACCATCGCAAGATTCAGACGATCCGCGAGGGCCGCGGACCGGTCCTGCTCGAGGTCATCTGCTACCGGCAGACCGGCCATTCGCCCAGCGACCAGTCGTCGTACCGCGAGCGCGAAGAGATCGAGGCGTGGCGTTCATGCGACCCACTGACCGAGTTCGCGCAAAAACTGGTCGACGCCCGCGTCGCCACCGAGGCCCAGTTGGAGACGATCCGGGCCTATGCGCAGGGCAAGGTCAAAAAGGCGTGCCACCTCGCCGCCAGTGAAACGATCTCGCCGCGCATGCAGCTCGGCCCGCACACCGGCGTGGCCACGATGATGTTCTCCAACGAGGTCGAGGAGACGCTTCCCGGCATCGACCCGGCGCGCGACGTTCTGATGCCCATCGAAGACAACCCGCGCGTCAAGCAGTTGGCGAAGAAGTCGCGATCGGGCCTGGACGAACAGGGCAACGTGCTCAAGGAAACCCGCGCGATCAGCTACCGCGACGCCATCTTCGAAGCCATCGTGCACCATTTCTACAATGACCGCCGGGTGGCGGCCTGGGGCGAGGAAAACCGCGACTGGGGCGGCGCTTTCGCCGTCTACCGCGGACTCACCGAGAGCCTGCCCTATCACCGGCTGTTCAACTCGCCCATTTCCGAAGCGGCCATCTGCGGCACCGCTGTCGGCTTTGCCTTGGAAGGCGGCCGGCCGATTGTTGAACTAATGTATTGTGACTTCATGGGCCGCGCCGGCGACGAGGTGTTCAACCAGCTCGCGAAATGGCAGGCCATGTCCGGCGGCTACTGCCGGATGCCGGTCGTCCTGCGCGTATCCGTCGGCAGCAAGTACGGCGCGCAGCACTCCCAGGACTGGACGGCACTGTGCGCGCACGTTCCCGGGTTGAAGGTCGTGTTTCCGGCCACGCCGCACAGCGCCAAGGGCCTCATGGCGAGCGCCCTGCGCGGCAACGACCCCGTGGTCTTCTTCGAGAGCCAGTCCCTGTACGACAAGACCGAGGTCTTCCACCAGGACGGCGTGCCCGCGGCGTATTACACCGAGCCCATCGGCGTGCCCGAGGTGCTCCAGGAAGGAAGCGACCTGACGATACTGACGTTCGGGGCCACCCTCTACCGGGCACAGGAGGCCGCCAAGCGCTTCCAGGAGGAATTCGGCATCTCGGTCGAACTCATCGACGGCCGCAGTCTCGTGCCCTTCGATCATGCGCCGGTCGTGGCATCCGTGAAGAAGACCGGCCGGTTGATCCTCGCCAGCGACGCGTGTGAACGCGGCAGCTACCTGCATACGCTCGCATCGCAGATCACCCAGATGGCCTTTGATTACCTCGACGCGCCCCCGGCCGTCATCGGCGCCTACAACTGGATTGTCCCCCCCGCCGAGATGGAGGAAGACTACTTCCCGCAGCCGTCGTGGTTCCTCGATGCGTACCACACCCAGGTGAAACCGCTGCCCGGCTACATCCCCGGCACGGATCGCAGTCCGGAGGAGCTGATGGCGCTGTCACGCCAAGGATAGGCCCGGCACGGTCGGCAGAACCGGAAACCCGGCGGCGCGTCAGCCGCCGGTCAGGTTCCTCCAAGGAAGTCGAAACTGATCTTCCTCTGGATATGGGCGATTTGGGCAAAGGCCTCCCTGAGCAGCGTTTCTTTCATGTGCGTGAGTGTCTTGAGATTGATGGCATTGCCGGCAGGAAGACCGTGCGCCAAGGCGTCCGCCTGATGTTCGAGGCGGAGCTGCATCAGGCAGTCATAGACCTGAAGCGCTTCATCATGGAGGGATTCGCGCAGCATGCCCAGCTCCATCAGGGAGCGAATGCGGTCCACGGTGTTGGTTTCCGTGACGTCGTGGCGAAGGGCGTAGAGCCGCGCAAAGTTCACGACCGGCATCATGCCTTCTTTGATGTTGAATGAGGGCGGATGGTCCTTGCCCGATTCAACGACGATCTTGCCAAAGAACCCAATCGGGATCTTGTACTGCAACGCGTAGCGCGCGTAGTGCAGCAGAAACGCCGGCTCCGTTCTGATCTCTTCCTGGATGTGGTGGCGAAGAAGGTCCGCATGGCTTTCCTCGCCGTATACGGCACGGAAGTCGAAGAAGGTCATGATGTCCAGGATATTCTGGGGCTCCGGAGCGGCGATCCATTCGGAAAAACACTCCTTCCAGGCCCGAAGCGGCTGACAACATGCCGGGTTGGCCGCCATGATGTTTCCGGGGCAGCGGGGGTAACCCGCGCGCTCGAGCCAGTCGCATACCAAGGCGCCCAGTTGGTTGAAATAGTCCTGCGCCGCAGGCAGCAGCGCATCCTCGACGTCGTCAAAGACGACCGCATTGTCCTGATCGCAGACCAATGTCTGCTCTTCGCGTCCGGCGCTCCCGAGGGCGAGGAATGCGAAGCGCGCGGGAGGCGGCCCGAGGCGCTGGATCGCGAGATGGACAAGTTGGCGCACGATGGCGTCGGAAACGGCCGTGATCGATCGGGTGATCGTGCGCGTGCGCGTGCCGCCCACGATGAGGGCGTTCACCAGTCCAGGCAGATCGCCGTGAATCGAGGCAACGGCCTCAGGCGACGTGGCTTGCCCCACCTCGTGGAGCAACACGGCCAAGGTATAGCGATGGAAGTGAAGCAGGTCGCGCATGTCGACCATTCCGGCGATCTGCCCCGCGTCGTCGCGCGCCACCAGATGGCGGATGCCGTGTTCCCGCATGGCCAGAATCGCTTCGTACACTGCGCACTGGTGCGGAGTGTACACGACCGGCGAACTCATCACCCGGAACAGCGGCTCGTCCGGCGACAGACCTCGCGCGACAACGCGTTCACATATGTCCCGCTCGGTGACGATACCGGCGGCTTCCTCGTCAGCCTTCACCAGGATGGCGGACGCCCCGCGCGCCGCCATAAGCTCCACGGCGCGGGAGATCGGGTCGCGCAGGTCACACGAGAAGGCCTCGGTCGCGCAGGACGAGATCGGTTCGTGAAGGAACATGAGCGAACTCTGAAGCTCGGCGATCAGATTCTCCTGCTCGATTTCGCGGCGTCTGCGGCCGGGATCGCGCAGGTCGCGCGCGCCGAGGTCGCGCGCGCCGAGGTCGCGCGCGGCGAGAATGAAACCGCTTCGCCCCGCCGATGAGACCGGGGTAATGGTGACGGTCGCGGCGACGGTCTCGCCTCCCTTCTTGCGCAGGAGCGTCTCGAGCAGCAGCGGGACGCCGCGCCCGTCAGACAATTGATGCTCGACACTCTCCGAACTCGAGTCGTCCGGGAAAACGTCGGCGAGATCCAGCAGGGAAAACTCCGCCTCCGCGTATCCGAGCATCTCGGCCATGGTCCGGTTGGCATAGGTGCAGCGGCCGTCGATCACCATGAGTATCCCGTCCGTGGCCGCTTCGGCCAAGGTGCGGTACTTCTCGTGCGACTCGCGCAGCTCGTCTTCGACATAGCGTCTGCGCTGCTCGATTCTCAGTGTCTGATACGCTACAAAGGCAAGGAGCAGTATGCTGAAGATCGTGATGCCCGACGAGACGTGGACCATCCTCGCCTCCATGGCATCGATCTCTACCTGAACGTCTTCCGTATACAGTCCGGTGCCAACAATCCACTCCCACGGAGCGAACTTCTTGATGTACGACTCCTTGGGCGCCAGCCGGCTCGGATCGTCTTTCCACTGCCAGACGTACTCCACGTACTCGGCGTCCTGCGTCCGCAGGACATTGACGAACTCGACGAAGATGAGGTCACCGCGTTGATCCCTGAAATCGGTGAGATCGCGGCCGTTCAGTTCGGGCCGGTACGGGTGGGACACCATCCGCGGATAGGTGTCCATGATCCAGAAGTAGTCTTTCCCCTCCTTTCCGTAGCGAAGGCCCTGAATACGCTCGACGGCGATCTGTTGCGCCTGCTCGAGCGACATGCGGCCAGCGCGCACCTCATTGTCGTACTCCGCCAGAATGCCGCACGCCACATTGGTCAACTCATGGATCATTTCGCGTTTGCGATCAAGGAGCCGGGCCTCAAAACTCGGAATGATCACTTCGTAGATGGCAAATATGAACAACGCCACCGCGAGAAACGTAGGAAACACGATGCGGAGAATGAAGGGGCCCCATCGCGCGTTGCTTCGTCTTTCCGGGACCTCCGGCCTGGCCGGTTCCTGCACATCCTCGGGGCCATGGGAAAGGACGGCATCGCGGAACTGCCTCCAGAGCGGCGTGGGCATGTCGATCCCCGCCTCGCACAGCCCTGGACGGGACAGGGCGTGAAAATCGCTGCCGGCGCTCACGCAGAGCTGGTGCCTTCCCGCCAAAGCGACGAGGGCTTCGCGGGCATCTTCTGTATAGCCGCTGTAGATAGCCTCGATGCCGTCGAGACCCTGATCCTTGAGTTCACACAGAAGCGCCTCAAGGGACTCCCCGGGGCTGGTCTCTCCCGGCCCGAGGGGGTGCGCAAGGACAGCGATGCCGCCCGCCGCGTGGAGCAGGGAAATGGCCTCGGCGACCGGGAGCAGCGCCGCAGGAGATCCCCGCCGCGCGTCCTCGCCGCGCGGGCGAAGCCACGTCTCCTGAACGGTACCCGGCGGAGGCGGGCAGGCAGCCGTTCGCTGGTTGCGGAGCGCCTCGTTCAGAGGCCCATTCGCGGGATCGAAGCCGTAGCCGAGCAGGTGGAGTTCGACGCCGCCGGGACCGCGGACGGTGATCTCGATCCCGGTAATACACGCGATGCCCCTGCGCGATGCCGCCTTGCGAAACGCCTCTGTGCCGTCACAGGTATCGTGATCGGTCAGGGCCGCGAAACGGACGCCGGCCTCCGAAAGCACAACGGCGAGCTCCTCGGTTGAGAGCCCGCCGTCGCTCAAATTGGAGTGACAATGAAGATTGACCCGCGTTTGCTTGGTCACTGCGTCGTGGCAGTCCTCTGTTTGGTCATGAGTGACACCAGCACCAACGTGATGAAACTCAACGGTATGGATACGAACCCCGGATTGTCAAACGGAACCGGTGCGGCCAGCGGGTCCCACCCATACTGCTTGTACATGCTCGGCGACAGGAGGATGAGCGTCAATGCGGTGAGAATGCCAACGACGATGGAAGCAGTAATACCCTGAGCCGTAGTCTTCCTCCAGAAGAGGAGCATGATGATTGCGGGAAGATTCGCGGAGGCCGCCACCGCAAAGGCCAGACCTACCAGGAAGTTCACGTTCATTCCCTTGAATAGAATCCCGAGACAAATGGCCAGGATTCCGATAGCGAAAGCCGCGGCCTTCCCCGCGCGCACCTTCTGCCGCTCGTTCATGGTCACCCCGGCGAAGCGGTCCATCAGGTCATGCGCCACGGCGCCCGAAGCGGCCACAATCAGCCCGCTGACCGTTCCAAGCACGGTCGCGAACGCGATGGCGGATACGACCGCGAACAACAGCGTCCCAAAGGACTTCGCCAGCAGCGGAGCGGACATGTTGTTGTCCGCGAGGTTCACCACGCCGTTGACCATGGCGCCAAGCCCCATGAACAGGGTGAGGATGTAGAAAAACCCGATGGCGGCAATGGCCACGATGGTCGACTTGCGTGCGCAGGCCGGGCTGGGCACCGTGTAGTACCGGATCAGGATATGCGGCAACGCCGCCGTGCCGCAGAAGAGCGCCAGCATCAGCGAGATGAAGTCGAGCTTCTGGAGCGGCGTGCTCCCCTCCAGCTTGTACTTCAGGCCCGGGCGCATGACGAGATTGCCGGGAGTTCGGGTCGGAAAGTACACCGTCACCTTGTCGCCGGCCGCGCTGGTGAACGTCGCTGAGGCCCAGCGGCGTATGACCGTGTCCTTGTCGCCGATCAGCGAAAGAAAACGGAACGGTGAGATGCTGCCTGTGGCGGCCTCCGGCCCGGTACGGCCCTGGATGGAATCGATGCTGCCCACATAGCGGAGCTGATTGCCGGCCGATGCCGGGGCACCATTGATGCTCTTCTCGCCGGACGCGCCCACGGCAATCCACTGCGTCTCGAGAAACATGGGGGCGCCGTCCACCGTGTCCAGCTTCCACCACGACGTCTGCCCGCCGTTGGAGAGTTTTGCGAGCGCCGCCGGAGGCGCCTTGGATTCGTGCCGTTCCACGACCTGCCACGCCGAGTCGGCCGGGACCATCGCCCCCGCCTGCTCCACCGCCGCCAAGGTCTGAGGCTCGTGGAACGGCGTCTTCTCGTCCTGACCCGGCAACATCTGGGCGGGCGTGGTGGAAAGCCCGCGCACACAGACCGCAATAACGAGGATCAGGGAGAAAATTATGAGCATGCCCCCTTTGAGAAACTGCACATAGGTCGTCGAGGTCATGCCGGCGGTGGCCACGATGGTGATCACGATGGCGCCGACGATGATGACGCCGACGGCGTGCGGCAGCCCCAGCAGCGGCTCGACCAGAACACCCGCCCCAACCATCTGCGGTATGAGATAGCAGATCGAGACAATCAGCGTACTCACCGCGGCGGCCAGTTTGATGCCCCGCGAGTCAAACTTGGCATCGAGCGCGTCGGTGAATGTGTATTTGCCCAGACGCTTCATCGGCTCGGCCACGATGAACAGCGCCACAATCCAGCCCGCCAGGTACCCGATCGAATACAGGAACCCGTCGTATCCCACCGTGGCGATCATGCCGCAGATTCCCAGGAACGATGCGGCAGAAAGATAGTCGCCCGCGAACGCGATACCGTTCACCGACCAGTGGATCGAGCCGCCGGCGGCGTAGTAGCCGCTGGCGGACTTGGTGCGGCGCCCCAAATAGAAGGACAGAAACAGAACCAGACCGACGAAGAGGAGGAAGACGATGATAGCCATCACTTGCTCCTCTCTTGGGATGCCCGGGTGTTCAGCTCCTGTTCCTTCCGTCCGCACATGAGGGTATAGATAAGGGCGAGGACCAAGGCAAAGACAATCAGTCCGAATCCGTAGGTCACGGCGACGTTCATGCCCAGAAGCACGGGCCGTTCCATCGCAACAGGGGCGAGCACGTTTCGCGCTACAAACCCGCCATACAACATCGCGTAGACGAGAAACATCCAGACACCCAACCGCATCTTGTACGATGCGGCATGGTCCTTGCCCGACTGGGCGGCGGGTTCATGCAGCATTTGCACCACCTTTCTTGCTGTTCGCACACGGAAGTGCGAGCATGATAATGGCGCTGGGGGGTGAATGCAACGGATTTTTTGGCGAATTCCCTGCACCTGAAGGGGCCGGCGATCACCACTGGAGGGTAAGGACAGGGTGCCGCTCCGCCGCGGTCAACGCGGGTTGCGGGAAGCGGGCGGCGGGGGTGCCCCCGGGCGGCTGTAGCGCCCCGCCGGCCGGGACGCGCTCTTGGGCTTCGGTTGCTGCACGCGCAGCGGGCGGTACCGGTACATGCACACGATAATCGCCACAACCAGCGCCGCCTCGACGTAGAACAGCCATTCGGGCCGGTAGAGTTCGCGCGTCCAGGCCTCGACCAGCGGCGTCCCCCAGTCCGCTTCGACGGTGCGCGTGCCGTCCGCCAGCACGCGGAACGTCGACTCCTGCCGGTACCAGCTCCCAAAGGCAACCGCGCCGTGGATGAACAGGTGCATGAACACGACATAGATGACAAACTCGGCGACGTACAGCAACAGCGGCACCGCCCACCGCCGGGTGATGTAGACAATCGGGACCAGACAAGCCAGCCCGGCCAGGTAGACCAGCATGTGCTGCTGCAGGTGTTGTACGAGAGCGTCCATGGCATTTTCCTCAGTATTGCGCGGAGTATACCATATTCTGCCCAGATGTGCGCAGCGCCGTGCCGGGCCGCCGCCCCAGTGGCGCCGCCACGGTCGGCTCGCTGGGCCTGCGGCGGCCCTGTCAAGCCATTTGTGGATCTTACCCGAGGGGCTTTCGTCGCGCCATTTGCGATCTTACCCGAGGGATGTTTTGACCTTTTCATGAGGGCTCTCCTGGCACACTCCTCCCCGCGGGGAG
>JBPOJD010000072.1:0-3277 GCA_052033955.1 Candidatus Hydrogenedentota bacterium
ACTATGCATGGAGCCGTGAGGTTGCATCCCGTTGGCGCTGCCGTACCGGCCAGCCCACGTTACATCAGGAGTCGCCATGAGTACGATTAGCATCACCCTGCCGGATGGGTCGCAACGCAGTCTGGACGCGGGCAGCACCGCGCTCGACCTGGCAAAGAGCATTGGACCGCGTCTCGCCAAGGAGGCCACGGGCGCGAAAATCAATGGGGAACTGCGCGACCTGACGACCCCGCTCGGTGACGGCGACGCGGTCGAGCTGCTGACCTTCGACTCCGAGGGCGGCAAGTGGGTGTTCTGGCACTCGGCGTCGCACCTGATGGCGTCGGCCATCAAACGGGTCCGCCCCGAGGCCAGGCTGGCCATCGGTCCGCCGGTCGCGAATGGTTTCTACTACGACATCGACGTGGACCCGCCGCTCTCCGAGGAGGACTTCGCCGCCATCGAGGCGGAAATGGCGGCGATTGCCAAGGATGATCCGCCCATCGCGCGCCGCGAGGTCTCGAAGGACGATGCGCTGGCCTTCTTCCGCGAACACGGGGACACGTACAAGGTCGAGCTGATCCAGGACCTCGAGGACGGCAACATCACGTTCTACGAGCACGTCGAATTCGCCGACCTGTGCCGCGGCCCGCATCTGCCGTCGATGGGACCGATCAAGGCCTTCAAGCTGCTCAGTGTGGCGGGCGCCTACTGGCGCGGCGACGAGAAGCGCCCGATGCTCCAGCGCGTGTACGGCACGGCGTTCCCGAAGAAGCCGGATTTGGACCTTTTCCTTGAGCGCCTGGCCGAGGCCGAGCGGCGCGACCACCGCAAGCTGGGCAAGCAGCTCGATCTGTTCAGCTTCCATCCCGAGGGGCCGGGGTTTCCCTTCTTCCACCCAAAGGGCATGGTGGTGATGAATGAGCTCATCGATTTCTGGCGCGCCGAGCACCGCAAGCGGGGTTATGGCGAACTGCGGTCCCCCATCATTCTCGACCGCGCGCTCTGGGAACGCTCGGGCCACTGGGATCACTACAAGGAAAACATGTACTTCACGCAGATCGACGAGCGGGATTTCGCGGTGAAGCCGATGAACTGCCCCGGCGGCATGCTGATCTACAAGAGCCGGATGCACAGCTACCGCGAACTGCCGCTGCGTTTGGCCGAACTGGGCACGGTTCACCGCCACGAGCGGTCCGGCGTGTTGCATGGCCTGAGCCGGGTGCGGGTGTTCACGCAGGATGACGCCCACATCTACATGACGCGCGAACAGGTGCAGGACGAGATCATCGCGCTGATCGAGTTCATCGACTACATGTACGGCGTCTTCGGCTTCCAGTACAAGATGGAACTGAGCACCCGCCCGGACAACTCGATCGGCAGCGACGACATGTGGGAGCTGGCGACCGCCAGCCTTCGTCAGGCCCTCGAGGCCAAGAAGATGCCCTTCAAGGTCAACGAGGGCGACGGGGCGTTCTACGGGCCGAAGATCGACTTCCACATCGAGGACAGCCTCGGCCGCTCGTGGCAGTGCGCCACCATCCAGCTCGACTTCGCGATGCCGGAGAAGTTCGAACTCGAGTACATCGGCCCGGACGGCAACGCCCACCGTCCGGTGATGCTTCACCGGGTCATCTACGGCAGCCTCGAACGCTTCCTCGGAATCCTGATCGAGCACTTTGCCGGGGCCTTCCCCGTGTGGCTGGCGCCGGTACAGGCCGTGGTCATTCCCATCGCGGACGCGCACACGGCCTACGCGCGGCGGGTTCTGGACCGGCTGCTGGAGGCGGGGATCCGCGCCGAGATCGATACCAGCGGCGACACGCTGAAATACAAGATCCGCAACGCCCAGACCAGCCAGATCCCCTACATGCTGGTCGTCGGCGGACGCGAGGAGGAGACGGGGGCGGTAGGCGTCCGCCATCGCCGCCTGGCGGACCTGGGCAGCATGGAGCTGGACGCGTTTGTGCAGCGCATTACCGGAGAGATTGCCCAGCGGCGGCTTGACGAGGCGCAGTAAGTAAAGGGAGGAACGTTCATGGCGCGCGGAATGCCTTCGACCTGTATCAACCACACCGGCGTGGAGGCGGCGATACGCTGCAAACAGTGCGGCACGCCCGCCTGCTCGGCATGCAAGGTCAGCGGTCGCACCGGCAACTTCTGCAGCGACGCCTGCCGTGAGAAACACGAGCAATTCGTCCTGCGCGCGCAGGAACTGGAGCGGCGGCGACCCACGGTGGGGTTGCTGGTCAGACTGCGGCGCATGGTCGTCAAACTGGTGGTGCTGGCCTTGGTGGTGCTGTTTTTTGCCGCCTTGCTGACCTATCTTGGCGTTGAGGTTCCTTTTCTGAGCGATCAACTGCGTCACTACCTCGATTTCTGAAAGGAGGACCCATGGACCTGAGCATACTGAAGTGGCCGTTGGCTATCGCAATCGTAGCCGGTGTCATCTGGTTGGGTACCGCGGGCGGCGTCGGCTGGATGGAAGGCAAGTTCAGCCAGGGCGAGCCGGGCCGGGATGCCGCGGTGGATGCGCGCAACGAGGTTGGGCTGAGCCGCGTGGCTGGATTTCTGCTGAAAACCTTCCGCTATGAGCGGGCCGAACAGGTGCTCGAGAAGACGCTTTCGCGCTATCCGGCGGGTTCCGAGTCCTGGTACAACACCTACCGTCTGGTGAAGGCCAAGGAGAAGCTGGGCAAGTACAATGAGGCGGTGCAATTGCTGGATCGGCTGATCCAGGCCAACGCCCACGGCATAGACGACCGTGTGGCCAACAATGACATCCTGCAGGCGCGCCGGGAGAAACTTGTCGAAGTGCACGAACTGCGGCAATGAACAAGGTCATTGGCCGCATCCCCGTACTCGAGTGCCTGCGGGCCGGACGCCGCACCTTTCATGCGCTGCACCTGCTGCGCGATGCCAAGGGGCTGGACGCCATCCGTGCGGCCGCCCGGGGCGTCCCGGTGCTCGAGCATGCGCGTCACGAGCTTGATGCGCTCGCTGGCGGGGGAGTGCACCAGGGGGTGATCCTGGAAACGGGCCCGCTGCCCGTGCTCGACGCGGATGCGTGGATGGAGGAGCCTGCCGCAGACGATGCGGTGGTCGTCGTTCTCGACGGCATCGTCGATCCGCACAATTTCGGCGCGATCGTGCGCTCGGCCAGCGCCTGCGGCGCCGCTGCCGTGATCTTCTCCGAAGACCGTTCGGCCCCGCTGTCCGCGACGACGGCCAAGAGCGCCGCCGGGGCACTCGAGTACGTCCCGATGGTCCGGGCGCGCAACCTGGTCCGCACGATCAC
>JBPOJD010000058.1:0-48232 GCA_052033955.1 Candidatus Hydrogenedentota bacterium
ACACCAACCTGCTGGTCATCCTCAACGACAACGAGATGTCCATCTCGAAGAATGTCGGCGCGCTGTCGGCCTATTTCAGCCGTCTCATCACCACAGGCGTCTACACGCGCGCCAAGGGCGATGTGCAGAGCTTCATGAAGCGTATGCTGGGCGACAATTTCAGCCGCGCCGCGCAGCACATCGAGCAGACCGTGAAGGGCTTGATCACTACCGGCGGGTTTTTTGAGGAACTGGGCTTCAAATACGTTGGTCCGGTCGCCGGCAACGACCTGGACACCCTGATCGACTGCCTGAGCAACATCAAGAAGCTTCACGGTCCGGTACTGTTCCATTGCGTGACCAACAAGGGCCGGGGGTACACCCACGCCGAGGCCGATCCGCTCAAATACCACGGCGTCGTGCCGCTGAACATCAACACCGGCGAGTTCGAGGGTGAGGCCCGCCCGTCCGCCAAGGAACTCCAGAAGCCGTCCGCCAAGACCTTCACCCACGCCTTTTCCGCTGCCATCATCGAGGAGGCGCAGAAGGATGAGAGGGTTGTGGCGATCACGGCCGCGATGCCCACGGGGACCGGGCTATCCCAGTTCCAGGAAAGGTTCCCGGACCGTTTCTTCGATGTGGGCATCTGCGAGCAGCATGCCGTGACCTTCGCCGCGGGACTCGCCGCGCGGGGCCTCAAGCCCGTTGCGGCCATCTATTCGACCTTCCTGCAGCGCGGCTATGACCAGTACATCCATGACGTGTGCATGCAGAATCTGCCGGTGGTCTTCGCCATCGACCGCGCGGGGCTCGTGGGCGAGGACAGTCCGACCCAGCAGGGCGCCTACGATCTCTCGTTCCTGCGCGTGATCCCGAACGCCACCGTGATGGCCCCGCGCGATGACCTGGATCTCCAGGCCATGCTGCGGTGGGCGCTGGCGCAGGGCGGCCCGGTGGCCATTCGCTATGCCCGCGGCCAAGCGCCTACCATCGGTTCCGATGGCCCGCGCTCAGTGACGTCGGCGGAAATCCTGCGCGAGGGCGAGCACGGGTACCTGCTCAGTCTCGGTCCGTGTGCGACGGCCTGTCTGCGCGCCGCGGAGGAACTCGCGCTCGAGGGGCTCTCCGTGGGGGTCGTGGACATGCGGCTGGTGAAGCCCCTGGACGGCGCCATGCTCGACCGCTTGTGCCACCTGCCGCTGCTGACGGTCGAGGAGAACACGCTCGAGGGCGGGTTTGGCTCGGCAGTCATGGAGTATTTCGAGGAGCGGGGCCGTTTGCGCGAATTGAACCTCAAGCGGCTGGGGCTTCCGGACGTGTTTATCCCTCAGGCCACGCGCAGCGAGCAGATACAGGACATGGGCCTCGATGCCGCCTCCATTGCCTCGGCGGCGCGGCCGCACATCGAACAGACCGTTCACCACCCCGCCACGCGGTAGGCCCCCGGTTCAGCGCGACAGCTTCTTGGCCACCTCGGCGACGTGGCGCCCTTGGAAACGGGCGATCGCCAGCTCGTTTTCAGATGGCTGCCGGGTGCCGTCACCGCCCGCTAGCGTGCCCGCGCCATAGGGCGATCCGCCCGTGATCTCCCCCATGTTCAGCAACTCCTGACAGGAGTACGGCACGCCCACGATGATCATGCCGTGGTGCAGCAGGGTCGTGTGAAACGAGGTGATGGTGGTCTCCTGTCCCCCGTGCTGCGTGGCCGTCGAGGTGAACACGCTGCCGACCTTCCCGATGAGGTCCCCGCTGAGCCAGAGCTTGCCTGTCCGGTCGAGGAAGTTGCGCATCTGGGCGCACATGTTGCCAAAACGCGTCGGCGTGCCAAAGATAATGGCGTCGTAGTCCGGCAGCTCCTCGACGGTGGCCACGGGCGCGGCCTGGTCGAGTTTGGCACCCGCCTTTCGGGCGACGTCTTCGGGGACGAGGTCGGGCACGCGTTTGATGGCGACCTCGGTGTCGGGCACGCTGCGTGCCCCTTCCGCGACTGCCTGCGCCATCGTCTCGATATGGCCGTACATGCTGTAGTAGAGAACGAGCGTTTTTGCCATGGTTTGTCTCCCTGCACGAAATAACACAGGGCAGCCGCCCGTTTCTTCCCCCGGACAGCAAGCTCCAAGTCCGGCGAGCGGGGTCAGTGTGGGTCGCTGTTGACGTAGATGCGGCCCGCGTCGTAGGCGTCGTCGACGCTGGTGTCGACGTGCCGGCGCTTGTTGTTCGCGGGGCGGTCGTGGTCCGGGAGCGGGGTCGGGTAGCGGTTGTTGAAACAGGCCAGACAGAAGTTGCTGCCAGGAAGCCCGGTGGCCTCGACGAGGCCCTCGATGCTCTGGTACGCGAGGCTGTCCACCCCGAGGTATTCGCGGATGGACTCCACATCCTGCGACGAGGCGATCAGGCGGCCCCGGTTGGGGGTGTCGATGCCGTAGTAGCAGGAGTTGATGATGGGCGGAGCGCTGATGCGGAAGTGGATCTCTTTGGCGCCGCACCGGCGCAGCATCTTGACGATCTTTCGCGCCGTCGTGCCGCGAACGATGCTGTCATCCACGAGGACCAGCCGCTTACCCTCGATGGCGGTACGGCAGGGATTGAGCTTGATTTTGACGCCGAAATCGCGGATCCGCTGGTCGGGCTCGATGAAGGTGCGGCCCACGTAATGGTTGCGGATGAACCCCATGTCAAACGGGATGCCGGACTCGTGCGAGTACCCCAGTGCCGCAGGGTTGGAGGAATCGGGGACCGCCATGACGAGGTCGGCCTCGACCGGGGCCACCTTGGCGAGGTTGCGGCCCAGGCGCTTGCGCACCTCGTCCACGCTCTTGCCGAAGATGACGCTGTCCGGCCGGGCAACATAGACGAACTCGAAGATGCACATCTTCGGTTCGGTGTGCGCGAAGGGTTTGAAGGAGCGCAGTCCTTCCTTCGATGCCACGATGACCTCGCCCGGCTCGACCTCGCGGACCCACTCCGCGTCGATGATGTCGAGCGCGCAGGACTCGCTGGCGAAGATGTGCGCGTTCCCGAGCTTCCCAATCCACAGCGGACGGAAGCCGTAGCGGTCGCGCGCGGCGACGATCCGGTCGTGGTCGATGGCCAGCAGCGAGTACGCCCCCTCGACCTGTTGCAGCGCGTCCACGATACTCTCGGTGAAATCGTTCTTCCGTGACCGGGCGATGAGCTGGATGATCACCTCGCTGTCCGTGGTGGTCTGGAAGATGGCGCCTTCTTCTTCGAGGCGTTCGCGCAACTGGTCGGCATTGACCAGATTGCCGTTGTGTGCGAGTGCCATCGATCCGCGCGAGTAGTCCACGGGGATGGGTTGAACATTCTTGAGGTTGCTGGAGCCGAAGGTCGAATACCGCACGTGGCCGATGGCGTTCTGGCCGCACAGACGGGCCAGCTTGTGCGGGCGGAAGACGTCGGAGACGAGTCCCATGCCGCGATGCCCCACGAGCTGGCCGTCGTGGGAGCAGATGATGCCCGCCCCCTCCTGTCCGCGGTGCTGTAACGCATACAGCCCGAGATAGGTCAGCGTCGCCGCTTCTTCGTGGCCAAAAACACCAAAGACGCCACATTCCTCGCGTATCGCGTCTTCCGGGTCGTCGCCGGCCAGGAAGCCGCGTGTATCGTGGCCGTCCTCAGATGCCATCGGGTCGGTCATTGCGAGAACCCCATCTTCCCTGTAAGCCGCTCGCAGGCTTCAACGTACTTCTGTCGCGTCTTCTTGACGACGTCCTCGGGCAAGGGCGGCTGGGGCGAATTCTTGTCCCAGTCCGTCGTCTCGAGGTTGTCGCGCACGAACTGTTTGTCATAGCTGGGCGGATTCTGCCCCGGGGCATACTGGTCCGCCGGCCAGAAGCGCGACGAATCGGGCGTGAGGACCTCGTCCGCGAGCACCAGCTCGCCATCCAGCACCCCGAACTCAAATTTCGTGTCGCACAGGATGATGCCGCGCTCTTCGGCCAACTGACGCCCCCTGAGATAAACCCGGAGCGCGGCGTCCGCGGCCTTCCGGTTCCACTCCTCGCCAATGATTCTTGCGGCCTCCTCGGACGGGATGTTGATGTCGTGGCCGTCCGTGGCCTTCGTGGCGGGCGTGTAGATCGGATCCTCCAGCCGCGAGGCCTGCTGGAGGCCCGCCGGGAGCGTAATGCCGCATACCTTGCCGTTCTTCTGGTATTCCTTCCACCCGCTGCCCGCCAGGTAGCCCCGGATGACGAACTCGACCGGGAACATCTCGCACTTGCGCACGAGCATGCTGCGGCCCTCGAACTGTTCGGGCGACTCCTGAAAGTCTTTGGGAAAATCGGCGAGATCGGCGCTGATCAGGTGATTCTGCACAATGTCGGCGGTCTTCTCGAACCACCAGAGGGAAATGGCCGTGAGAATCTTGCCCTTGTCGGGGATGCCGACTGGATTGACCCAGTCGAAGGCCGAGATCCGGTCCGTGGCGACGATCACCAGCTTGTCGCCGAGGTCGTAGATGTCGCGCACTTTTCCGCGGGCGACCGGCTCACGGTTGGGCAGGCTCGTTTGGGTCACGGACAGCGTAGTCATTGGGATCTCCCTCTTTGGCCATGCTGCAAAAGCGCTATCGCGAGCGCAACGTTAGCTGTTGAATCCGGGAAAAGTCCGATGGGAGCGGGACCTGATCCGGCTGGCGGCGCCAAGTGCCCGGGGATGCTCCACGGCAGCGCGCGGCGTGCCGCAAGGATGCCTCGTTCTGCCACGCAAATAGTACTTGGCAGGGCGCGGAAAGTCAACGCACACGGGGCGTGAATTTGGGAGAAAATGACCTCGTCTGAGCCATTAGTCAAGAATATAGGTTTTGCGGTACAATGGGCCAGGCCAAACTGGAGGTGGCGCGTGTCGCTTGGTTCGCTCATAGTGCTCGGAGTATCGCTGGGCATCGAGGCCGTGCTGCTCGTTCCCTTTCTGGGGTGGGGCATCTACCTGCTGCGTCTGCGCTACCGCTACCACGAGGACATCAACCCCTACCTTGAAGCCGCCACGCTCGCTGGTCTGACGGTGTGGTATGTCTTCCAGTTCCGTCTGCTGGGTGTGTGGCTGCACGACGACCCGATCGCCCATTTTTTTTCGGCACTTGGGCTGATTGTCGCCGGGACGGCCCTCTACGGTCCGATGCTGGTGTCGTTGGTGGCGCAGCTGACGGTCGACCTCGTCTTCCCGAAGGACCGGGTCCAGACGGGCGAGCCGCGTTTTGGACCGGCCGAAGCGCTGGAGCGGGCGGGCGATTACGAGGGCGCCGCCGAAGAGTACATGGTGATCGCGCGCATGTTCCCGAAGGATCCGACGACGGCCATCCGGCTGGGCGACAACCTGATGAAGCTGGACCGGCCCAGCGATGCGGCCTGCTGGCTGGAGCGCGGCGCCTCGCTCGTCGAATCGCCCGAGAAGGCCCTGCGCGTGGTCAACCGCCTCACGGAGATCTACCTGCGGCGGCTGGACCAGCCGGAGGATGCCCGCAGGGTGCTGCGTGAGTACCTGCGGAAATACCCCGATGGCGAGTATGCGAAGTCGGTGGGCGAGCGCCTGTCCCGCCTGGAAGACGACCACCCCCGCCTGGCGATCCCGTAACGGATCGGTCACAGGCTAGTCTGTCGCGCTGGCTGCCACGGGGTCCGTCGGTATGATGAGGCGGGTCCCTCCCACTTCCCGGGCGATGTCCATGGCCTCGATGACGCGGCCGAAGTCCGCGTGGGCGTCGGCCCGCAGCACGACTTCGGCGAACTCCTCGCCCTCGCGCGGTACCTGGGTCAAGGCCCGCCGCAGCCCTTCGCCATCGACCCGCTGCGTTCCCCAGAGGAACTGCCCGTCACGTTCCACCACGATCTCGTGGGCAGGCTGGTCCTGCTCGGTGGCCGTGCGGGCAGCAGGCAGTTGCAGATCGATGCCGAGCTGGTTGCGGAAGGTCGACGAGACCATAAAGAAGATAAGAAGCAGGAACATGACGTCTATCAGCGAGGTGATATTGATGGCCGCGCGCCGTCGCGGCCGGCTGCTGCTGAAAGGGCCGAGCATGGGTAATTCCTTTGGCGCCCGCCGGTTGAACGATACGACAGGGCATTGTACCCGACCTGCGCGGCCCGGGTGCAACCACGCGCCTTTCCGCCGCAGTTGCCAGCGGAGGCGGTTGTGAGGTAAACTATTTGGTGTAAGTTAGATACGAGTGGTTCAACCGAGTCATCTGGGGGACCCGAAAAAGTGGAACGGTGTTGCGTTTGCGTGGTTGATGACAGCGAGGAAGCGTGCGAGGTGTTGTGCGAAGGGCTTCGCCTGCACAATTACCGCGCGATCCCGGTCCCGAACGGACTGCAAGCGCTGGAGGTGTGTACCTCACACGCTGTGGACCTTGTCTTGTTGGACGTGTGCCTCCCCGATATCGACGGCTATGAGGTCTGCAAACGCCTCAAGGCTGACCCGCGCACGGCCGGCGTGCCGGTTGTCTTCGTGACCGTAAAGGGCAGCCCCGAGGAGGTGGCGCGGGGCTACGAGGTCGGCGCCGCGGACTACATCACCAAACCCTATAACCTGCCGATGATCATGATGCGGGTCGATTCTGTCTGTCAGAAGAGCGTGAACGCTTCCCGCTTCGCGCGCTCCAGCGTGGTGTTGATGGATGAGGCGAATACGGATGCCTTGACTGGTCTGCGTAATCGCCGCTACCTGCTCGACCGGCTTCAGGAGGAGGTGGACAAGGCCCATCGTCACGACCATCCCCTCTCCTGCGTGGTGTTTGACGTCGATGATGTGCACGCGCTCGATGCCGATCTTGGACCGGTGTCGATGGACGATTTGCTGGCCGAAGTCGCGATCATGATCCGGAGCTACTCACGCACCTACGACATCCTGGGCCGCTATGACGGCAGCGTCTTTGTATCGGTCCTGCCGCATGCGCCGCTCAAGGACGCCATGGGCTATGCGACCAAGATTATGCGCGAAGTCGAAGCGACAACCTTCTCCGATCCGAACTTCCCGACCGAGGCGACCCTGAGCGCGGGCGTGGTGACGTGCCGCAACAGCAGCGCCCGAAGCGGGGACTATGTGCTGGGCGAGGCCATGAAGGGCCTGTTGAGCGCGAAGAGTCTGAGCAGCAGGCGGCTGGTCGGGCTGGATCTCGAGACCGGCGGGAAATAGGCGGAAAAATACGCGCGCGGAAGGCCGGGAAGGCGCTTCCGCGCGTTTTCTTTTGTCCGGCGCGGGCGTCTACAGGTGCCGGAGCGCCTTCTGCCCAATGTCGGTGCGATAGTGGGCATCCTCAAAAGCGATTGCCGTTACCGCGCGGTAGGCCTTCTCAATCGTCGCCGGGATGGAATCCCCGGCGGCAGTGACATTGAGGACACGCCCTCCGTTGCTCACGAGGTGGCCGTCGCAGGTGCTGGTGCCCGCGTGAAAGACGACAACGCCGTCCTCGGCTTCGGCGGCGGCGATGCCGGAGATGGTCTTTCCTTTTTGAAACGCGCCCGGGTAACCGCCTGAGGCCATCACCACCGAGACACACGCCCCCTGCCGCCACCGCAGGTCCGCCTGGTCGAGCGTGCCGTCGCAGCACGCCAGCAGGACGTCCACGAGGTCGGACTCCATCTGCGGCAAGACGACCTGGGTCTCGGGATCGCCGAAGCGGCAGTTGAATTCGATTACCTTGGGGCCGGCGGCCGTGATCATCAATCCGGCGTACAGCACGCCTTTGTAGGGCCGCCCTTCGGCCGCCATCCCCGCAACGCAGGGCTTCAGCACCTTCTCCTCGATCTCGGCCATCAGCGCCGCCGAAACCACCGGCGCAGGGGCGTACGCGCCCATGCCGCCCGTATTGGGTCCCTGATCGCCGTCAAAAACGGCCTTGTGGTCCTGGCTGGCCATCATGGGGACAACGGTCTTGCCGTCGCTGAAGGCCAGGATCGACGCCTCCTCTCCCACGAGACACTCTTCGATGATTACCCGTCTTCCGGCCTCGCCGAAGATGCCCTCTTCCATGCACGCGCGGACCGCCTCGACGGCCGTCGCGGTGTCGTGGGCGACCGTGACGCCCTTGCCCGCGGCGAGGCCATCGGCCTTTACCACGAGGGGCGCGCCCTGCTGCCCGACGTACGCAATGGCCGCGGCGGCATCGTCGAACTCGCGGTAGGCGCCGGTGGGAATCCCGTACTTGATCATGAGATGTTTGGCGAAGGACTTGCTCGCTTCGAGTTCCGCAGCCGCTTTCGAGGGACCGAAAACGCGGGCGCCGGCAGCTTCGAGCCGGTCGACGAGCCCGGCTGCCAGCGGGGCCTCGGGGCCGACCACCACCAGGTCGATCGCCTCCCGCTCCACAAAGGCCGCAATCGCGTCAAAATCCTCCGCGCCAATTGCCAGGCAGGTGGCGTGATTTGCGATGCCCGGATTGCCCGGGGCGCAGTACAACCCCTCGACGCGCGGGCTCTGTGCGAGTTTCCAGACGAGCGCGTGTTCGCGGCCGCCGCCGCCGATTACCAATACCTTCACTGCGATCCCTCCGGCAGGCTGGTGTTCCCCAAGTACGCTGCGAGCATCTCGTCATAGCGCGCGGAACAGGCGAAGGCCTCCTGGGCCAGCTTGAAGCGCGTCATGTACGGAATTTCGCCTTCGTGCGCACGCATTTCGTGCATGATCTGTGTATACCGCTCCGGATTGACCACCACGGAGACATAGCGGAAGTTCTTGGCGGCGGAGCGCAGCATGGCCACCCCGCCGATATCGATCTGCTCGACCACATCGTCCACCCGCAGGCTGGCATCCTGAATGAACTGTTCGATGGGATGCAGATTGACAACCACCATGTCGATCCACTGGAGGTCATATTCCTGCATCTGCTCGACGTGCAGTTTGCGGTCGCGAATGCCCAGCAGGCCGGCGTGGATGCGCGGATGCAGGGACTTGACGCGTCCGTCCATCATTTCGGGCACGCCGGTGAAATCGGCGATGCTGCGGCTCTCGATGCCCGCTTCCTTGAGGACCCGGAGCGTGCCGGCTGTGCAGATCAGCTCGACGCCGAATCCGCGAAGGAACTGCGCGAGTTCGACTACTCCACGCTTGTCGTGACAACTGAGCACCGCGCGCGCGATCTTGGCCATGGTCATCCTCCCAATGGGTTGTTCCGTGCCAGGGGGCGTGCATGATACGGAATTTCAGCGGCAAAAATCGAACTGCGTAGCGCTCCGGCCTTGGCCGGTGGTATGATTCGCCCGGCAAACCCGGTGGAGGTTGACGATGCACCGTAAGACGGGCGCAGGCGAGACAGGCGACTACGAGTCGCTCTACGGCAGTTACCGTGCCTTGCTGCGGCAGGTCGAGCACCTGTCGACCTTGCGCGAGATCAATCTGGCCATATCGAGCACGCTCGACCTGCAGGAGGCGCTGGAGATCATCGCCAATGTCGTTCAAGGCGCGCTGGACGTGCGCCGGATGATCCTGTTCGAGCTGGACGTCAAGGCCGGGACCGCCCGTCCCTTGGTGGCCAAATACGGCAGCGATCTCATCACCCAGGACCGTCTCAAGGAAGATGTCACGGGTATTTCGGGCACCCCGATCGAGCAGACGGCCCGGGACCGGCAGGCGGTGCTGGTGCAGACGCCGTTCCAGGACGCCGTGTATGTGCCGCTCATCGCCAAGGATGCCGTCCTCGGCGTCATGCGCCTCGAAGACCGCGCCGACGGCGTTCCCTTCAATCACGACGACGCGGCCCTGTTCATGGGGGTGGGCGCGCAGATCGCCACCGCGATCAGCAATGCACAATTGTACGCGCTGGCCGTGACGGACGGCCTGACCGGCTTGTACGTCCGCCGGTATTTCGACCTGCGCATGGAAGAGGAATTCGACCAGGCCCGGCGCTACGGCCGGCCCTTCTCGCTCCTGCTTTTCGACATCGACCATTTCAAGAAATTCAACGACACGCACGGTCACCAGACGGGCGACGCGGTGTTGCGCCAGTTCGCGCAGGTGATTCGCGAGAACACCCGCAAGTCCGACATCTGCTGCCGCTACGGCGGCGAGGAAATGACCGTCGTGCTTCCCGAAACGGGACTAAGACAGGCGGCCGCCTTGGCCAACAAGCTGTGCGAGCGCATCCATGACCACGGATTTTCCGGGGCCAATGGCGAGGTGCTGCACGTGACGACCAGTATTGGCGTCGCCGCGTATGACGACGCCCAGGAGACGCCGCAGGCCATGGTGGAGGCGGCCGACGCCGCGCTCTACCGTGCCAAGGAACGGGGCCGTAACCGTGTGGAACTGGCCGGAATCTGAGGCATCGTCACCCCTCGCGCAGCAGATCCCGGTGGTCGCGGTACCACGCCACGAAGCGCCGGATCCCCTCCTCCATCCCCACGCGCGGCGCGTACCCGAGCAGGTTCCGCGCGCGGTCGATGTCGGCGAAGGTCATTTCGACGTCCCCGGGTTGCATGGGTTGCCGGTCGATGATCGCGGGCTTGCCCACGGCATCGCTGATCAGTGCGATGAGGTCGCGCAGCGGCGTCGTGTGGTGTTCGCCCAGATTGATGATCTCGTAGCCGAAGGGGGTGTCAATCGCCCGCACGACGCCGTCAATGCAATCGTCGATGTACGTGTAGTCGCGCGCCGTCGCCCCGTCTCCGAACATCGGAACCGGCTTCCCGTCATCAATGAGGCGCGTAAAGCGGTGGATGGCCATGTCCGGACGCTGGCGGGGACCGTATACCGTGAAGAACCGCAGCATCGTGACGCGCAGCCCGTAGATGTGGCTGTACACGTGGGCCTGAAGCTCGTTCATGCGCTTGGTGGCCGCATAGGGACTGATGGGATGCCGCACCGGATTGTCTTCAGAAAACGGCACCTCACGGCTGCCGCCGTACACCGATGAACTCGATGCGAACACCAGGTGCGACGGTGTGAAGTCCCGGCACGCGTCGAGGACGTGCTGGGAACCGATGACATTCACGCGGTGATACAGGTTGGGATCCTTCAGGGACGGCCGCACGCCCGCCCGCGCCGCCAGATGCACCACGACCTCCGGACGCGTCTGCGCAAACACGTCGCGCAGCGCAGCCTCATCCTCCAGATCGCACGCATGCAGGCTGAAACGGTCCGACTTGAGCGCCTGCGCGAGATTCTGGCGCTTGATGCGCGGGCTGTAGTAATCGTTGAAGCAGTCGACCCCGACGACGCTGTCGCCCCGCCCAAGAAGGCGGTCCACCAGCGTCGACCCAATGAACCCGGCAGCACCGGTAACCAGAATACGCGGCATGAGGTCTCCTTCCACCGTCAGAAGGGGCGATTATGCCGCTTCCGCGCGCAGCGAATCCAGTATCTCGTCGGATTGCGGCGCGCGCTCCCGGACCTGCGGGCTATTCCTTCATGCCGCTGAGGGTGATGCCCTGGATCATGTAGCGCTGACAGAAGAAAAACAGGATGATGACGGGAATGGTCATCATGAGTGCGGTGGCCATGAGTTCGCCGTACATCCGGCCCTGTTCGGCGCGGAACCATTGCAGACCGAGGGCGAAGGTCATCTTGTCGGTGGTGTTGATGTAGATGTAGGGGCCGAGGAAGTTGTTCCAGGCCCCTTGGAAGGTCTGCACGGCGACGACGGCGAGCGCGGGCTTGATCAGGGGGATTGTGATGGTGCTCCAGACGCGCAGGTAGCTGCACCCGTCAATTTTGGCGGCGTCGTCCAGGTCCTGCGGCAGGGTCAGCATGAACTGCCGAAGCAGGAAGATGTGGAACGCGTTTCCAAAGAGCGATCCAAACCACAGGGGCGTAAGGGTGTTGTACATGCCCATCCAGTTGAAGATGAGGAAGACGGGGATCATGGTGACCTGGGCGGGCAGCATCAGCGTCGCCAGCACGAAGAAGAAGACCATATCGCGTCCGCGCCAGCGGATGCGCGAGAACCCGAACGCAATGAAACTGCTGACGAGGACGTTCAAGAAGACGTTCAGCGCGGTGACGTAGAAGGTGTTCCAGAGCCAGGTCCAGAACGGCACCATCTGGGCGGCGTTGATGAAGTTGGCGAAGAGGTTCTGGACGGTCCATGGCCCCTCCAGGAACACCTTGGGGATCCAGTTCATGGTCTCGGCGAACATTTCGCTCGAGGTCTTGAAGCTGGCCGACAGCAGCCACATGAAGGGCAGGCTGAACAGGAGCGCGCCCAGCACCAGCGCCGTGTGGATCAGCGTCCGGTTTACGATGTCCTGAGGTCGCATCTTTCTGGTCACGGATTACTCCCCGGAAATCTAGTTGTAGTGCACCCACCGTTTGGACATGCGCCACTGGATGAGCGTTACGACAAGAATGATGATGAACAGAATCCACGCCTGCGCGCTCGCATACCCCATCCGGAAATAGCGGAACGCGTTGTTGAACAGATAGTAGACATAGAAGAGGGTTGAATCGGCGGGTCCGCCGCGTGTGAGGACCAGTGCCTGGGCAAAGATCTGGAACACGCCGATGATCCCGGTCACAAAGCCGAAGAACATGTAGGGCGTCAGCATGGGCAAGGTGATCTTGAAGAACTGCCGGATCGGCCCCGCGCCGTCGATGCTGGCCGCTTCGTAGAGGTGCACCGGAATGCCTTGGAGGCCCGCCAGCCAGAGGATCATGCCGCCACCGGCCACCCACATCTGCATCAGCACGATGGCCGGTTTGGACCACCGGGCATCGCCGAGCCAGGACGGCGGGTTGATGTCGATGATCTGGCCCAGTGTGCCATCGATCACGCGGTTGATCAGGCCGTCCGGATTCAGCAGGGCATACCACAGCACGGCCGCCGCGATGGCCGGGGTAATGGACGGCAGGTAGAAGATGGTCCGGTATAAGGACATCCCCTTGACGCGGGCGTTGAGCAGCAGCGCGATGCCCAAGGCGATCGCCATGTTGATCGGAATGGCCAGCACCATGTAGACCGTGTTCCACAACGACTTCCAGAACAGGGGGTCCTCGGTCAGCAGGAACCGGTAGTTGCCCGCGCCGACGTAGCGGGCGGGGTGCAGCACGTCGTAGTCGCAGAAGCTGATGGCCAGGCTGAATATCATGGGTCCTGAGACGAAGACGATGAAGCCGATGACCCACGGCGCGATGAAGAAGAGCCCCGCGCGGTTGTCGCTGCGCTGGAGGTTTGTGTAGGCCTGTTCATCGCGGCTTCGCCACCAGAAGAACAGCACTGTTCCCACAACCACGACCACCACACTCAGCCAGACCCACGCCCAGTTGAGAACAGGCAGGTCTTCGCGGCTGTAGTACAGGTCCAACTGTTGCTGGACGCGGCGGTTGGCGTCGTGCATGGCGGTCTCGGCGTCCATCTGGCCGTAGAGCACGCGTTCGACGGCGCGCTCGTTCTCGTCGCGGATGATGGCGTAGACAGGGCTGTTCGGGATCGGCACAAAATCGACGGTATCCATGAGGCCGGCCGCCTGCTCGTAGGCGTCGCGCATCATGGGTTTCCGGGGCGCGTACTCCGCCTGTATCACACTGCGCGTGGAGCGTGGCGCACGGAAGCTTGGGTAACTGTCGAATTCCTCGCCCTGTTGCCGCATCTCCTCCTCCAGCGCCCGAAAGAACACGAGTGTGCCTTCGGGGCCGTTGGCGAAGCGGATGAAGTCGAAGGCCTCCTTGGGATGCCGGGCATTGGTGGGGATGAAATAGACGGCATGCCGGGCGCTCGTGGTGATCGATTCGCGTCCCTTGGGCGCCGGCACAGGTGTGATGCCCAGCTCCGCTTCGGGGGCGAAGCGCATGGCGTCGCCAATGACCGAATCACCCTGAATGCTCATGGCAATACGGCCCTCGCCGAGGGGCATATCGCCAAAGGTCCCTTGTATCTGCGCCCAATTGTCGTAGGTGCGGCGCCCCCCTTGGACCTCGTACATCTCCTGAATGAACTTGACGGCGGCGATGGCTTCGGGGCTGTCGAGGGTGGCGGTGCGGCCGTCCGGGCTCAGCACGCTTCCCCCGAGGAGCGCGATGTAGAAGAACAGCTCGTCCTCCATGTACGGCGCGCTGATCAGGCACCCCCAACGCAGTATCCGGCCGCGGTCATCGACCTTTGTGAGTACGCGCGCGTAGTCCCGCACTTCGTCCCATGTTTGGGGTGGACGTTCCGGGTCGAGTCCCGCTTTCCGGAGGGCCTCGGCCTCTTCCCGGAAGACGGCCTTGTTGTAGACAAAAAAGAGATTGTTCGTCCCTTCGACGACGCCATAGATTCGCCCGTCCTGGCCGCGGACCGAGTCCCAGACGCCGGGCGCATAGTCATCGAGATGTACGCCATCGGGGATCTCCGCGTCGGCCGCGATGAGGTCATCAAGGGGGCGGAGAATCCCGCGCGCGGCGATGTCCCCGAAAAGGTTGGCCTCGCGCTTGAATACGTCCGGCGGGGAATTGCCCACCACGCCTGAGAGCAGTTTCTGGAGGTCCTGACCCCGGTCGGCCGGGCCGACGATTACGTCGATGTGCGGGTATTTTCGCTCGAAGGCATCAACGACAGCCAGCCACCCGGTTCGCGGGTAGCCCATGTTGAGTCCCCACACGTGCAGCTGGATCTTCTCTTCTTCTGCACGGGCTGTTGCGGCCGTCGCGAGGCCGTACAGCAGGATGGCGGACAGGGCGAGCATCCTGCGAAGCTGTGAAGCCGGCGCAAATGTCACTACATTTCTCCTGTGCATCGGAAAACGCGTCATGGTTGCTGGGGATACGAAGATAATAGTCGACCTTCCGCCTGAATTCTATCCCGCGCGCCGCCGAAAGACAACCCAAGGGCGGCAGCACCCGGTCAGGCGCCGGATCGCCGCCCCTGGCGCCGCCAGATCGCCTCGATGCGGGCACGCCGGGCCTGCTGGCCTCGGTGTACGGAGGCGACCCAGGCCGCGTGCGGGGTGTCCACCGGAATCATCTTCTCAATGAAGGGGTCCAGGGTCTCCGGTCCCCACAAATCACAAAAAGAGTCGTAGAGTTGCACGTGGTTGACCAGCAACTGCGCCGGGGTACAGCGCCGGCCGAGGGTCACGTCGTCGAGGTCGATGAACGTGAACCCATCGCCGTCCGCCGTGAAGATATTCTTGCCGCTGAGATCGGCGTGATACGCCTGGGCATCTGTCAACCCGAGGACGGCGCGGGCGAGGTTGTCCAGGAAAGCCGCCACGACCCGAGGCGGCGCATCCGCCGCGACCATGCGCCGCGCATACTCCTCGACGTTCACAGCGCCGTGCAGGTACCCGGTGATGAGCGCATTGCGCAGGATGATGCCGCAGCCGCCTGCTTCGACGTAGGCGTACGGCGTCGGCACGGACACACCGTGGCGCGCGAGGTGGATGCTTGCCTCCCACGCCCGGCGGTAGCGTTTCCGGCGCAGGGTGTGTTTTACGACCCCGGTGCCGCCCGCCAGGGTGCTCTGTTTGACAACCCAGTCCCCCACGCGCCGGGTCTCCGACTTCGGCGACGTTTTCAGGCATTCGCCTGGGGAGCTCAGAGCGCGCACCACCTCCTCGATCGCAACGCCATCGACGTATTCCACGCGGTAGCGCCCATGGCGTGCGCGGCGCACCTTCAGGCCGGGATGCATCATGTTGCGGCCTCGCTCGCCTGCTGTTCGTAGCCTTGACGCACCGGGTCGTACGCGTGGTCGAACCCGAGCTTCCGCAGGCTTCTTCGGAACCTCGCCAGATTGCGCCGCCGCTGGCGAGGGGTCACCCGCGACAGCCAGCGCGCCCGGTCCAGGTCGAGCAGATGCGGCATCCCTTCAGCGACCAGCACGTTCTTTGTCTGAAGGTCGGCGTGCAGGAGTCCCGCGTCGTGCATGCGGCAGAACAGGCGTCCGACGCGCATCAGCAGGTTGCGCGGCAGGCGCGGGTCGTTCTGAAGGACGTGCAGGAGGTCTTCGCCCGGCAGCTCTTTCGTCGCGAGCGCGCCCGAGAGCCAGGGGCCGCGCCATCGCCAGGCGGCGCCCAAAGGTTCGGGAACCGGGAGGTCCGCCGCGCGCGCCCGGACCAGCAGGGCGAGCTCGCGTTTGGGACGGTTATCGAGAAAATACCAGCGGCTCACGACGTGCCGGATCGCGCCGCCGCGCCGGTAGGGCCGGATCAGGGCGCTCCCGCCCGGATAGTCCAGGCGCTGCAGTGGACCGCGTCCGCATCGGGCATCGGGCGCACAGCCGGTGCCGTGCCACAAGGCGCTGACGAGTGTTTCCTGCCATTCGGCGCGGACCCACGCCCGGTACGGTCCCTCCGCGCACGCCACGAAGGCGAGCGGGACACGGTCTTCGATCCGGGAACTCACTCGCTGTCCAGCTTCAATCGCACGCGGACGAGGCCCTCCTCTTCGTCCTGCTGCGCCTGTTTGCCGCCGTACACGTCGGAAAACGAGTCGATGTCCTTCAGATGGACATTGAACCAGGCGATCATGTAGCGGCTTGCAATGGCCCGGACCTCACCGGCGTCGGCCCAGCCGCGTGGGCAGGCCACGTTGCCCAGATGGTTGAAGCCAACCGGTGTATCCTCGAAGTCCATGTGATCGGCACCCTCGATGGCGACCTCGGCCGCGGGCGGCGAGGTCAGATCGAAAAGCGGTCCCTCTGAATAGGGCGGGCGCGCGCACCACCCGCCTTCTGCCGCGGCAATGTACATCATGGCGGCGTCCGTGGAGGCGAAAAGGTCCTGGTACGGGACAAGAATGCGTGTCTGAAACGTGGAGTCCAGCGAGACGGCGGCCTTGACGCGTGGATCGAGCAAGGCGGTGCGCATGGCGACCCCGGCTCCCATCGAATGGCCCGTTGCGCCCGCTGTCGACGCGTCAGCGAGTCCATGGAGCGGCGATCCCTCGCGCACGGCCTCTTCCGCGACCCAGTCCAGGATGCGTGCCGACTGGTCCACATGCACGAGAAACTCGTCTTCCTCGATATTGAGCAGCGACAGCGTGGGATATGACCGGATGATGGCGACGTATCCCCACTGGGCGAGCTGTGTGGCGTAGCCTTCGTAGGACCCGCGCGGCTGGTTCCAGCCGGCGTGGATAAGTACCACCGGGGCGTGGTCTACCGGCTGGCCGGGGGCAGGACAGAAGATCGAGATGGGCACCCCGGGCTCGAACTCGGTGATGTAGTATTGAACCGCGTAGGGACCCGGATACCCAAGGCTGTAGGGCTTGGGACAGCCCGTTGCCAGGACTCCGGTCACGAGTGCGGCGAGCATAGTCAGAAACAGACTTCTCCGGATCATGTATCCCTCCCGTTTGCAGCACTATATCCGCGTCCGGCCGGGGTTGCAAGCCGGGCGCGCCGCCGCACCCGGATCGCGTTTGCCTGGCGGGCGCACTTTGGAAAACTCCCGTCCGCTGTGGTATTCTTGCGCACCTGCCCGCGCTGTAATGACCACGAGGACAAGCACCTATGGCAAAGATAACCGAAGCGGATGTCGAATACGTGGCCCAGTTGGCTCAGCTCGAGCTTGCGCCGGACGCCCGGGCGCGTCTTGTGCGCGAGTTGGGCGAGGTGCTTGGGTACATGGACAAGCTGGGCGAACTGGACACTACCAACGTCGAGCCGATGATGCATGTCCTCGAACTCAACAATGTATTCCGCGAGGACGAGGTGCGTCCCTCCCTCGACCGGGAGCTTGCCCTGAAAAATGCCCCGAAGACCGACGACGTTTACTTCTTGGTGCCGCGGATTCTGGAGGCGGAGTGAGCATGAGCGACGAGCTTTACCGGATGACCGCGCATGCGCTTCGCGACGCCTATCGCGAGGGGCGTGTGAGCGTGACGGAAGTGATTACGAGCGTGCTCGACCGCGTTCGCGCCGTAGATGGCAAGGTGAAGGCCTACGTGGATGTCTGGGACGAGGCCGCACTGGCAAAGGCCCGGGAACTGGACGAACGCCGCGGCCGGGGCGAGGCCCTGGGGCCGCTGGCGGGTGTGCCGGTGTCGCTGAAGGACGTACTGTGCACGCGTGAGGGCACGACGACCTGTTGCAGCCGCATCCTGGACGGCTACCAGAGCCCCTTTGACGCGACGGTGGTCGAACGGCTCCGGCAGGCAGACGCGGTGTTCATCGGCAAGACGAACATGGACGAGTTTGCCATGGGGTCGTCGACTGAAAACTCGGCGCGCGGGGCCACGCGCAATCCCTGGGACCTCGAACGGGTGCCGGGCGGGTCCAGCGGCGGCGCCGCGGCCAGCGTGGCCGCCGACGAGTGCACCATCGCCTTGGGGAGCGACACGGGCGGCTCGATACGCCAGCCCGCGGCGCTTTGCGGATGCCTGGGCATGAAACCCACCTACGGGCGCGTCTCGCGCTACGGACTCGTGGCGTTCGCGTCTTCCCTTGACCAAATCGGCCCGTTTACGCGGGACACCGAGGACATGGCGCTCGCGTTGAATGTGATCTGCGGTCATGACCCCTTGGACTCCACCTCGGCGTCCCTCGCGCTACCCGATCTTACGGGCGCGTGCCGGGCCGATGTGGCGGGACTGCGCATCGGGCTTCCCAGGGAGTATTTCACCGAGGCGCTCGGCGCCGAGATGCGCGAGAAGGTGGAGGAAGCGGTTCGGGCGCTGGAAGGTCAGGGCGCCGAGATCGTCGAGGTCTCTCTCCCCCACACCGGCTACGCGGTCGCGACGTACTACATCATCTGCACGGCCGAGGCCAGCGCGAATCTCGCCCGCTTCGACGGCGTGCGCTACGGCCGCCGGGCCCAGGATGTGCGCGATACCCGCGAGATGTATGTGAAGACCAAGAGCGAAGGGTTCGGCCCCGAAGTGCAGCGGCGCATCCTGCTGGGCACCTATGTGCTCTCCAGCGGGTACTACGACGCGTACTACCTCAAAGCTCAGAAGGTGCGCAACCTGATTCGCCATGATTTCCAGGCGGCCTTCGAACAGTGCGACGTCATCGCGACGCCCACGGTGCCCACGGCTGCGTTCAGGTTTGGTGAGAAGACGGCGGATCCGCTGGAGATGTACCTGAGTGACATCTACACCATCTCCGCCAATCTCGCCGGCATCCCGGGCCTGTCGATCCCGTGCGGACTCACCGCCTCGGGCCTGCCCGCCGGGCTTCAGTTGTTGGCGAAACCGTTTGACGAGGAAACGCTGATTCGCACGGCCTACACCTATGAACGCTGTCGCGGGTTTGAATTCGGCCCGGCGCCGGTCAGATGAGGAAGGCGCAGGTATGAACTACGAAGCCGTGATCGGAATGGAAGTGCATGTTGAAATCAACACCCGCAGCAAGGTGTTCTGCGGGTGCAGCACGAACTTCCACTCGCCGCCGAACACCAATGTGTGTCCGGTCTGTCTGGGGATGCCCGGGGTGTTGCCAGTGCTCAATCGCGCCATGGTGGATGCTTCGGTCGCGGTTGGACTGGCCTTGCACTGCGCCATCTCGCGCTGGTCGAAGATGGACCGCAAGAACTATTTCTATCCTGACCTTGCGAAAAACTACCAGATCAGTCAGTACGACCTGCCCCTGTGCCATGACGGGTACCTGGAAATCGACGTTGACGGCGCTACGAAGCGGGTTGGAATCACGCGCGCCCACATGGAAGAGGACACCGCGCGCAATACGCATACGATTGGCGGCGGCGACAGCGGAGTAGACTTCAACCGTGCCGGAGTGCCGCTCCTCGAGATCGTGACCGAACCGGACATCCGCTCCGCGGCCGAGGCTTACGCCTATCTGACGTCGCTCAAGCAAATTCTCCAGTATTTGGGCGTGAGCGACTGCAACATGGAGGAAGGCTCCTTGCGAGCCGAGGCGAACATCAGTGTGCGCCCGGCTGGCACGGAAGCCTTCGGCACCAAGACCGAGGTGAAGAATGTCGCCTCGTTCAGCGGCACCCAAAAGGCCATCGAATACGAAATCGCCCGGCAGATTCACGTGTTGACGGAAGGTGGAACGGTCATTCAGGAAACACGCGGCTGGGATGCGGACCGTGGCGTGACGTTCTCGCAGCGGACGAAGGAGTCTGCCCACGATTACCGGTACTTCCCCGAACCGGACCTTGTGCCGGTGATCGTTGACGAGGCCTGGGAGCGGCGCATCGCCGAGAGCCTGCCGGAGCTTCCGCGGGCGCGCTGGATGCGGTTCCAGGACGTGTACGGCCTGTCGGCCTACGACGCGCGGGTGTTGACGGGCGCGCGGGATCTGGCGGATTATTTCGAGGCGACGGTAGCGGCGAGCGCGCCCGCGAAGCTGGCCGCCAACTGGATCATGGGCGATTTGCAGGCGCTGATGACCGAGTCCCGCACAGCACTCGATGCGTGCCGGATCACACCGGCCATGTTGGCCGAGATGATTGCGCTCATCGAAGACGGCACGATCAGCGGCAAGATTGCCAAGGACCTGGTGGTGGACATGTTCGCCACGGGCAAGTCTGCCCCACTTCTCGTGAAGGAGAAGGGCCTCGTACAGATTTCGGATACCGGCGCGCTGCAGGAAATCGTGCGGCAGGTTGTCGCGGACCATCCCGGTCCCGCGGCGGACTACCGGAACGGCAAGCAGCAGGCGCTCGGCTTTCTCATGGGACAGATCATGAAGGCGTCCCAAGGAAAGGCAAACCCCAAGGCCGTGAATGAACTGCTGAAGGCCGAGCTCGACCGTGCCTGACCAGTGGTTCAATACAGGAGCTTAATGTGCCCAGGCTACAACGAAAGACGGTAGAAACCGACGATTTCCTTCCCGATACCCTTCGCATGGCGTCCCTCGCCGCCGATCACAAGGCCAAGGACCTCCGGGCCTATGACGTTCGCGGCTTGACAGTGGTGGCGGATGCGTTCCTCATTGCCACCGCCACGAGCGAGCCGCACTTTCGCGCGGTCCTCAATGCGGTGAACGAGGGCATGAAGGAGGTCGGCCGTCAGACCCTGCACAAAGAGGGCACCTACCGCGGCGGCTGGGCGGTCCTGGATTACGGGACGGTGGTCATGCACATTTTCCGCGAAGAGGCGCGCGCATTCTATGATCTCGACGATCTGTGGGCGGACGCGCCGAACATCGACCTGCACCTGGACTGACGGGCACGAAGGAGAGGAAGATGGTTGCCGACAATTCCGAGAGCCACGCGCCCGACCGTCGTCAACTGTACCACTACAAGATCGACCGCCTGCTTGGCCGCGGCGGCACCGGCACCGTCTACCGGGCCCTCGACACCAAGACCGGTCAGGTGGTCGCGCTCAAGCTTTTCAGCGCTGCCTTCTTTCGCAACCGGATGCACCTGCGCGACTTCGCCCGGAGCGTCACGAAATTCACCAAGTTCGAGCACGTCAATGTCGTGCGGATCTTCGACTTTATCGCGGAGGAGGAGGGCAACTGCCTGATTCTCGAGTATGTGGACGGGCCCGACATGCGCTGGTACATCGAGAACCGGCCGTGGGACCTCCAGGAGCGCCTGATCGTGGTGGCGCAGATCTGCAACGGACTCCAGTATCTCCACGACAGGGGGTTCACCCACCACGACCTCAAGCCCGCCAACGTGCTGTTCACCCGGAAGGGCGTGGCGAAACTGACGGACTTTTCGCTGTGCGGCTCGAGTACCTGGCTGGCGCTGTTTGACGCGGGCGTGCACGAGCAGGTGACCCCCTTGTATATGGCCCCGGAGCTGATCCGCAAGGAAAAGGCCACGAACAAGAGCGATCTGTATTCGCTGGGCGTGGCAATGTACATCATGTTTGCCGGGAAGGCGCCGTTCGAGGCCGACAATCTGGCCAGACTGTATCAATGCCACCTGCACGTCCGGCCCTTCCACCCGACCGACGTCAACCCCCGGTGTCCGCGCGAACTGGGCGACATCATCATGCGACTGCTTGCCAAGGAACCCGATGCGCGGTACCAGGACGCCGATCAGTTGCGCATCTCACTGGCGGATATCGGCCGCAGCCGCATATAGTCCCCTCCCGCCCCTTGAGAAAAGAAGAAGCCGCGGATCAAGGCGTCCGCGGCCACAAAATCTCAACAGTCCGGAATCCGCTCAGTCCTCTGTCGGGAACTTGACGCCCCACGGCAACGAGCGCGCGGTCTGTGCGAGGCGGTCGAGCAGGTCCGCCGTGTAGGTCATTTTGGTTTCTTTGACGGTCTGTTTGGTGGCTTGGGCCAGTGCCGGTTGCCGGCTCACCATGGTCAGGTGTCTCATGCGTTTCTCCTTATTTGGCGGTGCTATGGCCAAAAACGGCGAACAGGAACTGTCCGGCGTTGTCGATGACCGCCAGCTTGTTCTCCAGCTTGATTTGCAGCGTCGTCTGGGCCTTCTGCGGCTGCTGTGAGACGATTCTCAGGTGTTTCATGTTCTGCTCCTCGTGTTGCACCGGTGTCAATATAGGCCATGCGCGGGCCGGGGTCAAGACCTAACCGGGCCGCACCTCCCCCGCCTTGTCCGTCTTCCAGACCTCGACCGAGATCATGAAGTCGATCACTTTCCCCGTCAGTTCCTCGCCAAGCAGGTCCCATACCGGAAGGCGCGCGCTGAGCGGGCGCAGATGGGCGACGCGGCGGGACTGGCTGTCGTTCGTCGGGTTCATCGTCTCCAACTACCTTCCCAGGGTCCATATCGTTACACAAAAAGACCGGCGCCCGCCATCGGACGCCGGTCTGGTTCACGGCATCTACGCCGCGGGCGGCGCCCACACCTCGGGAGCCCGCGCGACGCGAGAGAGCATGAGCTGGCGCTCGAAAATCATCTCCCGGGGCAGTCGGTCAGCCAGCTTCATGAACAGCTCTTCATGAGAGAGCAGCTCCTGCTCCCACAGACCGCGATCCACGGTCATGAGGGCGTTGAAGGTCTCGGGCGTGACTTTCTCGAGCCCCGTCCACGTGAGATCACTGTAACGCGGCATCCAGCCGATCGGGCTTTGCGTGGCGCCGCCATTGCCGCGAACGCGGTCAACGATCCACTTCAGCACGCGCATGTTCTCGCCAAAGCCCGGCCAGATGAACTTGCCGTTTGCGTCCTTGCGGAACCAGTTGACGCTGAAGATGCGGGGCGGGTCGGTGACCTTCTGGCCGACGGAGAGCCAATGATTGAAGTAGTCGCCCATGTGATAGCCCGCGAAGGGGAGCATCGCGAAGGGATCGCGGCGGATCTTGCCCAAGGTGCCCGCTGCAGCGGCGGTCATCTCCGAGCCCATGGTGGCGGCGAGATAGACGCCGTGGCTCCAGTTGAACGCCTCGGCTACCAGCGGCACCGTGTTGGTGCGGCGTCCGCCGAAGATGAACGCGCTGATGGGCACGCCCTTGGGGTCTTCCCACAACGGGTCAATGCAGGGGCACTGGCTGGCGGGCGCCGTGAAACGTGCGTTGGGATGCGCCGACGGACGCCCGGCCTCCGGGGTCCACTCCTGCCCGCGCCAGTCCGTCAGCTTCGCCGGGGCCTTGGGGGTTTTGTCTTCCCACCAGACGTCGCCATCGGGAGTCAGCGCGCAGTTCGTGAAGATCGAGTTGCGGTCCAGCGACAACATGGCGTTGGGATTGGAGTCCATGGAGGTGCCGGGGGCCACGCCGAAATAGCCCGCTTCCGGGTTGATGGCGTAGAGCCGTCCGTCGGGGCCGGGCTTGATCCAGGCGATGTCGTCGCCGATGGTCGTGACCTTCCATCCGTCGAAACCGTCCGGCGGGATGAGCATGGCGAAATTGGTCTTGCCGCAGGCGCTCGGAAACGCGGCGGCGACGTAGGTCTTCTCCCCCTCGGGAGACTCGACGCCGAGGATCAGCATATGCTCGGCCAGCCAGCCCTCGTCGCGTGCCATCGTGGACGCGATGCGGAGGGCGAAGCACTTCTTGCCGAGGAGGGCATTGCCGCCATAGCCGCTTCCGAAGGACCAGATCTCGCGGTCCTCGGGGAAATGAACGATGTATTTGTTGTCGGCGTTGCACGGCCACGGCACGTCCTGCTGTCCGGCCGCGAGCGGCATGCCCACAGAGTGGAGGCACGGGACGAAGTCACCGTCCTCGCCCAGCACGTCGTAGACCTTTTTCCCCATGCGGGTCATAATCCGCATGTTGACGGCCACGTAGGGGGAGTCGCTGAGTTCAACGCCGATGTGGGCGATGGGCGAGCCGATGGGGCCCATGCTGTAGGGAATCACATACATCGTGCGGCCCTTCATCGAGCCTTCGAAGAGCCCAAGCAGGGTCTTCTTCATCTGCACGGGATCCGCCCAGTTGTTCGTCGGGCCGGCGTCTTCCTTGCGTGCGGAGCAGATGAACGTCCGGTCTTCCACCCGGGCGACGTCATTGGGATCGGACATGCACAGGAAGCTGTTCGGGCGCTTCTTCTCGTCCAGCTTGGTGAAGGTACCCGATTTCACCATAAGGTCGCAGAAGGTGTCGTACTCTTGCTGCGAACCGTCGCACCAGTGAATGGCGTCGGGCTTGCAGAGCGTCGCCATCTCCGTGACCCACTGCTGCACCTTCTTGTTCTTGACATACGCCGGGAAATCCATCGCGTGATTCCTTCCTGCTTCTGCGGCTACGTTGGTCACACTCCGGCCCTGCTGCACGCCACGTACAGGAATGACCGGAGGGGCGGCGCGAGCCGGGGCACACATTGTGGGCGGCGTACAATTCTCCGTCCAACAAGTCCGCCCCAGGAATAGGTCGACATGCAGCGGCTGCGGGACACCGACGGGGCGCGCAGCGCGAACGGCACATGGCTACCTGTGCGTGCGGCGCAGGAACGGATCTCCCCGCGCCACCACCCATGCTTTGGGCACGGATTATGCCACATGCCCGCCGCGCCGATCCAATTGCCGCTAGACGGCCCCGAGACGTTCGGCGAGGTCCTCCCACTCCGCGTAAAGCTGTTCCAGGTCGTGTTTACAGGCCTCGTACTCGGCCTTCAGGGCCGCCGCCTTCTCGAAGTCCGCCGGATCGAGTCCGGCGAAGCGGCCCTCGTAGTCCTCGACCAGGGATTCGACGTTCTGGATGGTCTCCTCGAGTTCCTCGAGTTCGCGGCGCATCTTCTTGCGCTCGTTGTCGTTCGAGCGCTGGCGCTTCTTCTCCAGCTTGCGGATCATCATGACGTCCGCGGCGGTCTTTTCCGCGGGCGTAGGCTCGGCGGCGCCGCGTTCCTCCTGCAAACGCCAACGATAGTGCGAATAGTTGCCCAGGTGGAACTCGGCCCGTCCGTCCTCGATGATGACCAGCTTGTCGACGAGCCGGTCGATCAGCTCGCGGTCGTGGGATACCAGAACAATGCTTCCCTGGAACTCCGCCAGGGCCATCTCGAGCACTTCGCGCGACGCGATGTCGAGGTGGTTGGTCGGCTCGTCAAGCAGCAGCACGTTTGCCGTCTCGAGAATCAGCTTCGCCAGCGCCACCCGGCTGCGTTCGCCGCCGCTCAGGGCGCTCACCTGCTTGAACACATCCTCGCCCGTGAACAGCAGCCTCCCCAGAAAGGTCCGCACCTGCTCCGGCACCCAGTCCGGACGGCTGGTCCATACCTCGGTAAGGATGTCGTTGGCGGGATTGAGGTCGTCGTGGTGTTGGTCGTAGAACCCGAGTTTCACCTTGTGCCCGATGACCACCTCGCCGCGGCCGCCTTCCAGGGTCCCGGCCAGATGGCGAAGCAGGGTCGACTTGCCGGTTCCGTTCGGCCCGATGATGCCGACCCGCTCGCCGCGCTCAACCGTGAAGGAAACATCGCTGTACAGATGAAGATCGCCGTAGGACATGGACAATCTGTGCGCCTCGATCACCTTCTGGCCGCTGCGGACGACGTCCTTCATCTTGATGCTCACGCTCGACGCGTCGGGTGTCGGCGCATCGAGCGTTTCCATCTTTTCGAGGCGCTTGAGGCGCGACTGTGCCTGGCGCGATTTCGTGTTCTTGTAGCGGAACCGGTCGATCCAGCGGCGTTCGCGTTCGACGAATTCCTGTTGGCGCTCGAAGGCCTTCTGCTGTTGTTCCCGCAGGAGCAATTTCGCGTCAACAAAGGCGTCATAGTTGCCCGTGTAGCTGCGTACTTCCCCCTGATCCAGTTCGATGATGCGGCTGGCCACGGCGTTCAGTACCTGCCGGTCGTGCGAGATCACAATGAATGCACGCGGCCAGTCTTTGAGAAAGTTTTCGAGCCATTCGCGCGCTTGCAGGTCGAGATGGTTCTCGGGCTCGTCGAGCAGCAGCAGATCCGCGTCGTGCATGAGCACCAGCGCGAGCATCAGACGGGTGCGCTGCCCGCCGCTGAGTGCATTGAAATGCAGTTCGTAGTCCTCTTGCCGGAACCCGAGTCCGTGCAGCACGCGTTTGGCATTGGTGCGGAACTCATAACCGCCCGCGACGGTAAACGCCTCCTGAAGGCGGCTGTAGCGTTCCATGAGCGACGGGTCGCCCGAACTCATCTGCTCCTCGAGGGCGCGCAGGTCGCGTTCTTGGGCGAGGAGATCGGCAAACGACGCCATCACCACGTCGTGGATGGTCGCGGTGGGACGGGTATCGGGAATCTGGGCCAATGCGCCGATGCGCAACTTGCGCTGGCGCTCGATCAAACCCTGCGTCGGCTCGGTCTCGCCCGTAATCAGGCGGAAAATGGTGCTCTTGCCCGTGCCATTGCGCCCGATTAGGCCGATCTTCTCGCCTTCCTCGACGCGCAGGTTCACGCCCGACAGGACAAAGTCCATGCCGAAGGTCTTGGAGACGTTTTCGAGGCGTACCAGGCTCATGGGTGCTGCATCAACGGGTTGCTGCGGGTTCAAAGGCGCGCCAGTATACCTGAGACCCGCCCCGGCGGCGCAAACGCCGCCACGTCAGAAGGCTGTGGAGCCGGTGCACACCACCCGGTAGACCGCCAGATTCCCCTCGACCATGGCATCCACGCCAAACTCATCGCGCACGGCGAGGCGGGCATTTTCGACGCAGTGAACGGCCAGCGCCGCGTCCCCGAGCATGCGCACCATGTTTGCCGCCAGTGCCGGGGCGTCCCCCGGAGGCGACAACAGGCCGGTCGTCTCATGGATGACCATCTCGGGAATGCCCCCTGCAGCGGTCGCCACGACCGGCGTCTCCGCCGCCATGGCGTCCAGGACCGAGGTCCCCAGGCCTTCCTGGCTGCTGGAAAGGACAAAGAGGTCCGCCATGCGCAGCAGGCGCGGGACATCGCCGCGGTATCCGAGAAAGCGAACGCTGTCCGCGAGCGCCAATTCGGCCGCCAGCCGCTCCAGTTCGCCACGGAGCGCCCCGTCGCCTGCGATCAGGAGTACCGCGCCGGGAACCGCAGCCGTCAGGTGCTTCATCGCGCGGAGGAGCGTTGCCTGGTCCTTGTGTCCCACCAGGGCGGCCACGTTCAGCACCACGGGTGAATCGCTGGAGATGCCCAGTTCGGATCGCGGCAGCGCGGGCACATCAAAGCGCGACGTGTCGATGGCGCTTCGCACGACACGCAGGCGGTCGTCGCGGACGCCAAACGCCCGCATTATGTGGGCGATGCAGGCACTGATTGCGACGATGCGGTCCGGCCGCCGGTACTTCCACCGGTTGAATGCCGTGGATCGCGGGACAAAATCCACACGGCGGGAAGCGACCACCCTGCCGCGTCCTGCCAGGAAACGTGCGAGGCACGCCAGCGTCAGCGTGTGGCTTGTGTGGGCGTGCAGAATATCGATGTCGTGGGCGCGAACCGCCCGGGCGAGCCGGAACGCCGTCCAGAGGTCCCACTCGCCCGCGAAGGGCAGCGCGATCCGGGCGGCGATGTCCGCCCCATGGTCGCGTGTCAGAAACGGGGCGTTCCGGCGGCCCGCGAGGGCCACGCAGTGGCCGCGTTGCGCGAGACCGCGGATCAGGTACGACGCCTGTTGCTCTCCCCCCCGCCAGCCGCGCTGCTCATCGAGGTGGAGTATTCTCACGGTGCGCCCCCGCAGCAGCCGCGCAGACTCGTATACACCTCCGCTGTCTGGCGCGCGAACTGTTCTTCGCTGAAATGCTCCGCCACATCGCGCTGGGCGGCTTCGCCGAGCCGTGCGCGCAGATGCGGGTCCGCGAGCTGCGCGATGCGTTGTGCGAGCGGTTCCACCGTACCCGCAGGGACAATGAAGCCCGTCTCGCCGTCGCGCACAATCTCGGGCAGACCGCCGTGATCGGAGACAATCACGGGTTTGCCTGCGGCCATCTGTTCCTTCGAACTAAACGACGAGGTATCGCACGCGATCGAGGGCTGCACCCCGATGTCCACCGCCTGCACGCACTGGGCCATGTCGTCGCGGTAGCCTGCAAAAACCACCCGGTCCTCGATGCCGAGCCCGGCCGCCAGCGCCCTAAGTTCCTGCTCGAGTGGCCCCTCTCCAAGCACGAGGACGCGGAGGTCCGGGCGAAGCTGCTTCAACTGCGCGACTGCGCGGAACAGAAAGGCGTGACCCTTGTCCGCAACGAGCCGGCCGACCATCCCCAGGACGACGTGCGCATCATCAAACCCGAACGTCCGTCGCATCGTCGCCCGTACCGCCGGATCCGGGCGGTAGATTTCCGGACTGACGCCATTATGGATCGCGCGCAAGCGTTCGGCGATGAAGGCCGGGTGCGCGGCGAGGTCACGGCGGACCGACTCGCAGACGGCGATCTGGAAATCTGTCAGCCTCCGGTTCAGGAGGCGGTTGGCCATGCTGTTCCTGACGGGATAGGTGTTGTGGCGCGTCCGCAGCAGCGGCACGCGGTGCGGGGTGCAGCGATTGGCGATCGCGCAGACCCAGTGATCCTGCGAGCCATTGACGTGGATCACATCCGGCCGTTCGCGCGCGATGAAGCGCCGCACCAGGGCGACGTCGTGCGCCCAGACCCGCGGGCGGAGTCCCCCGCGGAAGACAAGATCGTCGAGGACACCGGCGCCCAGTTCCCTGCTCTGCGTGGCCAGAAAGCTGTCGCGCTTGCAGCCGACCGTGAAACGGAAGCGCCCCGTGCTCTGAAGCACGCGCACAAGGGTCAAGACATAGCGTACCTGTCCCCCGCCGCGGAGATGGGGGTCGGTGATCAGAATATGGAAGGGTGCTGCGCTGCTCACGGAAGTCGCAGGACCGTTTCCGTCGTCACTGGCGGGCAATGCTCCATGTAGATACCCCGAAAGTCTGCCGGGTTCATGCGGTTGACGTACAAGACTACCCGGTTGATGCCTTCCAGGTCCAGACAGCTTCCCGCCTCGCAGAACCATGCGACCACAGGCGCCGGATTCGGCGTCCAGCGGCGCCACACAGCGCGTGCGGGGTAAACCTCACGCGGGTGTCCGTTCACCCAGATCGCCAGCGCCATGTTCTCCGGGGCCAGGTCCATCCCGCACGCGATGGCCGTGTGCCCGGCATAGGCCTCGGGAATGCCCTCATACGCGGACGACGTCGCGATGGGCTCACAGCGCAGTCCGGGCTCGAAGCGGATCACGAAGAACAGGCGGTCCGGAAACGCCCAGGGAGGACGGCAGAGACTGAACGGCGTCCTGTCGATGCGTGCCGCGCGGTCCGCGGGCATCGTAAACGTCGCCCTGAGCCACGCGTCCCGCAGGAGGCCGTCATCTGGCGAAAGCGGCGCCCACGCCTCGTCCTGCGGCGCGCGGCCGCTCTTGTCGAAGGGGGCGGTCGCGCAGGTCCAGTCCCGGATGTGCGGCGAGAACGTCTCGCCTGGAAAGGTCACCCGTTGCCGCCAGAACTCGTTGCGCAGACGTATGCCGACTTCGCTCACCTGACCGCTCGGACCTCGCAACAGGGTCTCGTCTCGATCCTCGATGCACTCGACGCCGAAGACCTCCGGGCGCTTGCGCTTGGCGGACGCGGGCGATCGCCTCACGACCTCGATGACGCGCGCCTCCTTGGGGGCCAGTTGTATGGACAGATCACTGTCCCGGTGGAAAAGGCCGTCGAATGGCCCGAGGTAGTTCAGTTCACGGGGATAGATTTCCCGGGCGATGTAGTCGCAATCATGCGCGAGGGCCAGACGCAGGGTCAGGTCCTGGCCGTCATAGCTGGTGTTGAACAGAAAGACCAGCGCGCCGCGCGCCGAGGCATAGGCGTAGGCATCCACCTCATCGACGCCCGGCCCCTCCAGGAGTTCCTCGCCCTCGCGCAGATCCTCCAGATGTTCCCGTTCCCACTCCAGCCACTTGCGCGTGAACGCGATCTCGCTCTCCGGCAACGGGTACGGCGGCGCGTGGAGCATATGGCGCACGCCTGTGGCCACGGCGGAGATCAGGCCGTACCTCCAGCCCGCAGCGTCGTGATAGAGGTGCCAGGGGTACCGGCCGGCGCCCGCATAGCCTGGCCCGGACACCCCATCGGGCGCGAGCCCCACCGTGTTTGTCAGGGAGGTCTTGGGCAACAGGAAGCTTCGCGACCGGCGGTAATACAGGCGCTGCATGTCCGCGAACATGCGCCCGGCGTGGAGATCGGGTATGGGCAAGGGGTGCGGCGGTGCGAGCAAGGGCACGCTGTCGAACATGCGGGCGATACCGGCCCCGTAGCTGCCGTAGGAACCCGCACATCGCACATGGCCGCAGGTCTCGCGCAGTGCCTCCGCCACATCCGCCAGCCCTTGAAAGGCCTTCTGGAGCGATTCCTTGCCGGGTGGGTGACCGTGGTTTGCGCTGTGGCACACGACGACCGGGCTGGCATTGACCTCGGCGTTGGTGAACTGGCGTCCTTCCAGGAAGGCCTCGGCGTCATCGACGATCGTCCTCCGAAAGGCCTCGGAGGCAAAACAGGGGCACGCTACGGGCCCTGCCGGCGTGCCGTCCTCGTTGAGCGCCACCCATTCGGGATGGTCCGTGTGGCTCCGGGGAACAGGCAGCGTCGCACCGATGCCCGCGGTCCGCAGGCACTGCACCACGTGCGCGCCATACGGGCACGCCTCGACCGCGCGCGACCAGCCGGGTAGCAGCACGTGCCGGACCCCCAGCGCCTCGGCCGCGGCGATGCTATTCAGTTCATCCGCCGCGGCATCCTGCCCGCCTGCGCACACTTCCACATAGGGCAGTTCCACGGGCGGCACGTGAGCGGTCAGGTGCTCGCGGAACCACTGCGCCTCTCCCACATCCAGCGGCGATCTCCCGGCGTGAAACACGTTGTCCGTCCAGCGGCCGGTGCGGACGCAAATGCCCATGTGCGCCGTGAGCGTCTGCAGACTGCGGCCTGGCTCGAGGTTTTCGCCGGGAAAATAGTCGAAGCTGAACTGATCCGGCGCGTCCTTGTTTGCGAAGTACCCCGGGTAGTCGCCGCAATAGAACAGCGAACTCCGGGCTCCGCGCACGAAGACGATCGGGAAGCACGCGCCGCCGTCGTGCAGGATGATCTCGACATCTCCCGGGAACCGGTGGCGGCACAGTGCCAGACGGTCCAAGCGCAGCCGCTGCGCGACGTTGTGGAAAATGACCGTCTTCTGGACAAAGTGCATGCCTTTTCGCACGGAGAGCATCAGATCCGCGTCAAACCAGTCGTGCGAGACGCGCGTGACCAGCGTGGCGACACTGGCCGTGCCGCGAGCATGGACTGGGCCAAAAACAGTGTCGCGTCCCTCGACCCTGCCCTCCTCGAACCAGGCGAGGAAGGGGATGAATTCGACATCGATCGCCTCACCGGTGATCTTGTTCACAAAGAACCCGACACCGAGGTTGTCGTGGCGGTAGTCGATCTGCAGTTCCACAAATCCGTTGCCCAGCACGCCCTTGCGCCCATCCAAGCGCGCGTAGGCCGGAGCACGGTTCGCAGGATCGCGGGCAAGATCGAGCCCTGGGAAGATGCTGGCAACGCGATTGGCCATGGTCGCATCCTTGTACGCTGCTCTCTCCATGGTAAGAGATGCACGGGGGCAATGCAAGCGCACATGCGTAACGGGACGCTTTTCAAGCACCTATGTATCGCGCACCACCGGGGCGGCGTCAGTCCTCGCTCGGCTCCTCGGCGACCTCGGACTCCTCTTCACAGGCCATCGCCCCTGCCGTAGGCGCCGGGGGCTGGATGCCAGAGAGCAGGTCCTCGATGCGGGCATTGGCGCCGTCGAGGCCGGCCATGGCCTCGCTGAGCTCGTCGTCGATTGCGTCGAGTTCGTCGGGATTCTTGAAAGGTACAGGCTCTTTCTTGGACACGTCATCACCCTGCTGCGCGGTTCGCGCTACTGATACTGCAACTCCAGTGGGGAAGAAAGCTTCATATCTTCAGCGATGCCCGCCAGCGTGTCCCGGCGTTCACCCTGACACAGCGGCCGCGGCGCCCTATCCAGCACGGCCCATGCGAGGAGATCCTGAGCGGCGGCGCTCGCGCCGATGGATCCCGCTTCGTTGACACACCGGTTGGCCACCCATACCAGTGCTGCCAGTGCCGGATCTTTGGCCGTGGTGAAGGGGCGGTCCGGGCGCGCATGGTGACACCCCACGGCATCGGCCAAGGTGAGGGGCAGGTTCCATTTCGTGACCAGTGCGGCCGCCACGTCGGCGTGGTCGAAGCCGAACTCGGCCTGCTCGCGTTCGGATAGGGTCTGCGGGCCGAGTTCGCGCGTCTCGGGCAGGTTGGCATAGGCGCGGCCATATTGGCGCCACATGACCACCTTGCCGATGTCGTGCAGCAGGCCCGCAATGAAGTCCTCGCCTTGATGACGATACCCCAGGGCCGCGCCCAGTTTTTTCGCAAACGCGCCCACCGCGACCGAATGCCTCCATAGTGCCTCGACCCGCTGAGGCGGCGTGTCTGCGCCGCAGACGGCATCCAGTGCGGCGACGCCGATGACAATGTTCCGGACCTCGCGCACGCCCAGAATCACCAAGGCCAGCCGCAAGGTGCCAACCTGTTGCTTCATTCCGTAGTATGGCGAATTGCTGATCCGGAGGATGCGGACTGTCAGCGCGGGATCGCGCTCAATCAGCGCGGTGATGTGCGCCATGTCGGCGGCGGGATCCTCCGCAGCGGTGAGCACGTCCTGCACTATCCGCGGCATTGCGGGCAGATCATGCAGACTCTCGGCTATCTTCTCGAGCACATTGACCGTAAGCACCGGAAATTCCCCCTTCGGCGTCTCACCGCGACAGCAGTACAGGACATGGAGCATGGTTGAGGGCATAGGCGGTGGCGCTTCCCACCACCAGCTCGCGCACCTTGGTGTGGCCGTAGGCCCCAATGACCAAGATGTCGGCTTCGCACTCGCGCGCGTACGCCACAATCGTCTCACTCGGGTCGCCCTCGCGCCCGACGAATTCGGACGGAATGCCGTGCGCGGCCACGTAGTCCTGCGCTTCGGCGATCCGGCGATTCACCCATTCGGCGTCACCTACCATCAGCACATGGAGCGCCGCACGCCATTCCGCGCTCAGGTTGGCGGCGGTATGCAGAGCCTGTTTGGCGTTGTTCGATCCGTCGTAGGCGACCATGAGGCGCTCGCGGCCGGCCGCCGGGGTGTTCGTGACGAGCACGGGCCGCCCGGCGCGCCGGATGACCGCCTGGGTCGTCGACCCGGCCAAACCCTCGAGCCACTGGCTGTGTTCGCCGCCCCGGCCCATGACGATCATGTCCGTGAGTTCGCCATGCTCGACAATGACCCGCGAAACAACACCCGTCGCCTGACTCGTCTTGTGGCGTACCCCCGCCTCCTCGCAGGCGCGGCGGAAGGCCTCGAGCGCGGCATTGCCCCGCTCCTCGAGAATCATGGCGATGTTACCCTGATAGTTCACAAACGGCGCCGTGCCCAGCGACGCGGAAATGTCGCGCAGGAAGGGCCCTTCCAACAGTTTGACATCGACCACGTACAAGCCGTGCAGGGTCGCGCCGCTGTCTTTGGCCAGCGCCACCGCATACCTGACGGCGACAAACGCGGTGTCGCTGCCGTCCGTGGGTACCAGTATGTGTCGTACCATGGTCGCCTCCTTCAGATCTCGAGCACATCCTTGGTGGACGGCACGCCCTTCTGGCGCGGGTCCTGTGCCGTGGCGGCGCGCAAAGCCCGCGCAAAGGCCTTGAAGATGCCTTCGATACAGTGATGCACGTTGGAGCCGTGGCGAAGCACGACATGCACGGTCGCGCGCGCATTGACCGCGAAGGCCCGGAAGAACTCCTCGGTCAGCTCGGCGTCAAACTCGCCCACCTTGCCCCGCGGCAGCTCGGCCTCGAAGTGCAGGAAGGGGCGGCCGCTGATGTCCACCGCGACCTCCGCCAGCGCTTCGTCCATGGGGATAACGGCATGGCCAAAGCGGACGATTCCCCGGCCGTCGCCCAAGGCCTGGGCAAAGGCCTTCCCGAGACTGATGCCAACGTCCTCGACCGTATGGTGACCGTCAATTTCCAGGTCCCCTTTGGCATCGACCACAAGGTTGAACAGCCCGTGGCGCGCCAGGTGGGTCAGCATGTGGTCCATGAACCCGATTCCGGTGGCCACTTTCGCCGTGCCGTCCCCGTCCAGGCTCAGTTCGACGCGAATGGTTGTCTCGCTGGTCTCGCGGGTCACCTTTGCTTTGCGCATGCTCATGGATCCTTCCGTTAGCGGCCGAGGGCCAACCGGTCCGCCAGGAACTTGGGCAGCCCGGCGTTCACGACCCGATCGGCGGCAGACTTGATATTGTAAGGCACGCGAACCTGTCGATACTCGCCTTTTGCCGTGTCAAAGACCCCAAACGCCGCGCGGGAATCGCCGTCGCGCGGTTGCCCAACCGACCCGGGGTTAATGAAGAAGCGTTTCTTCTCGCCCAGCACAAACGTGCCGTCCTCGTCCACGGCATAGACTCCGTCCGACGAGAAGATCCCGGGACTGTGCGTATGGCCGAAAAAGCACAGACGTTTGTCCTGGCCCTCGATGATGGGCATGAAACGGGAAATGTCTTCCCACGTGAACAGGTACGTATCCCGGCTCGACGGCGACCCGTGCACCGCCAGAAACGCGTCGAAATCCAGCGAGTCCGGAAGGCTGCGCAGCCACGCAATGTTCTCCGGACGGATATTCTCGCGCGTCCAGAGCGCGGCCGACAGGGCCACCGGATTGAAGCCCCACGGATCCTCGAGACCGCAGGCGACCGCGTCGTGATTGCCGCACAGCGTGGGCACCTTGCGTTCGCGGATCAGGTCCACGCATTCATCCGGACTCGCATTGTACCCCACGACGTCACCCAGGCATACGATTTCGTCCACACCCATGGCGTCGATCTGGCCCAAAACCGCGCTCAACGCCTCGATATTGGCGTGAATGTCGGAAATAATCGCATAGCGCAAAGGCGTCGCCTCCTTATGGGCCAAGTGACCCTGCGGGAGGGTATTGTGCAATGTCCGTCCATGCTGATTCAAGGCGGGGCAAGATGGGCACTTACGCAGTTCCGTCTGGTAGAATGCCGCAATGCTGCGCATCGCATTGTTTCATTCCCGGGATTGGCTGCACCCAAGGGCCGGGGCTGCGGAGGACTACCTGCACCAGGTGTTCCGCCGCATCGCCCTGCAGGGCCACTACGTGGCGTGGGTCGCGGCCGGAACAGGCCGTCCCGCTCAGGTGGCGGACGGAATACAGCGCGTCGGCGCCGGGCCTCCCGCTCTCTACGGGATCACGGCAGGCATGCTCCTGTCCCGCCTGCGCACCCGTCCGGGTGGAACCGCGCAGTTCGACGTAGTCGTCGAGGCCGTCACGGGTAAGCCGCTCGCGCTTGGGGGCGTGACAGACTGGCCCGTTGTGCCGGTAGTATTCCACCTTTCGCGGCGGATTCAACCCTCCACGGACCCGCCCGGCCCGGTTATCGTCCCCACCGAGTCAATGCGGCGCGATCTGGCACGCCGGGGCGTGCCGGAGGCGTTCCTCGTGCGGGCGCCATTCGGCGTTGCCTCACAGGAGATCATCCCGGTCAGCGCATGGGACACCCCGCCGCACGGTGTGGCCGTAATGGCCCGGCGCCAGGAAGCCCTGCTGCACCGGGCCCTGCACGAGGCGAACAAACGCGTGCCGATGCCGCCGGTCCAGTGCCTCGGCGGGCGGCAGTGGTGGCCCCGGCGCACCTTCCGCGAGCGGATCGACCGCGAACTCTACTGCCAGGCGCGCTTCGCATGCCTCTTCGAGGGGGCCGAACGCGAAGCCCTCGCGTTTGCCGCCGCCGGGGTCCCCGTCGTATGCCCCGCCACCCAAGAGGCCGCGGAATACATCGTGGACGGCGAGACCGGGCTGCTGTATCCTCCGGGCGACGTCCGGGCGCTTGGGGAACGGCTTGCGGCCCTGTGGCGGGACGAGCAGGCCCGGTCCGCCCTTGGACGGGGGGCGCGCGCATGGGCCGAGAGCCGCGACTGGGACCATACGGCCCGGCGGGTGCTGGCGGTCATCGAGAACGGTGCGGCGGAGCGCTAGGCCGTCCTGCCGTGACCCGGTACCGGCGCCTTTTATCGCAATTACCGCAGGAACGAGGACTTTTTATTGAAATTGACCTGGGATTGCGCTACTATTCCGGTGTCCTGACCCGTGGTAATCACCCGACGAGGTGTCCATGCCCTTCACGCTTTCCAAGACGAGCATCTTCCTGCTCCTGGCGCTCACGGCAGCGCTGTCTTTCGCATACAGCGCCACGGCGGGCCACGCCGAACTGTGGCGCATCGCCATACCGCCCCTTGCCGCGATACTGCTCCTCGAAGTGATCGCGGCCTGGCTTCCGCGCTTCCATGAATGGCTGGGCGAGGACGCAGCCGACGGCGAAGCGTGCCTGCTGCTTGCCTACATCTTTGCCGTCACCTTGGTGACCGCGAGCGTGGGTTCCCAGAAGATCGCGCTGGCCGTGTTCTGCGCGAGCGCCCTGTGCGCCGCTGCCAACCTCCTGTGGCGTGAACTCCTCGTCCGGCGCGTGACGGCCCCCAGCCGCCGGAAGTAGAAACGGCCCCGGCGGCTGATCACCAAGGCCGTGCAGTTGAGAACTCACGGACAGTAACCCGCCCCGTTGCACCGCGCGGATGCGAACGGACTACCCTTCGCGATAGATCTCGCCGCCAGTCTCCCGGAATGCCTCCGCCATATCTTCCATACCCTTTTTCCTGGCGTCGTCTTCCTCGACGCCGAGGCGCTTGGCGTAATCGCGCACCTGCTGGGTAATCTCCATGGAGCAGAATTTCGGGCCGCACATGGAGCAGAAATGCGCGAGTTTGGCGCCCTGCGCGGGCAGGGTCTCGTCGTGGAAGGCGCGGGCCTTGTCGGGGTCGAGCCCGAGGTTGAACTGGTCTTCCCAACGGAACTCGAAACGTGCCTTGCTGATGGCATTGTCGCGGACCTGCGCGCCGGGGTGTCCCTTGGCGAGGTCGGCGGCGTGCGCGGCGATCTTGTACGCCACCACGCCCTCGCGCACGTCGTTGCGGTCGGGCAGGCCCAGGTGTTCCTTCGGGGTGACGTAGCAGAGCAGCGCCGTGCCATACCAGCCGATCATCGCCGCGCCGATGGCCGACGTGAGGTGGTCGTACCCGGGCGCGATGTCGGTGGTGAGCGGCCCGAGGGTGTAGAACGGCGCCTCGTCGCACCATTCGAGCTGCTTTTCCATGTTTTCCTTGATCATATGCATGGGCACGTGGCCGGGACCTTCGTTCATGACCTGCACGTCGTGCTCCCACGCTCTACGGGTCAGCTCGCCCTGCGTCTTGAGTTCGGCGAACTGCGCCTCGTCGTTCGCGTCGGCGATCGAACCGGGACGCAGGCCGTCGCCGATACTGAAGGCGACGTCGTAGGCCGCGCAGATCTCGCAAATCTCGTCCCAATGAGTATAGAGGAAGTTCTCCTGATGATGGGCCAGGCACCACATGGCCATGATCGACCCGCCGCGGCTGACAATGCCCGTCACGCGGTTCTGCGTCAAGGGGATGAAGCGCAGGAGCACCCCGGCGTGGATGGTGAAGTAGTCCACCCCCTGCTCGGCCTGCTCAATCAGCGTGTCGCGCATGATCTCCCAGGACAGATCTTCGGGCCGCCCCCCCACCTTCTCGAGCGCCTGGTAGATGGGGACCGTCCCGATGGGCACGGGCGCGTTGCGCAGGATCCACTCGCGGGTTTCGTGAATGTTCTCGCCAGTGGACAGATCCATGACCGTGTCCGCGCCCCAGCGGATCGACCACACCATCTTCTCGACCTCGTCCTCGATGGAGCTGCGGATGGCGGAGTTGCCGATGTTGGCGTTGATTTTGGTCAGGAAGCGCCGGCCGATGATCATCGGCTCGAGTTCGGGGTGGTTGATGTTCGCGGGAATGATGGCGCGCCCGCGGGCCACCTCGTCGCGCACGAACTCGGACGTGATCGCCTGGGGGAGTTTCGCGTCCCAGTCCACGCCCGGGTGCTGGCGCTTGAGATCCTCGGCGGCTTGTTCGAGCCGCAGGTTCTCGCGAATAGCGACAAACTCCATCTCCGGCGTGATGTCGCCGCGCCGGGCGTAGTGCATCTGCGTCACGCACCGGCCGGACTGGGCGCGCAGCGGCGGACGCGTGCGCACAAAGCGCAACCCGGCGGTCGCCTCGTCGTGTTCGCGGGCGCGGCCATAGGCCGACGAGACGCCGTCCAGCTCAACCACGTCCTGGCGGCCGCGTATCCAGTCGAGGCGCAGCGGCGGCAGCCCCGTGGTCAGGTCGATCGCGGCTTCCGGGTCGGTGTAGGGTCCGGAAGTGTCGTACACGGTGATGCACGGATTCTCGGCGAGGGCGGCGTCCGCACCGCGTCCCGCGCGGGTCGGCGCCTGGGTAATCTCGCGCATGGGCACGCGCACCGAGGGATCGCTGCCGGTCATGTAGATTTTCTGGGAATTCGGAAACGGCTCGCGCGTCACGGATCGGCCGTTCGATGCGCTGAACACGGATTCACGTTGAGGGGCCATGCTTAAGAACCTCCAGGAATGAAAACGATGCGCCGAACCGGAAGGAAAAGCGCGCGGGGCTGCCCCGGCGGGTTTCGGTATAGAGTGCGCACCGAGATGGTCTAGGTAAACCTCACTATTACGATAATCTAACAACTCTACGCGCCCGGATCAAGCCGTGATGGCGTCCATCGCGCGGCGCGCCGACACCACACAGTCGTTCAATCCGACGCCGCGGTAGCTGTTGCCGGCGAACACGAGGCCGGGGTGCCGCCGCTCGCCCGCCTCGATGTCCTCGAGACGCCGGTGGTGGCCGAGGGTGTACTGGGGGATGCCGCGGCGCCACCGGTACACGCGAACGAAGTCCGGTTCTGACCGGATGTCGAGGACCGGATGCACCTCGCGGGCCAGGAGGTCCAGCAATTCGTTGTCCTTGAGGTCCACCGCTCCGGGATCCGTGTAGCCTCCGTACATCGTGCGCAACTGCACGCCCCCGTTGGGTGCGCGGCCCGGGAACACCGAACTGGTCCAGATGCTCCCCAGTACCCGCTTGCCTTGGTTGCGGGGGACAAGAAAACCAAAGCCGTCGAGGTCATGGCCGACCTTGTTGCGCCGGTAGCCGGTGCACACGACCGCGATACTTGCGTAGGGGATGCCGCCGAGCGCGTCCGCCAGGCCTGGGTCCGATTCCCTCAGCATTTCGGCAGCGGCGTAGGCGGGTGCGGCGCAGATGACATGCTGCGCAGTCAACGCCGTGCCGCGTTGGGTGGTCACACGGAACACGCCCTGCCGGTCCGCGATTGAGGTAACGGCCGCACCGTATTCGATGCAGTCCGCCAAATGGCGGGAAGCGGCCTGGGGCAGGCGGCCGATGCCGCCCTGGAAACTGGTCAGGGTTCCGGCGGGGCCGGCCGCGCTGGCGTTCGGATTGGCCTTTCGCTTGGCCCGCAGGGCCGCGAACAGACTGCCGTGCTCGCGCTCCATCGCGGCCATGCGCGGGAAGCACTCCGCCATCGCGAGCGCGTGGGCGTCGCCGCCGAACACGCCGGAGACCATCGGCGTCACGAGGGTATCGGCGGCCTCCCGCCCGATCCGGCGCGCCGCGAAGTCCCAAATGGATTCCGGCTGGTCGCCGCGTTTGGCGCGCACGAGCGGTTCACACAGCAGCCGCAGGCGGCCCCGCACGGACAGTAGGGGCGCCAACAGGAAGGCGGGCGGCCCGACGACTTCGACCAAGCGGCCGTCTTTGAAAATGAATCGGTGGGCCGCGGCGGCGTCACAGGGCTGCAACTCGCCGGTCAGCCCGAGTTCCTTGACCCACTCGAGCGTCTTGGGTTCCCGGTCCAGGAATCCGTTCGGCCCCCAGTCGCAGGAATAGCCGTCGTCCGTGTCGGTGCCCGTTTGACCTCCGGCGCAGTCCGACGCCTCGAGCAGGAGGACGTTTTCCGCCCCGAAGGCCTTCACGGCATAGGTGGCGGCGCAGAGTCCGGTCACGCCGCCGCCGATGATCAGTACCTGTACGTCCGCACCCATCCCCGTCCCCCGCTATACTGTTCGCGAAAACTGGCGGTGGGCCTCGGGCCGCCGCAGGTAGGCGTCAAACTCCATGGCTATATTCCGGATAAAGACCTGTCCCAAGGGAAGGATGAGGAGATTGCCGTCCTCGCGCGTCAGGAATCCTTCGGCATAGAACGGGGCCAGCCGCTCGTTCTCCTTCGCGAAATACACGTCGTAGTCCACGCCGAAACGCCGTTTCAATTCCGTTACGTCGAGGTAGAAGTTGCACATGATCTGGCGGATGAGCCACCGGCGCAGGACGTCGTCATCGGTCAGAAAGCACCCCGCGGAGGTTGGGAAGTGCCCTGCGTCCAGTGCGCGGTAGTACTTGAACAGCCGCTTTTCGTTCTGCGCGTAGGCGCCGCCGATCTCGCCGATGGCGGAGGTGCCGAAGGCAATCATGTCCGCGGCCGGGACCACGGTGTAGCCCATGAAGTTCCGGTGCAGGCGCCGTTCGTCCATGGCGACGGCCAATTCATCCGTCGGCAGCGCAAAATGGTCCATTCCAATGGCGCGGTAGCCGGAAGCCTCGAACAAGCGGCGGGCCTCCGCGAACAGCGCGTATTTCTGCGCGCCGTGCGGCAGCAGGCTCGCGTCGATCTTGCGCTGGTGATGCACCTTGTCCGGCAGGTGAGCGAAATTGTAGACAGCCAGCCGTGCCGGGCGCATTGCGATGGTCTGTTCGATGGTCCGGGTCCAGGTGTCGAGGGTCTGGCCGGGAAGCCCGTAGATCAGGTCGAAATTGATGCCTTCGAAGCCGCACTCGCGGCACCAGGCAACCAGGCGGCCGGTCTGCTCGGCGGTCTGATTGCGGTTGACGAGCCGTTGCACCTCGGGATCGAGGTCCTGTACGCCCATGCTGATGCGGTTGAACCCGAGCGACCGCAGCAGGGTGATCTGCTCCTGCGAGGTGACGCGCGGGTCCACCTCGATGGCAATTTCCGCGTCGGGCGCCACGTCAAAGCGCCCGGCGATACCCTCGAACAGCCGGCGCATGAGGCCGGGCGGCAGGTAGGTGGGCGTGCCGCCTCCCCAGTGCATCTGGCGAATCAGGCGGCGCGGTCCGAGTTCCTCGACGGCCATCGACATCTCGCGCAGCAGGTAGTCTACATAGGGGCCGGCCACTTCGTCCTTCTTCGATATGACCACGTTGCAGGCACAGAAGCTGCACCGCTCGTGGCAAAACGGCAGATGAACGTACAGGGACAACGCCTCGCCGGGTGTGGCGGACGCGTTCGCCAGCGCACGCCGGTACTCGGCATCGCCAAAGGCTTCATCCCATTCCGGCGCGGTGGGATAGCTTGTATAGCGCGGCCCGGGCCGGTCGTATTTCGTCAACAGATCCGGGGTCACGGCGACCGGCGCCCGGTGAACATTGTCTGTCATGTCGTCTCCCAATGGTCGTTCCGGTTCCAAGGCCGCTCATTCTACGGGATGGCGCCGGTGAATGCACCCCGCGCGCTCAGCGGAGCCATATCGGACTCGGGATCCCCGGCCCGTCGCTCCGGCGGGGCGGGTCGTGTTCCCAGACGCCCGGGATCTCGGCCTCGCACTCCGGGCACCGGTTGCCTCGCATGGTGTTTTCGATGACCAGAAAGCCGTAACGCCGGATCAACAGGGTCCCGCACTGTGGGCAGCAGGTGTTCTCGCGCTCGCCGACGGCCCCCGGCAGGTTGCCTTCGTACACAAAACGGAGGCCCGCCTCCTTCCCGGCCGCGCAGGCGCGGTCGAGCTCGGCGCGGGTCGTCCGGCCCGGTTCCGTCATGCGATAATCGGGGTGAAAGGCCGTCACGTGCCACGGGATGTCACGCGACACCCCGGCAATGAACCTGGCCATCTGTTCCAGCTCAGCCTGGCCGTCGTTGAACCCCGGAACCACCAGTGTGACGATCTCTACCCAGAACCCCATTTCCTTGAGGCGCACAATCGTATCGAGGACGTTCCGGAGCACGCCGCCCAGCTTGCGGTAATTCGCGTCATCGAAACTCTTCAGATCCACCTTGTACAGGTCGACATAGGGGCGGATATACGCCAGGACCTCAGGCGTCGCGTTGCCGTTGCTCACAAATCCGCACACCAAGCCCCGCGCCCGCGCCTTGTCGAACACCTTGACGGCCCAGTCCGCCGTGATCAGGGGTTCGTTGTAGGTGCTCACCACCACCGGCACGTGCCGTTCGACCGCGCAAGCGACCAGGGCGTCTTCGTCGCAGATGTGCGGCATGGCCGTCGCGCTCTCGTCCCGCAGGACCTGGCTGGACACCCAGTTCTGGCAGTAGGCACAGTGAAAGTCGCAGCCCAGCATGCCAAACGACAGGGCATCGCGGCCGGGATAGGCGTGGAAGAACGGCTTCTTCTCGATGGGGTCTACTTGCAGACCCGCCACATAGCCGCCGGGGGCCAGAAGCTGGCCGTTGCGGTTGAAGCGGACCCGGCAGACCCCCGCCTTCCCCGGCCGAATGAAGCACCGGTGGCCGCAGGCGAGGCAGCGGACGGCGTCGTCCTTCTCACGCACCATCAGCTCGGGCGCTGACGGCATCGTGTTCTCCTCGATGAGTTCCTTGAGGCTCAGTTTGTCCGGCATTGCAGCACCGCCTTCCAGAGAGGGCTGGCTGCCTGGTTGCAGTCCGGCGCACAGCCCTCATTTCAGTATACCGCGCAGGGGACGGTCTGCCAATGAGCCGGGAATGCGGCAATGGGTCAAGGCGAGCATCACGCACTGGGAACGGAGGGATGCGGGGGGTAGTACCTTCTCGAGAAGCTTGTAGCGCGATCGTCGGGAGTACCCGTGGCGCGGCAGACGTTCACGGGGTCCTCCCGCTCTCCGTTTCAGGCCGGTTCTCGTCTCAGAACCCGGTCTGTCCCGTCAGGTGCCGGTGACGATAGAACAGCGCGCGCTGCTTCATTGTGTTGGCATGCACGAGCAACGGGTCTGCGCCGGAAACATCCCCTGTGCGAAGGAACTTGACCACGTGCGCCAGGTCGCCCGCGTCCGGGACAACGTCCGTCAGGCGGTTCGGGGCGGTGTCGAAGAAGTCCCGGTCCCAGACGGTTTCCGGGTGGTCCGGGAAGAGCACGAGATAGAGCATGTCCATTTCAACCAGTTCACTGAAGAAATGGGTACCGAGGGAGACGTCGGGCGTCAGGTCGTCGCGCATGGCGACGATTTCACACAGGATTGACATGCGGTTAATCTCGGCGAAGGAGACCGGCACGCCCAGAGACGGCGTGGTCGTGCCCCAGCGGCCGGGGCCGATGAGCATGGTCGCGGCATTTTCCTCGGGCAGGCTCTGGTTGAGCTTGCCGATCAGCCGCGCCACCGAATACCGGTCGCCAAGCGGAAGGTTGCCGTACACGGAGGGCACCACATAGATGACCCGCTCGACGCTCTCGATACGGCTCTGGCCGACCAGCGGCCCGGAGGTGGCGAGGATCGTATCGCTGCGGGGGACGTTGTCCAGCGGGGCGATGTCGCCCGACACGCCCTTTACCTGCAACGGCCGGCACTGGACCAGGTTGATGCGGTACTCGTCGGCGTTGCGGAAATTGGCCGTGAACTCGACGTCAACAGGATAGTTGTAGGCTTCCTGGAGCGTGGCCAGCATTTCGCGCATGTCATCGATAAAGCGCGTTTCCTTGATGAGCTTGTCGAAGTTCAGAACCAGCGGGGCGACAACATTGCGCCCCTGGCCGCGGGCCATGCGCGCGTATTTGTGGTCGGGCGATGCAAAGAGGTCCACGGGCAGCCGGGATCCGTGGTCCACGACATGTTCGAAGTCGGTAGTGATGAGCTGGTTGCCGTTGAGGTCCAGCACATCGACCTTGCGTTGCGCGAATTGGCTGGCGTCATCACGCTCCGCCTCGGGACGCCGTTCCGGCGCGTTCAGGGCGACAATGCGCGTGTAGTCGTCGTCGGCGCGGTCCACGGCGCGCGTCCCGAGTCCCAGCACCAGCCGCAGCATCCCTGCCTGCGGGTCGATGTACTCGCCCCAGACGTAGGGGTTGAACGACAGCCCGACGCCGGCGATTTGTGGAAAGAACAGGTGTTCGTGCAAGCCGCCCGACACCCGTTGCACAAGCAGCGCCATCTGTTCGTCGCGGTCCAGCAGGCCGTGCCGCGCACGGTACGACAGGGCCGCCTCGCTCATGCTGCTGGCGTAGATGCGCTTGACGGCGCTGATGAAGTCCTCGAGGCGCTGCTGGCGCGAGCCCTGGTTGGCCAGGAACACACTGTCGTACTTGCCGACGAACGAGTTACCAAAATTGTCTTCGAGCAGGCTGCTGGAGCGCACGATAATCGGCGACTGGCCGTAATAATCCAGGATGCTGCCGAACTGTTGCTCGATGTGGGCCGGGAAGGTGCCCGTGAGAATGTGGTGCCGCCCGCGCTCGGCATCGGCGAGCAGGTTGTCCTTCTGGCGCAGCTTCTGGCGGATCCACCAGCAGCCGTTGCGCACGAGGAACGTGTAGAACACGTCGCTCGCGATGTAGAACGAATCGTGCACTTCGAGCAGCGAAGCCCAGCGCGGGTGCTTTTCCTTCATGATCGCCCGGGCAAGCAGCATGCCGACGGACTTGCCGCCGATAAGCCCCGTGCCAATCATCCGGCGGCACACGTTGACCACATCGCGCAGCGTCAGGTGACGCTCCACCAGTTCCAGGACGCGGTCATCGCGCGAGATCGCCATGCGAAGCATGCGGTGGAACAGCGCCTCAGCCTGGTCCCCCACGTTCTCGCCGCGGTACAGGGCCTCCATGACCTCTTCCGCGTGCAACAGCGTGCGCGTCCAGATGCCCAGACGGTGCTGCGCGCTGTCGAGCGCGAAGCCGCGGCCGGAGGTGAGAATCTCGGCGTTGGTATCGCTGTCCATCACGGGCTCGAACCCCGCGTCGTTCCACGCGTGCATCATGTACATCGTGGATGAGGAGCGATTCTGCACCTTGAGGGGATGAATGTAGTACTGGTCCCGGTGGCGATGGACATCGATGAGGATCTGTGTCGTGTTGCTGATCGGGCCGGTGGCATGAAGGCTGTGATAGTTGCGGAGCAGCCCGAAGTAGGCCACGGTCTCCAGGTCGTACAGGTACGGGCAGGTCAGCATGAAGAAATTGCCGATCATCTGATCGCTGTACCAGTCGGCGGACAGATCGGACAGGCAGTCGAACACGAAGAACGCGCCGCGTCCAGCCTTGTCGATACGGGCGTGGATCTTGTCGAGGAAGGCCTCGAAGCTCGCGCCGGGATCGAGTTCACACACCTCGACGTGTTGCGTGTCCTCGAGTACCGGTTCATGCTTCGCGAAGCGGAAATACACCAGACGCCGGCCGTCCGCAATGGCCTGCTGGCAGTAGGGCCGTGCGAACGCGAGGTAGTGCTCGACGGCCTCGACCTGAAACACGATGTTGTCGCCCGCCATCACCCCGCGGATGACGTCATCGAGTCCTGGGAGTCCTGTACTTAGCTTCGCGCCTGTTGCCACGTGCCCGCCTTTGTCGCCGCGTCAGGATACCGCTGCGGCCTTCTGGGTCAGGTATTGGTCGATGGCCCGCGCCGCACGCTTGCCCGCGCCCATCGCCTCAATCACCGTCGCCGCGCCAATCACGATGTCGCCGCCCGCGTATACGCCCGGAAGGGACGTGGCGCCGGTGGCGTCCTCCGCCACGATGTTGCCCCATTTGTTGAGGGCAAGCCCCTCGGTGTTCTGGGTCAACAGCGGATTGGCGCGGTTGCCAAGGGCCGGAATCACCATGTCGCACGCCAGTTCGAATTCGGAGCCCGGAATCGCTTCCGGCCGGCGGCGGCCCGAGGAATCCGGCTCGCCAAGCTTCATCCGGACACACTCGAGCGCGCGGACGCGGTTCTGCTCGTCGCCGATGATGCGCACCGGGTTGGTCAGGAGCTGGAAAATGATGCCCTCTTCCTTCGCGTGGTGGAGTTCCGCCGCGCGCGCGGGCATCTCGGCCTCGGAGCGCCGGTAGACCACCGTGACGGTCTGCGCGCCCAGGCGGTTGGCGGTGCGGGCGGCATCCATGGCCACGTTCCCGGCGCCGATGACCGCAACGCGCTTGCCCACGCGAACGGGCGTGTCGTACTCCTCGCGAAAGGCGTTCATCAGGTTGACGCGGGTCAGGAACTCGTTCGCGGAGAAGACGCCGACGAGGTTTTCGCCGGGGATCCCCAGGAAGGCGGGCGCGCCCGCGCCTACGGCGATAAACACCGCATCAAAGCCCTGATCCAGCAGTTCCTGGACGGTCGCGACCTTTCCGACGACCATGTTCAGCTCGATTTTGACCCCGAGACTGCGCACGTAGTTCACTTCCTGATCCACAATGCGCTTCGGAAGGCGGAACTCGGGGATGCCGTAGCGCAACACGCCGCCGGTGTCGTGGAAGGCCTCGAAAACCGTTACGTCGTAGCCCATCCGGGCCAGATCCCCGGCGCAGGTCAGTCCGCCGGGGCCGCTGCCCACGACGGCGACGCGCCGGCCCTTTGCGGGCGCTTTTTCGGGGATCTCGATGCCGTGGGCGGCTTCCCAGTCGGCCACGTAACGCTCGAGCGCGCCGATGGCCACGGGCTGCTCATATTTCGCCAGAATGCAGCGCTCCTCGCACTGCGTCTCTTGCGGGCACACGCGGCCGCAGATGGCCGGAAGGTTGTTCTTCTGCTTGAGGATGCGCGCGGCGCGCGGCAGGTCGTCCTGCTGGATCGCTTCGATAAATTGGGGAATGTCGACCTCGACCGGGCAGCCCGTCATGCACTTCGGGTCGGCGCACAGACGGCACCGGAGCGCTTCGGCCAGCGCGGCCTTCGGCGACAGCCCAAGCGCGACCTCGTCAAAGCGGCCCGGGCCGCGAACCACATCCACCATCCCGCGCAGAACATGGGAAAGCGTCTGCTTCTCGAAATGGCCATAGGCGTTTGGCCACGGGGCGCCGTTGCCGGACTCGTGGGCATCGGCCTGGATTTCCAGGTTGCATCTGTGATGGCCGTTGCCCTCGACGGCGACCCGTTCGATGTCGCGGTAACTCCCCTGCCGGCTCATCAACTCCTCAAAATCCACCTCGGCGCCGTCAAACTCCGGGCCGTCCACACAGGCGTAGAGCGATTCGCCGCCTACGGTGACGCGGCAGCCGCCGCACATCCCGGTGCCGTCGACCATGATCGGGTTCAGGCTGACGATCACGGGGACATTGTACTTCTTGCAGACATTCGCGACGGCCCGCATGTGCGGCACCGGTCCGATGGCGATGACTTCATCGAATTTCTCGCCTTTATTGATGAGGTCCTCGAGGATCTGCGTTGCGAAGCCGTGGTGGCCAAACGAACCGTCATCGGTGCTGTAATACGTCTTCTCGCTGGCGGCCTCCATGCGGTCCTGCCAGAACAGCAGGTCCTTGTTGCGGGCGCCAATGATGTTGATGACCCGGTTCCCGGCCTGATGGCACGCCTTGGTCTGCGGATACATCGGCGCCACGCCGAGGCCGCCCGAGACACAGCAGATGGTCTGCCCTGTGGGGACGTTGCGGTCTTTGCCCAGCGGCCCCACGACATCGAGCAGGCTGTCGCCCTCGTTGATCGTGCCAAGCTTCGTCGTGCCCTTGCCTATTTCCTGCATGACGAGGGTGATCGTGCCGCGTTCAGCGTCGCTGTCCGCGATCGTGAGAGGGATACGTTCGCCGAAGACATCGCCGCGTACGAGCACGAAGTTGCCCGGACGGGCCTTGCGCGCGATCTGGGGCGCCTCGACCTCGAATTCCTTGATGCTTTCGGCCAGGGAGACCTTCTTCAGGACCTTGAACATACCTTCTTACCTCAGGTTCGTACTGCGATTGCGCTGTGCCCGCCGTGGCGCGGGTATCTGGCGAACGCTACGCCAACTGACTGTGTCTTTGCAAACCGGGTTCGGAGCGTGGACCTGCCACGCTCCGAACCCGTCACGTCGAGAACGTTGGAGGCTTGCACCGCCAACTGGCTAGCCTGGATT
>JBPOJD010000007.1:0-68765 GCA_052033955.1 Candidatus Hydrogenedentota bacterium
GTTGCGGTCTACATGGTGCATCTGTACTTCACGCGGACCCGTGGGAGCGTGGTGGCGCTGATGGCGGCCCTGCTGCTGGCGGTAGTGGCCAAGGCCCTTGCCCATGGAACCGCGTCGCCGTTGCGCAAGACCGCCACGGCCGTCCTGACGATGGCCGGGATCGTATGCGGCGCGGCCGCGGCGGGGACGCTGGGACTCTACCTGGCGACGGGCAGCCCGCTGCCCCAGGATACCTCGCTCCTCTTGCGCTACAACGCCTATTTCGGCGCATCGCGCATGATCCTGGACCAGCCCCTCCTCGGTTTCGGGCCGGGGATCTACGAGTACGCCAACGTCCATTTCTGGAGCCCCTTCGAGCAATGGTGGTTCGCGGTGAACGAACAGCTCAATGAGCACGTCCACAACGACCTGATCGAGACCGCCGTGGACGCCGGTATCCTGGCGGCCGCCGCGCATCTGGCCCTGCTGGTGCTTGGCGTCGTTCACGGGTTGTACCTGTACTTCCTTCGGCAGGATCCCGCCCGGCGGCGCTTTGGCCTGGCCGCGGCGGCCTTCTTTACCGCCTTTCTCGTCGATGGACTATTCGGATTCAACCTTCGCGTGCCCGTCTCGGCCTTCGTACTGTTTGTCATGATGGGATTTGTCGAGGCGCTTTATCTCGAAAACACGCCGGTCCTTCCGATCCGGAATCGTTTCGGCCAGCCATTGTTCGTGCGGCTGGCGGTGGTCGTGCTGGCGGTGCTGTCGGGCTACATGGCGACCCGGTCGTTCAATGCCGAGCGCTACCTTCAGACCGGACGCGGAGCGATGATGCACGAGGGAGGCTATTTTGCGGCCGCGGCGGACTTTTTCCGCAAGGGCGGGGCGCTCGCGCCGTGGGATTTCCGCTATCCGCTCAATGAGGCGCTCGCGCAGGTCAAACTCAAGCAGCGCGGCGCCGCCGATGATCTGCTCGATCGATCCACGGCGTTGCGTCCCGACTACATCGTCACGCTCGTTGTCTCGGCCGACACCAAACGCGACCTCGCGGTCGAGCAGCACGCGACGTCGCCGGAGCGCGCGCGCGAACTGTTCGAGGAGGGCCGCCGCAACGCTGCACGCGTGGCCGAGCTGTGTCCGCCGTATCCGCTGGCCCAGGAACTGCTCGGACGCATGGCGGCCACCCGGGCGCTGCTGGCCACCGGGGGCGCGGCGGCGGACGAGGAGGTGGATGCGCTCTGGCAGGAGGCCGAGACGCACCTCCGGCAGGCGGTGATGCTTGGGGGCGCCGAACCGGGCCGGCTGTTCATGATGATCGCGCGCGCCCAATTGGCGCGGGAGGACCTCGCAGGCGCGCTGGCGTCGCTGCAACGGGCGGCGGGTCTGCAACCGGACAATCGCGACGTGTGGAGTGTCTTCGCCGAGTACTCCGGGAAATCGGGCAGCTTCGAGGCGATGCACGACGCGTTGACCGCGCAGATTGCCCGGCTGGCGTCCGCCAGAGCCCCGGACGTGGAGACCACGGCGCTGTTGTATCTGTGGCAGGCCTACGTGCTGGGGACGAAGCTTCACCGGCCGCAGGAGGCCCTGCAGTCCTATCAGGCGTCGCTCAATGCCTTGCCGGAACGCGCCGAGGTGTGGGCGGACTTCGCGCTGTTTGCCGACCTTAACGGGCTCATGCCGGAGTTTGAACAGACCGCGTTGACGCAGTACAACCGGTCGCGCACGGGCCAGACAGCCGTGCCCGCGTCGGTCGAGGCCGTCGTTGCGGCGTGGACGGACGGCGCCGCGGGCGTTCAGCGCGGCGCCGAAACCTTGGTGGCGGCGATCGAGGCGGGCGCCTTCAATGTCGACAACGTGCCGCTGGAGACTCTGACAGGGTGGGCCGGGCGCATCCTCCTGGACGAGATCCAGAACCACACCGGCCAGCCCGCCGAGGTGGCCGCGGGTGCCCACACGCTGAGCCGCTTTTTCCTGATAATTGAGGCGCCGGGGCCTGCGGAACAGCTCCTGCGGCTCGCGCTGCCCCATCTGTCCGCGCTCGACAAGGCGGTTGCCGCGCAACAGCTCGCATCCATCCTCGAGAAGCAGGACCGGCCTCGCGAGGCGATCCCGGTGCTGCAGGAGGCGGTGCGGGCGGTGCCCACGCACACCGGTGTGCGCCTCAAGCTGGCCGAGACGCTCGAGGCCGTCGGGCGCACCGCCGAGGCACGGCTCGAGTATACGATGCTGAGGCAATCACCGGGTCTGCCCGCCGAGTGGCGTCCGAAGGTCGAGGAAGCGCTCCGGCGGCTCGAGCAGTAGCTACGCTCCCAGTCTGCCGACGATTTCCGCCACTTCCTGACACCGCCGCACGATCACGTCCGTCTTTCCCGGCGCCATCTCGTCCTTCTTGGCGATCCAGGTGCCGCCAGCGCCCAGCACGGCCGGCAGGCTGAGGTAGGACGCCAGATTGCCCGTATTCACGCCGCCCGTGGGCACGAATTGCAGCCCGAGGTGCGCGTAGGGCGCGCTGAGGGCCGTCAACATCACCGTGCCCCCAAGCGCCTCCGCCGGGAAAAACTTCAGAATGCGGCAGCCGAGCGCGACGGCGCCCTCGATGTCCGTCGGCGTCGCGATCCCCGGGACGAACAGGAGCCCCGCGGCTTGCGCGGCCCGCACGATGGCGGGATTCAGGCCCGGCGCCACGGCAAACTCGGCGCCCGCGTCCACGGCCGCGCGCACATTGGCCTCGGTCAGCACCGTTCCCGCGCCGACCAGCAACTGCGGCCGTTGCGCCTTGAGCGTGCGGATCACATCCGCAGCCGCTGCGGTGCGAAACGTGACCTCGACAATGGGCAGCCCGCCCGCGATCAGCGCGTCCGCCAACGGCAGGGCCTGATCCACGGAATCCAGGGCCACAACGGGAATCGTCCGGTACGGGCGGACACGTGCGACGAAGCTATTCTGATCCACAGCGGCGTCTCCCCATGGGTTGGTGCAGGTTTGCGGTGATTCTACACAAGGGCGGCGTGGCAGTTCACGCTCGTGCGTCCGTGGCGTGTGGTACAGTAGTAGTGCGATCTGGGGAATAACCGAGAAGGGGAACGCGCATGCGGGACAAAACGCGAGGCATCACGATGGTCGAGCTGATTGCAGTGCTGGTCATTCTGGGGGTCCTGATCCTGATGTTGTTGCCGGGGTTGCTGACGTTGTTGACCCGGGGGCGACACGGCCATCCACGCGCGAGCTGTCAGAACAACCTCAAGCAGTGGGGACTGGTCCACCGGATGTATGCGGGCGAATCACGCGATGGCCTGTTTCCCCCGATGTCGGCCCTTGCCTACGGCGGCGACGCAGCAGTCGCTTTCCCCGACATGCAGTCCATCTACCCCGATTATATGAGCGACCCTAGTATCAGCATTTGCCCTGACTCTTCCAAGTTGATGCCCGTTCTGTCTGAACGCCACGACAGGTTGCCTTTCGAAGTCCTTGCGCAGATTCGTTCTCTGATGGAATCCGGACAGGCCACGCAGGACTGCCATCTGGTACACCTGACCTCCGCGCGGTCCTACGTGTACTTCAACTACGAGACACAGACGCCCACGCAAGCACAGGTCGCGTGGGAGGCGTGGCAACAAGCGGGAGAGCTTGCCCTCGCGATGGTCCGGGACAGCGGAAATCCGGACTACATCCGGCTGCCGGTTGGGTTGGAACCGGCGCAGTTCGGCCACAAGGTAGACTTGGGTGCGGGCTGTCCTTACACGCAGGAGACCTGGTACCTCAACGGGCGTTTTCTGGCCGGTTCCGAGGCCCCGTGGATAACGTCAGGGGCCGTAGACTCGCCCTACACGACGAAATCCGGCGATGTACTGACCGCGTGGCGGGGCGATGAGGCTCCGGGCGGGGAAGGGTGGGATGCGGACCGTGCGCAACGTGTTCCGGAAGCGATACCGCTTGCCAGTGATCTTCCCCGCCCTGGCGGCGCGGACGAGGCGATGGCGCGCGTCCAGCGCATGAGCAAGGTGCCGGTGATGTGGGATACCTTTGTGCCTGAGGTCGCTGCAGACGGGACGGCGGTCACCAATCACGATCCGGCGGGATCCAATGTGCTGTTCATGGACGGCCATGTTGAATGGGTGCGGTGGCGGCCACCTCACGGCGACCGCTTCCCGCTCAAGAGGACGCCGCCGGAGGTGGACGGCGACGGGAAGGATTGGCTGCAAAGAATGGCGCCCGGTGAGTAGTCCGCAGATGGCGCAGACTGCCGCAGACGGGTGTCTGCACGGGCACTCATCCGCGCCATCTGCGGAGCGAAACCGGCTACAGGTGGAATTCGCCCGCCCGCTCGGGCTGGTAGGTCACCTCGACGATGTGCACCTTCAGGGTGCCGCCGCCGGGCCGGGGCCACTCGATCTCATCGCCCTGCGAAAGCCCCAGCAGCGCGCTTCCCACCGGGGCAAATATGGAAATCGTCCCGCCGCTGGCATCGATGTCGTCGGGGTATACCAGGGTCAGGCAGAATTCGTCCGCGGACGACGCCATCCGGAATTTCACCGTTGAGTTCATCGTGACGACCGTCGGAGGGATGTCCTTCGGATCCACCACCTTGGCGCGCGCCAGCTCGGATTCCAGCGCTTTCTTTCCGGGGAATGAACTGGCGGGAAGGGATTCCAGGAGCCGTGTCAGCCGTTCCGCGTCCACAGAGGAAATGGTGATATTGGGTTTGGTGCTCATGGTTGCCTTTCTGTTGCCCCTGCGGGGCGGAGCTTTCACGCTCCCCGGCGATGCCGGTTGTTTCTCATAAACACATTGCGGCGGCAAATCAGTGCCGCCGGTATACGCCAAAAAAAGAAGAAAGCGGGGCAAGGCGCCGTGGCCTTTCCCCGCTTTGCGGTGACCAGGTCTAGAACTTCAAGCGCGATCCGAGATAGATGTAATCGGCATCCGAATCGCTCGAACCGCCGTTGAACACGAGCCCGTTCTGGGCGCTGAAACTGCCGTCCTCAAGCCCCTTGCCGGTGAACATGTGCGCCCAGCCCGCCTCGAACAGCAGGTCGTCGCTGTACTGATAACGCAGGAACAGCGCCAGCTCCAGGCCCAGATGGTCATCGTTCTCGGTCGTCATGAAGGGCAGGTTCGGGAACAGCGGGATGCGCATCCGTCCGAACCGGATATGTCGCGGCGCGTCAAACGCCTCGACAGCCGTGAAGTCCGACGCCATCAGGATCGCCGAAATCTTCTCCGTCGGGGCGAACATCGCGCCGCCACGGATGATGTAGCAATTGGACAGGTCGTTGTTCAGGTCCATGAACCCGCTGTAGATGACATTCGAGAACAGCCGGTTGAAGCTGATGCTCGCGTCCGGCCGGTAAATTGGATTCACCCACTCCAGGAAGCTCATGTCGCGGTTGTCCTCGCCGCCCAGATAGATCAGCCCGGCAAACACGCGCGGGTGATAGGGCAGGTCGAAGGTGTAACCGATCTCGGCGTTCCCGCCGAACATGTCAAAGGTGTCCGCGCCGTTGCCATAGATGCGGGGCTTGAACGTGAAGCCGACCTTGTCGGCATTGCCGAACTGATAGGCCAGTTCCGCGTTGAAGTCCACCGCGCCGTAATGCCCCGCCACGCGGCCGCCGACCGTGTGAAGCTGCGTCACGTCGTAGTCATCCACCCGCGCGAGACCTTCCAGCCACTCGATGACCGGGTTGCCGTAGAAATCGGCCAGGCTCTCGGCGTCCCGGATGACCATCCAGTACGCGTCCAGCGTCAGGTTCTCGATGCCCTTGTAGGTGCCATACACGCCGAAGAAATCGGTGTCGCCGTCTTCCTCGAGCGGACTGCGCTCGGCGAGCTTGGTCCACCACGTGTCGACCGTGAACAGATCGGTGTCGTAGGTCAGGCGCAGGCCGTCAAACGACAGGCCCGTGAAGAAGAACTCGAAGTCGCGCGGTCCCACGAGCCACTGATTGCCAAAGGCCAGCTCCTGCCGGCCGATGCGCAGTCGCAGCGGCTGCCCGAACATCTCATTCGCTTCGACGTAGGCCTGAAACAGATTGATGTTGTCCGCGCCCGCGGCATCCGCGCCGGTAATGTAGTTGCTGCGGAAATCCTGGCCCCACATGTCATAGCTGTCGAATTCGACAAACGCCGTGACGTTGTTCGTGAAATCCGCCAGCAGGTGCAGGCGCGTGCGCTGCTCGACGAACTTCATGGCGTGGCCCTGGCCGTCCCAACTGCGGACGCTGACGACGCCCAGGCCGTTGTTGCCGCCGGACGCGAAGGGGCCGCCGATCGGGCGCAGCCCGAGCACGCCGGCCGGCCACCGTGTCTCAAAGAGCGGCAGCGGCGGGAAGGTGTCGCCGATGTAGTTGCCGCGAAGCCGGACTTCGCCGCCGACTTCGACGTTCTGCAGTTCGGCGACGGCCGGCGCGGCGCTCACCAGCGCCAGCAGTGTCAACAAACAGACGATTTGCGCGCGCATGAGAATTCTCCTTCCGTGTTGCGATCCGGCGGCCACGTCCCCCGGTTGACGGCATGGGTTCACAAAAAGAGACACCGACAACCGCAATGTGGTCCCCTAGGCTGGTCCAGCCTAGCACAGGATAGACAAAACATCAACAAGAGTGGCAAAGATGCCAGAAACCATCGGCAGGAGCCACTACCCCTCGCTGTGGGACGGTTCGAGCAGGGAACGCACCTCCTGCTCCAAGTCCTTGAGGCGCAGGGGCTTGATGAGCACGCGGGCCGCGCCCGTGTAGATGGACCGCTCGTGGCCGCCGGGATAGCCCGTGAAGACGATGACCGGAAGCTCCGGCTGAAGCATTTTGATGGCCGTCAGGGCCTCCGCGCCGCTCATCCGGGGCATCTCGAGGTCCATGATGACGGCATCAAAAGTGTTGGCCGTGCATTTCTCGACCGCCTCGACCCCGTCCTCCGCCACGTCCACGGTGTAGCCGCACGCGTCAAACCAACGGTGAAGCGCGGCGCGCACGGCGCGCTCATCATCCACAATCAAGATGGAAGGCTTGGTCATGCCGTTACCCATCACGTGCCTTCGGGGCCTTGTCAATGGCTTTTCGCGATCAGACGTACCGATATTCCGGCAACGCCGTCCGCAGCCATCGGGGTTTATTATACCTTACGCACGGACCGCTGGTGCATACGAATAGCGCCAGCATCCTGCATTGAACTCTGAGCCCCCGGCCATTTTTTCAGCCCCCGGAAACTGCGGAGAGGCGCCCCGAAACGGTTGGCTCTGCAGACGTATGGACGCGGCAGCCAGCGCGCCGAGTATAGATCGCGAAAATGCGCGAATGCAACTCTTTTATCACCTTTATCGGCGCGGCGGTTGATCCGCCTCCCGCAGCCTGTGCTATAAAGGGTTGCGGCCACGGGACGCCCCTCCGGCGCGTTCGCTGTGCGTGGCCAAAGGTCCAGGGTCAGAACCGGATCGTTCCGCGAGGATACACCCGCCACACATGCTCAGACCGCTGATTCTGGTAACCAATGACGACGGCATCAACGCCCCGGGATTGGCCCTGCTCGCCGAGGCGCTGGCCGAGGTCGGCGACGTGCGCGTGTTTGCCCCTGACCGCCAGCAGAGCGCCGTTGGCCACGGCGTCTCGCTGCACCGGCCCTTGCGCGTGCATCAGGTGCGCGAGCACTGGTTCATGGTGGACGGCACACCGACCGACTGCGTCATGCTCGCCGTGCGCGACCTGCTGGGCGCGCGGCCGGTGCTGGTGGTGTCCGGCATCAATCCCGGCGCCAACCTCGGCGACGACGTGACGTACTCGGGCACGGTCGCGGGGGCCTTCGAGGGGATGCTGCTGGGGATCCCCGCAGTGGCCGTATCGGACGTGAGCTACGTGCCCCAGCACATGGAGACCGCGGCGGCCGTGGCCGTGCGGGTTGCGTCGGAGGTGCTCGCGCGGGGATTGCCTGCGGATACCGTGCTGAACGTAAACGTGCCGGATGTCCCCTACGACGCCCTCAACGGCATCGCCGTGACACGTATGGGGCGCCGGACCTATCAGGACGAGATCATCGCCCGCGTGGACCCGCGCGGGGGGGCATACTACTGGATTGGCGGCAGCGAGCCGAGCCACGTGCTGGAGCCGGGGACGGATTTTGAAGCCATCGAACACGGCAAGGTCAGCATCACGCCGCTGCATCGCGACCTCACCCACTACCATGCCCTCGACGGGCTCGCACGAAGGGAGTTTTCTCTTTGAAAGAAGCTGTGGCGGCCTTTTTCGAGGCCCATTTCTCGCTGCCCGTGGCGACGGTCGTGCTTGCGGCCCTGCCCATCCTCGAACTGCGCGGCGCGCTGCCCTTCGCGCTTGCCAAAGGGATGCCGCTGGTCGAGGCCTATGTGCTCGCCGTACTGGGCAACATGATCCCGATCCCGTTCATCCTCTGGTTTCTGCGGCCGGTGACCGATTTCCTGCGCCGCTGGGAGCGCGGCGACCGCATCGTCGAGTGGCTGTTTGCCCGTACCCGGCGCAAAAGTGATAAGATCCAGCGGTACGAGGCCCTCGGACTGGCCATGTTCGTCGCGGTGCCGCTGCCCGTTACGGGCGCATGGACCGGGGCCATGGCGGCGCACATCTTTGGGCTCAAGTTTCACCGCGCGCTCATCGCGTGTTTCGGCGGCGTCTGCGTGGCAGGCGTCATCGTGGCGGCGTTGACGCTTGGCGTGCGCGAGGTGTTCATCCGGTTGCTGTAGTGCGGCGCGGACGCGCGGCGGAGGAGTGCAGGCCTATGTGCGGTATTGTGGGATATGTCGGCGAACGCGACGCGGTAGAGGTCGTGATGGCCGGACTGCACCGGCTGGAGTACCGCGGCTACGATTCGGCCGGGCTGGCGGTGGTCGAGGGCGGTCACCTCGATTACGTGAAGAGTCTCGGCAAGCTCGCGGCACTCGAGGAACGCCTGGTCGCGACGCCCCTGCACGGCCGGCTGGCTATCGGACACACGCGCTGGGCCACCCACGGGGCGCCCAGCGAGGTCAATTCCCACCCGCACTTGGACGGGCCCCGGGAAATTGCTGTCGTTCACAACGGCATTATCGAAAACTTCCCGCAATTGCGTGCCCAGCTTCAGGCCGAAGGCGTCACGTTCCGCAGCCAGACCGACACCGAACTGCTCGCGCACCTCTTCCGCAAATACTATCGCGGCAACCTGTTCGAAGCCGTCAAGCAGGCGCTGAAAGAGGTCGAGGGCGCCTACGCGATCGCCGTGGTGTGCCAGGACGAGCCGGAGGTCCTCGTGGCGGCGCGGCACGGCAGCCCGCTGGTCGTCGGCCTGGGAGATGGCGAGGCCTTTGTCGCCTCGGACGTGCCGGCCCTCATCCGGTTTACGCGTAACGTCCTGTTTCTCGACAACGGCCAGGTGTGTGCGCTGCGGCGTGACGGGTATGTGCTCGAGGACTTCAATCACGTGCCCCAGTCGCCGGAGGTGGCCCACATCGAGTGGGACGAGGTGGCCGCCGAGAAGGACGGCTATCCGCATTTCATGCTCAAGGAGATCCACCAGCAGCCGGACGTACTCCGCAACACCCTGCGCGGGCGCGTGCAGGCGAACTCCGACGACATCCTGCTGCCCGACATGCAGCTTTCGGAAGAGGATCTCCGCGCCTGCCAGCGGATTCTTATCGTCGCCTGCGGGACCGCCTGGCATGCGGGGCTCGTGGGAAAATACCTCATCGAGAAGTTCGCCCAGGTGCCCGTCGAGGTCGACGTGGCCTCCGAGTTTCGCTACCGCGACCCGATCGTCGGCCCCAACACGCTCATGATCCCGGTGTCGCAGTCCGGCGAGACCGCCGACACGCTCGAGGCCATTCGCATCGCCAAGACAAAAGGGGCGAAAGTGGCCGCGGTCGTCAATGTCGTCGGATCGAGCGTGGCGCGCGAGTCGCACGGCGTGATCTATCAGCAGGCAGGACCCGAGATCGGCGTGGCCTCGACGAAGGCCTACACGTCGCAGCTCACATGCCTGGCCCTCTTCGCCCTGTGGCTGGGCCGGGCGCGCGGCGTGCTGGCGCCCGAGCAGACCCACGAACTGGTGGAGCACCTCCGCGCCCTGCCGGGCAAGGTCCAGTGGTGTTTGGACCATCAGGATGCCATCACTCGGCTGGCGAGCGACCCCAGGTATCTGAACGCCTCGGACGCGCTGTTCCTGGGGCGGGGCTTCAACTACCCCACCGCGCTGGAGGGAGCGCTCAAGCTCAAGGAGATCAGCTACATCCACGCCGAAGGCTACGCGGCCGGCGAGATGAAGCACGGCCCGATCGCGCTCGTCACGAGCGTGATGCCGGTGATCTGCATCGCCATTCAAAGCAGCGTGCACGAGAAGATGCTGTCGAATATTCAACAGGTGCGTGCGCGCAACGGCCTCGTGCTGGCCATCGCCACCGAAGGCGATGAGGAGATCCGGAAGTACAGTCAGGACGTCATCTACGTCCCGGAGTGTTACGAGCCGTTCAGTCCGATCATCGTAGCCGTGCCGCTGCAACTGCTGGCCTACCGCATCGCTACGAACCGCGGCTGCGACGTCGACCAGCCGCGCAATCTGGCCAAGAGCGTCACGGTCGAATAACCGATCAACCCACGGAAGGAGAATGTGTCATGAGGCGCCGCGGATTCACGCTGGTAGAGTTGATGATTGTCGCACTCATCATTGGCATCATCGCGGCGCTCTCGATACCGCTGTTCCTCCGTCACCGCATGACCGCAAACGAGACCAGCGCGATCTCGTCGCTGCGGACTATTGCGACCGCCCAGAGCCAGTTCAAGACCGCCAGCGTGGTCGACCTGGGCGACAACGGTGAGTATGACTACGGTACCCTGGACCAACTTGGCGATCCTCCGCCCGGGGGATCGGTCCCCTTCATTGATTCGGTGCTGAGCGGCGGCGTCAAGCAGGGCTACGCCTTCACCATGGAGGTCATCCCCGGCGGCGAGGGGGCCACGGCCGGTTTCATCTGCCTGGCCGACCCGATAGTGCCGGGCCGGACCGGTGTCCGGCGGTTCTACGTGGACGAAAGCGGCGTGATCCGCGCGACGTCCGACGGGTCGGAAGCCACGGGTGAATCGGAACCCGTTGGATAACGGGAACATCTTCAGTTCTTACACGAAGTTGCCTAGCGGAAGGAGGCGTCATGGCGCGGGGGTTGAACATTGCAGTAGTGGGATTGGGCATGGGTATGCATCACTGTGCCGCCATCCAGCGGGGCAGGGGGATCCGCCTGGCCGGCGTCTGCGACCGGGATCCGGCGCGGGTGACGAACGCCGTCGAGCATTTTGGCGCCAAGGCCTACAGCCGCTATGCCGATGTGCTGCGGGATCCCGAGGTCGATGCCGTCAGCATCGTTACCGAGAGCCGGACCCACGCGGAGATGGGCATTCAGGCCGCCCGCGCGGGCAAACACATCATTGTAGAGAAGCCGCTCGACGTCTCCCCGGCGCGCATGCGCAAGTTTGCCGACGTGGTCGAGTCCGAGGGGGTGAAGTGTGGATGCATCTTTCAGCACCGTCTCGATCCGTTCCACGTACGGGCCAAAAAGGCGATTGACCGGGGAGACCTTGGGAAGCTGATTGGCATCCATGCGCACCTTCCTTGGTTTCGTCCCCAAGGCTACTACGAAGGACCTCACGGCGCCTGGCACGGCACCTGGAAGCTCGATGGCGGCGGGAGTCTCATGAACCAAGGCATCCATACCCTCGATCTGGCGGTTCATTACGGTGGTCCCGTCGAGGATGTGTGCGCCTTCTTCGGCGTCCACTCCCACAAGATCGAGAGCGAAGACCAGACCGTCGCCATTCTCCGCTTCAAGAACGGCGCGCTGGGCACCTTTTACAGTACGACCTGTCACGTGCCCGACAAGGCGCAACGCATGCACCTCTACGGAACGAAGGGGTCGTTTTCGCGATGTGGTGGCACACTCGAGTTCTATGAGTTGGGAACGCCCAAGGAGCGCGAGCGGATGATGGCGGCCTTCGGCGGTCAGAAGAAGGCCGACGCCGCGGGCGCCAACCCCATGGCCATCTCCGCGGACGGGCACCAGCTCATCTTTGAAGACCTCGCCAAGGCCGTCCGCGACGACCGCGACCCCGTGGTGACAGTCGAGAGCGCCATGTACAGCGTCAACGTCGCCTGCGCGATCTACGAATCCGCCCGGAAGCGCCGGGTGATCAAGGTGGATTCGGTCTGCAAGTAGGAAATACCAGCAGCGTCAAGACGAGCGCGCAACCGCCGGAGCTATGAGACGGCCTGCCGCTCGTCTTCCCTTTTCTTGCGGATGCTGTGCATGGTCGATTTGCCGCAGGCCGGACAGCGCACGAGTTTGGCGCAACCGGCGCTCTTGGCGCCATACCGGACGCCGCCGGCGTCCCAGAAGTCTTGTTTGTTGCCGCACGGGCACTCGGCAATCCACTGCTTGGTTCCCGACCTGACTGCGTCGAATGCCTTGGCCGGAAGGATGAATTTAAGGAGCCGATGTTCTGCCGCCATGTGAATTCCCTCCTCTAGGAAGACCATACGCTCAACATGCCGCACGCGCCAATAACACATCGCGTTTTCTGCTCTTGCCGACTGTCAGCGAGTTACATCGCCGAGGCCTCGGCGAGACGCCGGGTCTTCCCGTAGAGGCCTTCCCAATACAGCGGTGTGCGCCAGGAAGAGCCCACACAATAGGCGATGGCGAACACGTAGGCAATGACGCTGCCCTGCGTGACCGTGCCGTAGACGCCCCAGATCAGTGTTGGAAGAATGAAGAGTGCCAAGGGAGCACGACTGAGAAGCCGAGCGGCGGGTGAGGGCCGTCGCATGGTCAGCCGGGCTATTGCCGACATGGCGAACATGGCGATCATACCCGCGAGGAAGAGCATGTGGAGAAACGCTATAGTCGACCACTGCTCGTCCCCGCTGTGGAGGCCCAATACGGTCTCTGCGAACAGCCACCCGAAGAAGCCGACCGTGAATACTTGCGCCGCTGCGCCAACGTAATTGTGCACTCCAGACGAAGCAAGCCGCGCTTCGCGCCAAGTGGGGTAGGATTTCCGGAGGTCCTTGCGGGCCTCCCTCGCATCGCCAAGAGACTGTATCGCCGCCTCGAGTGCTTCTGCTTCGTTCATGCCGGCCGCCAAGGCCTCCTCCCTCGCCGACTCATACGTCGCCAGCATTTCAGCGGCAATTACCCTCACCGCATCAGGATGGAGACCGCGGGTGGCGTCGTCCATCCAGTACTCAAAGTCGTCCTTGGCAGCGTCCAGCATCGCATCCCCCTTTTTAGCCTATTTCACATTGACCCTTTGGCATGATAACACAGACGGGGGAATGCCCTCTACTGCGCGAAGGGTTTTCGCGGCGCTCGGCGGGGTTTCTTCTTCGGCTTTGGCTGGGGCAGCGTGGCTTCGACCATCTCGCGGGTGGCCAGGACGCTCTTCTTGATCAGCGCATCGGGGATCTCTTCGAGAAAGCGGCTGGTTTTCGTGGGGCGGGCCTTGCCAAAGCGGGTGCGGGACAGGGCCTCGAAGATCGTGACGTGCCGTTTGCCGCGTGTCAGGGCGACGTAGAACAAACGCCGCTCCTCTTCGAGGCTGTTTTCTTTGAGACTGCGGTCGTGCGGGAGGAGGCCTTCCTCCGCGCCGACGATGAACACGAAGGGATACTCGAGGCCCTTCGCGCTGTGGATGGTCATCAGCGTCACCGCATCCTCGCGCTCCCTGCGCTGGCCGCGGCGGTCCTCGTCGGTGTTGAGCGAACTCTCGGTCAGGAAATCGCGCAACGACGGCGCGTCCGCCTTGGCCTCGTACTCCGCGACGGCGCGGAATACTGCTTCGACGTTCCCCCAGCGCATCATGGCCTGCTCGGGCGTCTTGCAGAGGCGGTCCACCTCGTCGCGGTAGCCGATGGCCTCGACGAGGTCCGTCACGAGCTTCTGCAGCGGCTCGCGTGCCTCGGCGCGTTTGCGGAAATCGCCCAGGACACCGCGCAGGACCTTGATGCCCGCCTCGGCCTGCTGCGACACCAGGCCGCGCTCGAGGGCAAGCGTCATGGCCTTTCCAAACGGTACCTTCTCCCTTTGACAGATCTCGTGAATCGCGAGCAGGGCCGTGTCGCCGATGCCCCGGCGCGGCACGTTGACGATGCGCAGGAACGCCGTCTCGTCGTAGGGGTTTACGAGCACCCGCAGGTAGGCGATGATGTCCTTCACCTCGGCGCGCTCAAAGAATTCCGTGCCGCCGATCACCGTGTACGGGATACCCGCCTGCCGCAGCAGGATCTCAATCGGGCGCGACTGCAGGTTGGACCGGTAGAGCACCGCGAAATCGCCGTAACGGGCGCTGCTCTTGGACTGGATGAACTCCATCCAGGACACCACCATTTTGGCCTCGTGGTCCTCGTCGCTGGTGATGATCCAGTCGATCGGGCGGCCCTTGCCGAGCTGACTCCACAGTTCCTTGGGCCGCCGGTGGCCGTTGTTCGCGATAACGCTGTTCGCGGCGTTCAGGATGGTCTCGGTGCTGCGGTAATTCTGGGCCAGCGTGATGATCTTCGCTTCCGGGAAATCGCGCTCGAAGTCCAGAATGTTGCGCACATCCGCGCCGCGCCAGCCGTAGATCGACTGATCGTCGTCGCCCACCACGCAGAGATTGCGGTGCTCGCGCACCAGCGCGCGGATCAGTTCGTACTGCACCCGGTTCGTGTCTTGGTACTCATCGACCATCACGAAACGGTACCGGTCGCGGTACGCCTCGAGCACGTCCGCGTGTTCGCGCCACAGTCTGAGCGTCAGGATGAGCAGGTCATCGAAATCCAGCGTGTTCGCGGCGCGCAGGGCCGACTGGTAGCGCTCGTAGACCTCCGGCAGCCACGTGCGGTACTTGTCGAGGTTCTCGTTCCCGGATGACGGCATGCCGTGCTTCGTGCCCGCGCTGTCCATCGCCTTCATCAGGCTGATTTCGGTCACGAAGATCCCGGGGTCGAAAGCCTCATTGTGGCCGTCGAAGTCATTCATGACGCGTCGCACCAGCGTGCGGACATCGCCCTCGCCCGAGATGGTGAAATTCTTCCGGTATCCCAGCCGCTCGATGTGCTGCCGCAGCACATCGAGGCAGAATGAGTGAAAAGTCGAGATGGTCAGGCCTTCGGCGACCTTTCTGCCTACCAGTTTCCCCACCCGCTCGCGCATCTCGGCCGCGGCCTTGTTCGTGAACGTCATCGCGAGGATGTTTTCCGCCGCCGCCGCGCCCGTCGCGAGGAGATACGCGATGCGCTGCGTGATGACGCGCGTCTTGCCGCTGCCCGCGCCCGCGAGCACCAGGACCGGTCCGTTGACCGTGCACACGGCGTCGCGCTGTTGTGGGTTGAGTCCGTCTAACTGCTTTGACATGAGGGGCATGCGTCTTTCTGGCGCCAAGGGAGTAATGAACGGGTATCCGCCGCAAACGGGCGCTGGATTGTAGCAACCGGCGGGTGGGCTGTCCAGTGGTGAGGCCCCGATTCGCCGTACTCTTCGAGCAGGCCACTCGACAATCTCCGCCACACCGGCCAGCCACATCCTGCGTGGCCACGAAGGCGGAGGGGTGGTTGCACGGAAAGCCGGGCGTTTGGTATACTCCGTCCCGTTGCCCAGTCGACGGTAGTCTTCCGGCACAATCCCTGAACCCGTGGCGGGCGACGAGTGTGGCCCGTCGAAGCTGCGTTTTTCAATCGATAGGGTGGACGGCGCGTGATTCAGCGGACCTTTGTGATGATCAAGCCCGACGGCGTGGGCCGCAGGCTCAGTGGCGAGATCATCGCGCGCTATGAGCGCAAGGGATTGAAACTGATTGGTTTGAAGCTCCAGGTGCTGCGGCGTGAACTCGCCGAACGGCATTACGAGGAGCACGCGGGCAAGCCGTTTTATGAGGGGTTGCTGCGTTTCATCACCTCGGGTCCGACGATCCAGATGGTGTGGGAAGGGAACGAGGCCGTGGACGTGGTGCGCCGGATCAATGGCGCCACGAGCTGTCTGGCGGCCGACGTGGGGACGATTCGAGGCGATTTCGGCGCGAACACGCAGAAGAATCTGGTGCACGCCAGCGATTCGCCCGAGACGGCCGCACGGGAAATCGCCCTGTATTTTGACGACAACGAATTGTTTGGTTACGACATGCCCGACGGCCAATGGCTGGCCGAGGCGTAGGCATCGGGCATCGGCACTAGTCTGGTCTCTTAAAGGAGGTTTTTCGCATGGCAGGTGGAAGAAAAGCGCGCCGCGCCAAGATCAACAAGCACAAGCGCAAGAAGAAGCGTCGCGCCAGTCGTCATAAGAACAAGTAGCCTCCGTGTATTAACCGGACAGGGCGTGTTGTGCCCTGTCCGGTTCCATCACGGCTGGACTGCGGAAACGCCGGTGTGTCACGCGGCGGCTCGTCGAGGAGGTCCGACTCATGGCGGATGAAGAGCGCAAGATAATCATCGACGAAGACTGGAAGGCCCAGGTGCAGAAGGAGCGCGAACGCGCGCGGGCCGAGGCCGAGGCCAAAGCCAGGGCTGCTTCCGCTGAATCCGCCGCATCCCCCGGGGGTACCGCGGAGGACAGCGCCGCACCGCATCCGCACGAGGGCGAGGAGTCGCCGTTTCAGGGCCTGGTGGCCACACTGGCCGCCCAGGCGATGTATGCCTTGGGCATGATCGCCGCGCCCAACGCCCACGAGGTCATGGTCGACCTGCCGACGGCCAAGGCGGTCATCGACATGCTGATGGCCTTGCGCCAGAAGACCAGGGGCAACCTGACCGCCGCCGAAGAGAGCCACCTGACCGAGGTGCTCGCCGAGTTGCAGCGGTTCTACGCATTGCGCGCCCGCCAGATGACCGAGGCCACGCTCAAACAGTCCGGCATCGACCCGCTCACGGGCCAGCCCAAGCAGCCATAGGACAGGATTATGCCAGCTTACGTTATTTCCGGTATGCAGTGGGGCGACGAGGGCAAGGGAAAGGCCGTCGACTACCTGACCCAGTTCGCCGACATGGTGGTCCGCTTTCAGGGCGGCAACAACGCCGGGCACACCGTGGTCGTCGAGGGCAAGCAGACCATCCTGCACCTCATCCCGAGCGGCATCCTGCACGAGGGCAAGACCTGCATCATCGGCAACGGCACCGTGGTCGATCCGAAGGTCCTGATCGACGAACTCGAAACGATTCGTGCCGCCGGTCATGATGCCGAGAGCCGCCTGTTCCTCTCCGAGACGGCGCACCTGATCATGCCGTGGCACAAGCTGCTGGATCAGGCGCAGGAGTCCTTCCGCGGCAAGAAACGCATTGGCACCACCGGGCGCGGCATCGGCCCCGCCTACGCGGACAAGGCCGATCGCCTGGGCATTCGCGCGGGCGAACTGGTGGATCCGGCGCTGTTTGAAGAGAAGCTCGACGCGGTGCTGCCGTACAAGAACCGGTTGCTGGAGAAGTGTTTCGACCTGCCGCCGCTGAAAAAGGACGAGGTGCTGCGTGAATTCCGCGCCTACGCCGACCGCCTCCGGCCACTCGTGGCCGACACCGTGCCGATGGTGACCAATGCCATCGACGCGGGCAAGCGCGTCGTGTTCGAGGGTGCGCAGGGGGCGATGCTGGACATCGATCACGGCACCTATCCTTATGTGACGAGTTCCAACACGATCGCGGGCGGCGTGTGCCCCGGCGCGGGTGTTGGGCCGAAGGACATCGGCGCGGTGGTGGGAATTGTGAAGGCCTATACGACCCGCGTGGGCGAGGGGCCCTTCCCGACCGAGCTGACCGGCGAGCTCGGCGAGACCTTGCGGCGGGAAGGCCATGAGTTTGGCGCGACCACCGGGCGCCCCCGGCGTTGCGGCTGGCTGGACGCGGTGCAACTGCGCCGCGCGTTGCGCATGAGCGGCGCGACCGCGATCATCATGACCAAGACCGACGTCCTGAGCGTGATGGATGAGATCAAGATCTGCACGGCCTACGAGATTGACGGCGAGCGCACCGGCGTGTTTCCCGCGTTGACCGGGAAGCTGGAGCGGATTACGCCGGTTTTCGAGACGCACCCGGGCTGGAAGACGGATCTCACCGCCTGCCGGGGCTGGGACGACCTGCCCGAAGCGGCCCAGCGCTATGTCGAGCGCGTCGAGGAGTTGCTGGACGTGCCGGTTGCCGTGGTAAGCGTGGGCCCGGGCCGGGAACAGACGATCATGCGCGGCACATCGGCCGCGTTGGCAGCCGTTATTGGCGGAAGCGCCGCCGCGCAGGTCTGACGCGTCTCTGTTCGCATCCATGGTTTTCAAGCTCCCGAGGCGGTTCGTCTTGGGAGTCTTTTTTTGGTGTTGGCGCGCGAAGTGTGCTTTACTCTTGGGCCTGGGGCCTGACGAGATGGAGGTAGCGCCGTGGAACAGTTGGAACGCTTGCTGGGTGCGATCAATGGCGTGGTATGGGGACCGCCGATGCTGGTGCTCCTGCTGGGCACGCACCTGTATCTGACCGTGCGGCTGCGCTTCGTGCAGCGCTACCTCGGCACGGCCATCCGGCTGTCCGTGGCCCCCTCCGGTGAAGGCAAGGGCGACATCAGCCATTTCAGCGCGCTTGCAACGGCCCTCGCGGCGACGATCGGCACCGGCAACATCGTCGGCGTCGCGACGGCCGTCAGTCTCGGCGGCCCCGGCGCGGTGTTCTGGATCTGGCTGACGGGCGTGCTGGGCATCGCGACCAAGTACAGCGAGGCCGTGCTCGCCATCAAGTACCGTGTCCTCACGCCGCGCGGCACCTTCGCCGGCGGCCCCATGTACGTGCTCGAACGCGGTCTCGGCCTGAAGTGGCTGGGCATGCTGTTTGCCCTGTTCACGGCCATTGCCGCGTTTGGCATCGGCAATCTTGTTCAATCCAACGCCATTGCCGGAATGCTCTCCAAGCAGTTCTCGATCCCGGTCGGCGGAACGGGCCTCGTCCTGGCCGTGGTGACGGCGCTGGTCATCCTGGGCGGGGTGCGATCGATTGCGCGCGTCTGTTCACTGCTCGTGCCGGTCATGGCCGTGGCCTATGTCGGCGGCTGCATCCTGCTGCTGGCCTTCGGGTGGCGTACGCTGGGCGACACCATCGTGCTCATCTTCTCATCCGCCTTTACCGCCCAGGCCGCGACGGGCGGGTTTGCCGGCGCCACCATCCTGCTCGTGCTGCGGGCGGGCGTGGCCCGGGGCATCTTCTCGAACGAGTCCGGCCTCGGCAGCGCGCCGATCGTGGCGGCGGCCGCGCACACGCGCAACCCCGTGCGCCAGGCGCTGGTGTCCGCCAGCGGCACCTTCTGGGACACGGTCGTCATCTGTGCCCTGACCGGACTGGTGATTGTCAACTCGGGGCTGTGGGCGACCGGCCTGAAGGACGAACTGCTCACCCACGCCGCCTTCGAGGCCTTGCCGCTCGGCTCGCATATCCTGACCTTTGGCCTGCTTACCTTCGTGTTTTCGACCATCATCGGCTGGTCCTACTACGGAGAGCGGGCCGTCGAATACCTTGTGGGCAGCCGGGCCATCGTGCCTTACCGGGTCGTGTGGGTGATCGTCGTGCTCATCGGCGCATTGATCAGCAAATCGGCCATTGTCTGGAATTTCTCCGACATCGCAAACGCCTTCATGGCCGTGCCAAACCTGATCGCTTTGCTCCTGCTGAGCGGCGTCGTCGTGACCGAGACGCAGACCTACCTGTGGGAAGATGGACTGGACCTCGCGACGGAGGACGTGGAAGGCGACTGGGAGACCGTGTCCTCGGAGAGCGGGTCATGACGCAGCTCGCGCTGTCGGTCTTCGCCCGCGACAGCGACGCGGCACGTGAGGTGATGGCCCGCCACCACGGCCTGATAGATGTGGCCGAGTTGCGGCTCGACCTTATGGAGCGCTTTGACCTGGCCGCGCTGTTGGGCGACCGTCCGTGCCCGGTGATCGTCACCTGTCGCCCGGTGCGCGAAGGCGGCCGTTTCTCGGGTAGCGAAGAACGCCGGCTCGACGTGCTGGAAGCGGCGTCCGCCTTGGGCGCCGAGCATCTGGACTGCGAGTGGGACAGTTGGGAGCGTCTGCGGGTGCGGAAGGTTGCGGCCAAGGTGATCGTGTCGCGCCACTTTTTCGACGCGATGCCGGACGACCTGTTGGGGGTGCACGCCGGTCTGGCGGCCCTCCAGCCGGACGTTGTGAAAGTGGTAGGGATGGCGCGGGCCGTGCGCGACGCCGCCGCGCCTCTGGCCGTGCTGGGCAAAGCCGCCATCGCCACGATTGCGCTGGCCATGGGCGAAAAAGGCGAGCTGAGCCGTCTGCTGGCCGGGAAGTTCGGCGCGTACCTCACTTTCGGTGCCGCCGGGGACGGTGCGCAGGCCGCCCCGGGCCAGGTCACCGTGCGGCGGATGCGCGAGGTCTACTTCACCCACTTAATCGACCCGGGCACGCGCATTCACGCCTGGCTGACGCCCTGCGCACCGCCCGAGCGGGCGGTGCAGGACGTGAACGAGGCCCTGCGCGGCGCGGGACTGAATGCGGTCGTGGTGCCGGTGCCCGTGGCCGATGAGGACCCCGCCGAGGTGCTGCGCGCCTTCGAGGCGGTGGGGATCACCGATTTTGCCATGCACCCGGCCTGCGGGGAATCCGGCCGGGCCGAGTCCATGGACACACTGACCGCCGAGTATTTCCTCCGGCGCGGGTAGGGAGAGACACCATGCATATCGCACGCATTCTGGACGAGCGCGGCCAGCCGGCCTACGCGGTCGTGGAGCCGGACGGCACGCTGACCCGGGCGCAGGAGCCCTTGTCCGGGGGATTCTGTTCGAGCGGGAGTCCTGTTGAGCCACAGCAGTGGCTTCCGCCGGTTGATCCGCGGGCGGTGCTGTGCATTGGCCGCAACTACGCCGCCCACGCCGCCGAACAGGACGCGCCGCCGCCCGATTACCCGGTGGTGTTCTTCAAGAACCCGGCTGCCGTCACCGGGCATCTTGAAGACATCGAACTGCCGCGCGTGTGCGGCGATGAGGTGGACTACGAGGGCGAATTGGCCGTCATCATCGGCAAGGTCTGCCGCGATGTAAGCCCGGATGCGGCCCTCGACCATGTGTTTGGCTACACCATCGCCAACGACGTGTCCGCGCGCATCTGGCAGTTCGAGAAGGGCGGTTCGCAGTGGTCGCGCGCCAAGAGTTTCGACACGTTTTGCCCGCTCGGCCCGTACGCGGTCACGGCCGACGCCTTCGACCCGGCCGCGTGCCGCATCCGTACCGAGTTGAACGGCACGGTCGTTCAGGAGGCCCCGGCCACCGACATGCTTTTCGACGTGCCGCACCTGATCGCGTTCCTGAGCGAACAGACGACCCTGCTGCCGGGCACGGTCATCCTCACCGGGACCCCCAGCGGCATCGGCTGGGCCCGAAACCCGCGGCGGATGCTGCAGGCGGGCGACGAGGTGTCCGTGACTATTGACGGGATCGGGACGCTCACGAACAGCGTGGTGCAGGGCTGACGAGGCGTCCGCGCAGTCAGAGCCTATCGGCCGCGATGCGCTCCGACACCAGCCTCTCCAAGGTATCCGTCGGCAGCAGCCCGTCGAGCAGCAGGCCGGCATGCTGCCGTGTCGGCGCGATGTGGCGGCGGTACATCGGTGTGACCGTCGCCGCAACCTGCGCGCGCACACACGCCTCCGTCCTTCCCCGCTCGGCGACGTCCCGGGCGATGCGCCGGGTCAGACATACCTCCTCCGGAACCTCGATCCAGGCCAGCACCGTGCAGCATGCGCGGACCGCGGGGTCGTAGAGGGCGTAGAGTCCTTCCACGATGACAAAGGGCGATGCGGGCACGCGGTGGACCTGAGGCGCGCGGGCGTGGACGGTGAAATCGTAGACGGGGACCTCCACGGCCTTGCCAATGGCCAGTTGCCGGACGTGCCGGCGCAGCAGCGGCCAGTCGAAGGCCTCCGGGGCGTCAAAATTGGCTGCGGCCCGTTCGTGCAGCGGCAGATGGCCCAGGTCCCGGTAGTAGGCATCCGTGGACAAGACGCCATGGGGAGCGGCGGGCAAAGATCGGGCCAGCGCGGCGGCCAGCGAGGTCTTTCCCGAACAACTCGGGCCCGCCAGGGCGATCAATACGGGGCGGTCGGGCATGGGCGGTCCTCTCTCCTCGCGGGAGTATAGCGGGCCGGGCGGGTCCTATGGAAACAGTTGGGCGCGGGCCAGTTGCGCGAGGGGGCGGGAATGTGCTATTTTTCCCCGGTTCCCAATTCACAGGAGTCCGTTCCCTATGCTGCGGCCGTGGGTGCCCGCCAAGCGGGTCGGCCGGAGGGACTCCGAGGTACAACCCAACAAGGCAGACCGCTACCCACGTGTCTGCCGGTCTCAGAGGAGATGTTCCCATGGCTGTCACGATGCGTGACCTGCTGGAGGCCGGTATTCATTTCGGCCACCAAACCCACCGCTGGAACCCGAAGATGTCCCGCTATATTTTTGGCGAGCGCAACGGGATCTACATCATTGACCTGCAAAAGAGCATGCGCCAGCTCCGGCGCGCGTATGCGCTGGTGCGCGACACCGTCGCCGACGGCGGCACGGTCCTGTTTGTCGGCACCAAGAAGCAGGCCCAAGAGACGGTCGCGCGCGAGGCGGAGCGGTGCGGCATGTACTACGTCAATCACCGCTGGCTGGGCGGCACGCTGACCAACTGGCAGACGATCCGCCAGAGCATCCAGTCGCTGCTCGCGCTCGAGGACCTCGAGAAGACCGGCAAGATCGAGCAGTACCCGAAAAAAGAGCAGATTCAGATGCGCAAGCAGCGCGAGAAGATGGACGTCAACCTGCGCGGCATCAAGGGCATGAACAAGCCGGCCGATGTCATGTTCGTGATTGACACCAAGCGTGAAGCCATCGCCGTGCGCGAAGCCGAGCGGCTGGGCATCGACTGCATCGGCGTGTGCGATACCAACGCCGATCCCGATGTCGTTGCGCTGCCCGTTCCGGGCAACGACGACGCGATTCGCGCCATCGGACTGTTCTGCTCGACGATTGCCGATGCGGTGATCGAGGGGCAGTCGCTGGCCGAGAAGCGCCAGTCGGAACGGGCGCAGCAGGCACAGCAGGCGCGTTTGGCCAAGGCCGGACGCGAGGAAGAAGATGATGACAAGCCTATCGCTGCGGATGATGCCGCCGGCGACGAGGATGATGTGGTGGAAGCGGCCGCCGAAACGGTGGAGGAGTGACCAGTCATGGCCAATTTTACGGCAAAGGATGTTAAGGACCTGCGCGACCAGACGGGCGCCGGGATGATGGATTGCAAGAAGGCCCTCATGGAGACCGGCGGCAACGTCGAGCAGGCCGTGACGTGGCTGCGCGAGAAGGGCATTGCCAGCGCCGCCAAGCGCGCCGGCCGCATCGCCAGCGAGGGCGCCGTGTCGTCCTACATCCACATGGGCGGCAAGATCGGCGTGCTCGTCGAGATCAACTGCGAGACCGATTTCGTGGCCCGGTGCGACGACTTCCAGGAGTTCGTGAAGGATGTCTGCCTGCAAATCGCGTCGGCCAGCCCGCTCTGGGTGACCCGCGAGGAAGTGCCGCAGGAAGAGATCGAGAAGGAAAAGCACGTCTACCTCAAGCGTGTGGAAGAGTCCGGCAAACCCGAGAAGATCTGGGACAAGATCGTCGAGGGTATGGTGAACAAGTGGTATTCCGAGGTGTGCCTGCTCGAGCAGACCTTCGTCAAGGACGACAAGAAGACCATTGAGAGCCTGATGAAGGAGCTGAGCGGCAAGGTCGGCGAGAAGATTGACGTCCGCCGCTTCGTGCGCTTCGAGCTGGGCGAGGGTCTTGCCAAGAAAGAGTGCAACCTTGCCGAGGAAGTAGCCCAGGCGGTCGCGCAATCCGAAGGAAAATAAGCGATTGGACACACCAGCGTACAGGCGCATTCTGCTCAAACTCAGCGGAGAGGCGTTGGCCGACGGGGCCAACGGCAGCAGCATCGATTTTTCGATTGTAGGGCGGCTGTGCGATGAGCTGGTGGAGGTCCACAAGCTTGGCGTGCAAGTCGGTCTCGTCGTGGGAGGCGGCAACATCTTCCGCGGCAGCTTGGGTGTGAATACGGGCGTGGATCGTCCCACGGGCGATTACATGGGCATGCTGGCCACGGTGATCAACTCACTGGCCATCCAGGCGGCGCTTGAGGCGCGCGGCGTGCCGACACGTGTCCTGTCAGCGATAGAAATGCGGCCCGTTGCCGAACCCTACATCCGGCGGCGGGCCGTTCGTCATCTCGAGAAGGGCCGCATCGTCATTTTCGGCGCGGGCACCGGCAATCCGTTTTTCACGACGGATACCGCGGCGGCCCTGCGCGCCAACGAGATGGGCGCCGAAGTGCTGCTCAAGGCCACCAAGGTGGACGGCGTCTATGACGCGGACCCGGTTAAGTCGCCGGGCGCCATGCGGTACGACGAGTTGAGCTACACATCGGTGCTGAGCCAGAATCTCCGGGTGATGGACGCTACCGCGATTTCCTTGTGTCGCGAGAACGGATTGCCCATACTGGTCTTCAACCTGACCGTTCCGGGCAATATCGTGAAAGCGTTACGGGGTGAGCCGATTGGAACGATCGTGAGAGGAGACTGAACGATGGCCGACGCACATGTACGGGACGCCAAGGACAAGATGGCGAAGAGTCTCGAGGCACTCCGGCAGGAGTTGACCCACATTCGCACGGGGCGTGCCTCGACGGGGTTGCTGGACGGCATCGAGGTAACGGCCTACGGCGCCAAGATGAAGCTGAACCAGTTGGCGAACATCACCGCGCCCGAGCCGAGGCTGCTGGTGATTTCGCCGTTTGACAAGACGCAGGTTCCTGCCATCGAGCGGGCCATCATGGCGTCGCCGCTCGAACTGACGCCGTCCAACGACGGCAACGTGATCCGGTTGCCCTTTCCGCAGCTGACCGAGGAACGGCGCAAGGACCTCGTGAAGCTGATCGGCAAGTATGGCGAGGAAACGCGGGTTGCCGTGCGCAACATCCGGCGCCATCACATGGACGAGATCAAGAAGGAGCAGAAGGAGGGCCTGATCCACGAGGATGACGCCCACAAGCTCACGGCCGAGATTCAGAAGGCCACGGATGATACGATCGAAAAGATCGAAGAGACGTTGAAGGCCAAGGAAGAAGAGATCATGGAAGTGTAGCTGCGGGGGGCGTTGCCTCCCGCATCCGCAGCAAACGCGTTCGAGCTGCCGCACGCCCCGGCGTTTGCGGCAGCGCTCATTCAGGGCGGTTTCCGGCACAGGCGGAGTGGATCGGTGACAGAATCAGCATCAATAGAGCTTGATCCGGCCCGGCTGCCCCGGCACATCGCGATCATCATGGACGGCAACAGCCGTTGGGCGCGGCGCCAGGGCGTCAGCCGTGCCGCGGGCCACGAGGCGGGCGCGCATGCCGTGCGGCGCGTCGTGGAAGCCGCGCGCGCGCTCGATCGCGTGGAGGTCCTCACACTCTACACCTTCTCCACCGAGAACTGGCGCCGGTCAAAGACCGAGATCAACGCCCTGTTCGGACTCCTGAGCAAGTACATTCGCCTCGAACTCGAAAACATTCACAAAGAGAACATCCGGTTCCACGTCATGGGACGCCGCGAGGGATTGTCCGCCAAGACGATTCGCGAACTGGAATGGTGCATGGACCGCACGCGCGGCAACACCGCGATGGTCCTGAATCTCGCCATCAACTACGGCGGACGCGCCGAAATGGCCGACGCCGCGCGCGCCATCGCGGAGAAAGTCCAGCGGGGCGAGCTTGCGCCCGGCGATGTGGACGAGGCCTGCGTGGCGCGGCACCTGTACGCTCCGGAGCTTCCCGATCCGGACCTGTTGATCCGGACTGCCGGTGAACTGCGGCTCAGCAACTTCATGATGTGGCAGCTCAGCTACGCGGAAATCGTCTCGATGGATACGCTGTGGCCCGACTTCGACCGGGATGCGTTGGCGAGCGCGATCGCCGAGTACCAGAAGCGGGTCCGCAGATTCGGGGGGCGCTGATGACGGGGCGCAGGTTTGGCGGTGCGCGGCTGCGCGTGCTGACGGCAGTGGTCACGCTCCCGCTCCTGCTGGTGTTGAGCTGGCATCCGGGACTCGCGCTGGGCTTCGCGATACTGGTGGCCGCGCTGGCGGCGGTGGGGTTGTACGAGTATTACGCCATTGTGCGCAAGCTGAAGGTCAGTCCCGAGACGATCGGCGGCATCATCGCGGGGACCGGCGTCGCCCTGAGCGGGTACTGGGGCAGTGCGCTGCACACCAACCTGCTCCTGTACGGCAGTTGTCTGATGGTCGCCACCCTGCACCTGGTCCGCGGGCAACAGTCCGTGACGGGCATGGCAAGCTCCCTGTTTGGCGTGTTCTATGTCGGCTGGTTCGCCTCCCATATCAACGCGCTGCGGGTCGTCGAGCCGACGGGCACCGGACTGGTCACCATCCTGTTCGTGGCGACCATGCTGACCGATTCCGCGGCCTATCTGGTCGGTTCCACCCTGGGGCGCACGAAGATGGCACCCAACATCAGCCCGAACAAGTCGTGGGAAGGCGCCGCGGGCGGCTTTGGTTTCGCGTTGGCGGGCATGGCCGCGTTATACTACGGCCGGGATATGTGGGAGTGGCCCGTCCTGCCCGACTGGAGCTTGGCGCGTTACCTTTTCGCGGGCGCATTGCTGTCGGTCACGGGCCAGATAGGCGATCTGGCGGAGTCGTGTCTGAAGCGCGATGCCGGCATCAAGGACTCCGGCGCCTTCTTCCCTGGTCACGGCGGGGTGCTTGACCGGTGCGACGGCATCCTGTTTGCCGCGCCCATCCTGTACTACATCGTAGCCCTGTAACGGTCCGGCCGGGCCGGATACCCGAGGAATACCATATGTTTGAAGCCGAAGCCGAACGCATCGACGCCTGTGTCCGCCGCTTGGGCGACCTGCGCCGCTGTCTGAGCACGGACAAGGCCAAGGTGGAGGTCGAGGAACTCGAGCGCGAGATGGGGACGACCACATTTTGGGACGACCCCGACCGCGCGCAGAAGACCGTGCAGCGCCTCAAGCAACTCAAGGCGTCGGTAACGGAACCCGATGCGCTGCAATCGGACCTCGAGGACGTGCGGGAACTTATCTCCCTTGCGCGGGAGGAAGCCGACGAGTCGCTGGCCGCGGAGATCGACGCGCAGACGGACTTGCTCGAGCAGCGGCTGCGCCGCGTCGAGATCGGCAGTCTGTTCAATGACCCCCGCGATCAGAAGAACGCCATCGTCAACGTTCACCCCGGCGCGGGCGGCACCGAGTCGTGCGACTGGGCCGAGATGCTCTTTCGCATGGTGATGCGCTTCTGCGAACGGCACGATTACACGGTCGAGGTCGTGGATATGCAGATGGGCGAAGAAGCCGGGCTCAAGAGCGCCACCATTCGCGTCGAGGGGGCCTTCGCCTATGGCAACCTCAAGTCCGAGGGCGGGGTGCACCGGCTGGTGCGGATTTCGCCCTTCGATGCCAACAAGCGGCGGCATACCTCGTTCTCGGCCATCGAAGTGCTCACCGAGGTGGACGACGACATCGAGATTGAGGTCAACGAAGACGACCTCAAGGTCGACGTGTTCCGTTCCAGCGGCCCCGGCGGGCAGAAGGTGAACAAGACCAGTTCGGCGGTGCGGCTGACGCACCTCCCGACGGGTATCGTGGTGGCGTGCCAGGTCGAGCGGTCCCAGCACAGAAACCGGGCCATGGCGCTTCAACTCCTCAAGGCCAAGCTGTATGACCTCGAGATACGCAAACAGCAGGCCGAGGAAATGGCGCGGCGCGAGAATCAGAGCGATGTCGCGTGGGGGAGCCAGATCCGCAGCTATGTGCTCCACCCCTATCAGATGGTCAAGGACCACCGTACCGGTTGCGAGACCGGGAACGTCGACCGCGTGCTCGATGGCGATCTGGACATGTTTGTGGAAGCCTACCTGAAGTGGAGTCTGGAGAGCAGAAGCGAAACGGAAGCATGAGCGATCAACAACACCATTCTACCGAGCAGGACCTGAGACAGTTTCGTATCGACAAGCTGGAGCGCTTCCGGAAGCGGGGTGACGAGCCGTTCAAGTTCGCCTTCGAGCGCACCAGCCTGATAGGCGGGGCACGCGCGGCCTTCGAGGACGCCGAAAAGGCGGTCGCGGAAGGGGCCGAGGCACCCGCCCGCCTGGCGGGGCGTCTCACCGCGTTGCGCCGGCATGGGAAGAGCAGTTTCGGCGACCTGCGCGACGAAACCGGCCGCATTCAGGTGTTTTTCAGCGCCAAGGGTGTCGGCGACGCGGGCTACGAGGCGCTGGATGACCTCGACATCGGCGATTTTCTCGGCGTCTGGGGCCAGGTGAAGCGCACGCGCACCGGCGAGATCACGCTATTCGCCGAGGGATACGAACTCCTGTCGAAATCGTTACGCGCGCTTCCGGAGAAATACCATGGCCTGACGGACGTCGAGACGCGCTATCGTCAGCGCTACCTCGACATGGTGGCCAACCCGGAAGTGCTCGACTGCTTCAAGCAGCGCATCCGGACCGTGCAGGCGCTGCGCGAGGTCTTGACGGGCTGGGGATACCTCGAGGTCGAGACCCCGATGCTACACCCGATTCCCGGCGGGGCCACCGCGCGGCCGTTCGTGACGCATCACAACACCTACGACCGCGACCTCTACCTGCGGATCGCGCCGGAACTCTATCTGAAGCGGCTGATTGTGGGTGGCTTTGACAAGGTCTTCGAGATTGGCCGCTGTTTCCGCAACGAGGGCGTGGACCCCCGTCACAACCCCGAGTTCACCATCCTGGAACTTTACTCGGCCTATCAGGATTATCTCAGTCTGATGGAGGAAACCGAAGAGCTGTTTGTCCAGGTATTCACCCGGGTCCTGGGGACGACCGTGTTCACTTATCAGGGCGACGAGATTGATGTGAAACGGCCTTGGCGGCGCCTCAAGCTGCATGACGCGATTCGTGAGTATGCGGGCGTGGACCTCGAGCAGACGCGCGATCGCGAGGTGGCGGCGAAGCTCGCGGCGTCGGTGGGTATTCCAGTGGATCCGGCCATGGGATACGGGAAGATCGTGGACGAGGTAATGAGCGTGAAGGTGAAGCCGCAACTTGTGCAGCCGACCTTCCTTTACGACTATCCGATCGAGATTTCGCCGTTGGCGAAGAAGAAGCGCGACGGCTCCGATTTGACTGAGCGCTATCAGGCCTTTATTGGACGTCTGGAAGTGTGCAATGCCTTCTCCGAGCTGAATGATCCGATTGACCAGCGGCAGCGTTTCGAAGGGCAGATCCAACTGCGCGAACGCGGCGACGAGGAAGCGCAATATCTCGACGAGGACTTCATTACTGCGCTGGAAGTGGGAATGCCGCCCACGGCCGGGCTGGGCATCGGCGTGGACCGGCTGGCGATGTTGATGACGGACTCGGCATCCATTCGCGAAGTGATCCTGTTCCCGCAGTTGCGGACCATCCTGTGAAGGCCGCATAGGCCGAAAGGGGAGTGCCCGGGTGATTCGATTCGAAGCCTTCGTGGCCATGCGCTATTTGCGCAGCAAGCGCAAGAGCCGCTTCATCAGCCTTATCACGCTCATCTCGGTGGCCGGGGTCAGCGTCGGCGTCATTGCGCTGATTGTGGTGATGAGCGTGATGACGGGTTTCGACAACGCCCTGCGCGACACGGTCATCGGCAACCGGGCGCATCTGGTCGTCACCGAGCACGGCGGGCGCGCGATGCAGGACCACAATTCGGTGATTGGGTTTGTGCGCGACGTGGACCCGCAAGTCGAGGCCTGCGCCCCGTTCATCCAGGTGGAGTCGCTGCTGATCAGCCGGAGCGGCATCCGGCCCGGCACGCCCACCGGCGGGTATATCCTGGGCATCGATCCGGAACAGGAAACGGACGTGACGATGCTGGCCGAGAATCTGACTTCCGCCGACGGTCGCATGCACGGGCGCGGGGCCATGCCGGTGGGCAAGCAGATCACCTTGGGCTATCTTCTCGCCGACCGTCTGGGCGTGGACGTGGGCGACACAGTCGAGGTCATGACCTACCGCGAGAAGGTGTCGCTGCTGGGCGCGCGCCGCGGCCAGTCGTTGTGGCTCGAGGTGAGCGGCATTTCGCAGGCCAAGATGAGTGAATTCGACTCGGCCACCGCGTTTGTCGATCTAGCCACAGCGCAATTGCTGACCGGGCGCGACGGGGTGGACGGTATTCACTGCCGCCTGACGGATCCCATGAAGGCCGACCTGGTCGGCGCGCGCGTCTTTCAGGAGCTCGGGTACCGCACCGTGAGTTGGAAGCAGAGCCAGGCAGTATTCTTTGCCGCGTTGAAGCAGGAGAAGTTCGCCATGTTCATCATCCTGCTGTTCATCGTGATTGTGGCCGCATTCAACATCACCAGCACGCTGATCATGCTCGTGATGGAGAAGCGGCGCGATATCGGCATTTTGCGGACACTCGGGATGAGCACGCCGGGCATTCTGCGCCTGTTTATTCTGGAGGGACTGTTTATCGGTCTCTCGGGGACCCTTCTCGGGGTCGTTGGTGGCACGCTGCTGGCGTACAACATCAACCCCGTGGCGGAATTCATCGCCGGTCTGTTCAATATCGACCTGTTCAACAGCCAGATCTACTACTTCGATCGCATTCCGGTCGACGTGGTTCCGCGCGATGTCTTGGCGATTACGCTCGCATCGGTCGTGCTCACATTTGTGTCCACCTTGTACCCCGCGTGGAGCGCGGCACGGGTGTCGCCCGTGGAGGCATTGCGCTATGAGTAGCCTGATCGAGTGCCGCGACCTGGTGAAGACCTTCCACGACGGAAGCCGCGAGCTTCGCATCCTCTGCGGCGTCAACCTGTCGGTGGAGCCGGGCGAGATGGTGGCCATCAGCGGCCCGTCGGGCGTGGGAAAGAGCACGCTGCTGCACCTGCTGGGCACGCTCGACGTGCCGACCAGCGGCGATATTCTCCTCGGCGGCCGGTCGTACCGCAAGATGAGCCGGGGCGCCCTGAACCGTCTGCGCAACGAAGAGATCGGCTTTGTCTTTCAGTTCTACCACCTGCTGCCGGAGTTCACGGCACTCGAGAACGTGATGATGCCCGCGTTGTGCCGCGGCGCGTCACGCCGGCAGTGTACGGAACGCGCCAGGCATCTGCTTGAACGGGTCGGGCTCGCCGAGCGCATGACCCACAAGCCGGGCCGGCTCAGCGGCGGCGAGCAGCAGCGCGTAGCCATTGCGCGTGCGCTGTTCAACGAGCCCAGTGTGGTGTTTGCGGACGAACCCACGGGCAATCTCGACGAGAAGACCGGCGCGGGCATTCTCGATCTCCTCTGGGAATTGAACGAGCGCGACGGCGTCACGATGGTGATGGTCACGCACGACGAGCACCTCGCCCACAAGACCCACCGCTGGATCCACCTGCACGAGGGCCGCGCCGAGCAGAAGGCGTGATTACCGGCGCAGATCCCGCGCGAACTGCGTCATCTCGACGGCAAACGCGTGGTGATCGGGGCAGGCGCCGAAGATAGGCGCTGACGCCTCGGCCAGTCGTGCCGCGTCGTCCATCCTTCCCGCCTGCACATAGGCATCCAGCAGGAGCGCGCGGTGCTCCGCGTCGAAAGCCGTGAGCGGAAGACTGCGCTCGAGCACATCGATTGCGCCGCCCACGTCGCCGGTCTGGAGCATTGCCCGGGCTTGTACGCGGCGGGGGCCTGCGATACCGGGCGCACAGGCACATGCCTTGCGCGCATAGGCGCGTGCGCGGGGGTACTCGCCCGCCAGGAATGCCAGATCGGCGAGTCGCGCGGCCGCCGCCGCATGCAGGATGCGCGCGGTCGCGTTGCCCTCGCCGAGGGCCCGGCGCCACGCGACATAGTACGGGTCGTTCACCCATCCGAGCAGCAGATTCCCGTAATCCACTCCGTCGCAGCGCAGTACCCGCTCCAGAAAGCCGCGCTCGAGGTCTGCCGTCCCGGCGAGACGCGCCACAAAGGCCATGTTGGTCCACACCGGCGCCGCGTTCGGCACGAGGGCCGCGGCCCGGTGAAAGCGCGCGAGGGCCTCGCGGGCCAAGGTCCGGCGCGCGGTATCCGAGGCGTGTGGCGCCTGTTCAAGCAGGAGCGAGCCCTGTGCGAGCAGAAACCCCGGATCGTCCGGGTGCGTCGTGAGCGCGGCATCCAGCAGCGTGTGAACGAGTATCCGCTGCGGGGCCGCCAGGCTCGTCGCGTACTGAAGAATCTCGGCGAAGGTCTGGTCGCGCAGCGACAAGGCGGCAAAGGGCCGGTCGCGCCGGGGCTGGCTGGCGAGCCAGTCAACGAGGTCATCCAGGCGTGCCTCCCCGGCGAGTTCCGCCGCCCGGGCATGACCTCGCGCTGCGATGGCGTCGAGCCGGTCCGGGTCTTCCAGATGGGTTGCGACCAGCGCTTGCACCGTGGCCTCGTTGTAGAACACGACATCCACGCCGTCCTGAAGGTATTCGCGCGCTTCGAGATTTGAATCCTCCAGGAACAGCACCGATCCGCAGGCGAGGGTCTCGAAACAGCGCAGGTTCATCTCCTGCCGCAGCGAGTGGTTGAACACGATGCGGGCGCGGTTGAGCAGTTCCGTGTACGCCTCGGGATCCTTGCCTCCCGTAATAAAGATCCGGTAGCGATCCGACAGGGCGGCCACCTTTTCCAGACAGCGGCCGCGCGCGACATGGATCGCGTGGTTGAGGTTTCCCGCGAACACCACGTCGATGTCCTTGGGCAGCCCCAGCGCACGGTGTGTCGGCGTCCGCTGCGCGTAGAGCGGGAAGAAGTACTGCGGCTGGGTGGCGAACAGCGGCAAGACCCGCGACCCGAGCCGGTCCGTCAGGACGACATCGTAGCGGGCCAGATTGTGTTCGAGTTGGGGGAAGTAGATGTTCCAGTCCGAGACAATGGCGACCGTCTTGACCGGACAGTGTTCGATGGCGCGGGGCGGGGGATACATCTCCGGGCACCAGCAGACAAAGAGGTCTACAGGCCAGTCCCGGCTGATGCGGTCCACCACCTCCGCCGCGGTCTCTTCCGCGTCGAAGTGGTAATCCGCGTCGCCGGACACGTTCAGAAGGCGCGCATCGTGGCCCCGGCGCGAGTGGAACAGCCGGACAACGGACTCATCCGCGCCGAACGGCAATCCCATGATGAGTACATTCATGAGGCGATTCTACTTCGAGCACGGCCCGCTGCGCATCTGTCTCCGGAGACAACGATCTTCCGGAAAAGCGCGTGGCGGCGACCCTCAGGATCCGGCGCGGGCGGCGCGGATCATCGCGCGAAGGGACGCTGCGGCCGCGCGAGGATCGTCCGCGGCGGTCACGGCCGTGACGACGGCGCAATGGCGGGCGCCGCGGCGGAGGACCTCAGCGATGTTGGTCTCCTTGATGCCGCCCATGGTCGTGAAGGGAATGCTCAGATGGGGCGCGACCTGCTCAATGAGTCCCGGGCCGACAACGCCCGTCGGCACATCCTTCGTCTGGGTTGCGAACACAGGACCGATGTTCACATAGCTGGCGCCGTCGTGCTGCGCGGCGAGGGCCTCGTCGAGGTTGTGGCACGATGCGCCCAGGATGAGGTCCGGCGCGATGCTCCGTGCGGCGCGCATGGGCAGATCGCTCTGTCCGAGGTGAACCCCGTCAGCGCCGGATACCAGCGCGACGTCCACGCGGTCGTCAATGAGGAGCAGGGCGCCGGCCTGGCGCGTGCGTTCCCGGAAATCAATTGCGCGCTCGTACAGCGCGCGGTCGTCCAGGTGTTTCTCGCGGAGCTGGACCAGCGTCACACCGGCCTCGAGCACGGCCTCGAGCACCTCGGTCGCCGACCTTCCGGCACAATGCGCCTCGGTGATGACGACATACAGGTCGGCCTCGGCAAAGCGGGCCATGCGCTCAGCGTGGGTGGTCATCCGCCGCCTACCAGGCGCACGAGTTCAAAGCGGTCGCCTGCCTCGATGACCGTGTCGGCAAAATGCTCCCGGTCCACAATCTCGTCATTGCGCTGCACGACGGTTGCCTGAGGCAGGACGCCCAGCGTTTCGAGCAACTGCAGGACGGTGTGGCCTGCCGCCACCTCATGGAATTCGCCGTTCACCATGATCGTCATGTCGGGTCTCCTTGCCGGCCCGGCGACGCGTCAAAGGCCGCGTCAAAATCCTTCCACACGGGGTCGTATCCGTGTTGTGTGATGACGCGCGCGACCTCGGCGGCCGTGCGCCGGTCTTCGATCTCGAACTGTTCCAGGCTGTCCCCGGTGCTGGCGTAACCGCCCGGCCGCGTGGAGGACCCGGCGCTCATCTGCGTAATGCCGAGGGGGATCAGCTTGTCGCGGAGGTCTGCCGGTTCACGCGTCGAGATGAGCAGGCCCGCCTCGGGCAGGAACAGCCGCATCGCGAGCATCAACTGCACCAGTTCGGCGTCCTGCACGAAACGCGGGACGTTGAAGCGCGCCGGGGTGTGCCGAAGGCGCGGAAACGACACCGCCACGGCGCTCTGCCAGCAGGTCTTCTGAAGATAGCGGGCATGCAACGCGGTCCAGAACCCGTCGGTCTGCCAGTCGTACAACCCCAGCAGGGCGCCGACGTTGAGCTTGCGCGCGCCGGCCCGTCCGGCCCGTTCCAGCGCGTCCAGACGGAACAGGTAATCCGTTTTTTCTCCCGCGAGATGCACCGTTTCGTAGGTCGGCCGGTGGTAGGTCTCCATGTACAAGGTCACGCCCTCAAGTCCGGCCCCGCACAGCTTTCCGTAGCCGTCCTGGTCGAGCGAAAAGATCTCCATGGACACGCTCGCGAAGTACTCGCGCGCGATGGCCACCGCTTTCTCAAGGTAGCCCAGCTTCACGAGTTTCGGGGCCTCGCCGGTGAGCAGCAGCACGCTCTGAAACCCCTGTGCGGCCAGCGCGGCGCATTCATCGCGGAGCTGGCCTTCGGTGAGGGTCAGGCGCTTGTCCTTGATGCCCGAGCGGAACGAAAACCCGCAGTACACACAGTCCGCCGCGCAGAGATTGGACACGTAGATCGGCGCGTAGAGGGTGATCGTGCGCCCGAAATGCCAGCGGGTGAGACGCTGCGCCTCGCGGGCCATCTGCTCGAGGTACGGGCGTGCGCGCGGCGAAAGCAGGGCAGCCAAATCCTCGGGCGACCGCTCGTCGCGGGCCAGCGCCCGGGCCACATCGTCGGGTCCGGCGCGGTCGATGGTGTCGCGGACCCGATCCTCGGGCCAATGGTTGAGTGTATCGAGGAAAGACACGAGCCGTTCTCCGTTTACTGCCCCGGCGCCTGCAGATTGAGGAATCCGGTGAGCGGGGACGAGGCCTCGCCGGTGTCGCGCGCCGGCCCCAGACCCGCACGGTAGGCGATGCGGCCGGCTTCGGTGGCCAAGGCAAAGGCGCGGGCCATCGCGCCGTGATCGCGGGCATCGGCCAGGGCGGTATTCACGAGCACAGCGTCCGCGCCCATCTCCATGGCCTCGGCGGCATGCGACGGGGCGCCCAGCCCGGCATCGACGACGACAGGCACCGTGGCCTGCTCGATGATGATGCGGATCATGTCGCGCGTGCGGATGCCGCGGTTGCTGCCGATAGGAGCGCCGAGCGGCATGACGGTCGCTGTGCCCGCTTCCTCGAGGCGCTTGGCCAGCACCGGGTCGGCCTGAATGTAGGGCAGCACGACAAACCCCTCAGCGACCAGCCGTTCCGCCGCCTTGAGCGTTTCTACCGGGTCGGGCAGCAGGTAGCGCGGCTCCGGGGTGAGTTCGAGCTTCACCCAGGCCTCGAGTCCCGCCGCCCGGGCCAGTTTCGCCAGGCGTACCGCCTCGTCGGCCGTGCGCGCGCCCGAGGTGTTGGGGAGAATGAGCTGCTTCGCCGGATCGATGGCCGAGAGGATGCCCTCGTCTTCCGGACGGGACAGGTCCACCCGGCGCAGGGCTACCGTGACGATCTCCGAGCCCGACGCCGCGATCGCGGACCGCAATGCCGCGGCGGAGGGGAATTTCCCGGTTCCGATCATCAAGCGCGAACCAAAGCGCCTCCCGGCGATGATCAGCGGGTCATCCCGCAACCCATCGGCGGCGCTATATCCGTGATCTTCGCTCATGTACCGCTCCAAAGGGGTTCACACAGGCACCCGTTCCGGCGTGTCACGCGAATCGTGCTCAGCCGGAGCGCCTGGCCGTCTATGCTGTGCAGTTTGCCGCCATCGGCTGCGGTGCGGCACCCGGCCAGGAAACGGATCGTCTCCATTGCCTCCAAGCTGCCCAGAATGCCGGGCACCGCGCCCAGCACGCCCAGTTCCGCGGTGGTCGGCACCCCCGCAGGCTCGGAGGCCGCCAGGCACCGCAGGCACGGACTCTGTCCCGGCACCACGAAGAGCGCATGGCCCGACAACCCCAGGATGCCCGCCGTCGCAAAGGGCTTTCCGGTGCGCAGGCAGGCGTCATTGACCAGATACTTCGTCTCGAAGTTGTCCGATGCCTCCAGTATAACGTCATAGCCCGCGAAAAGGTGATCGGCATTCTCGGCCGTCAACCGCAAGGTCATGGGGCGCAGCGTCACGTCCGGGTTCAGGTCGTGCAGGGTGGCCGCCGCGGACAGGGTCTTTTCCTGTCCCAGCCGGTGGGTGCTGTGCAGCACCTGGCGCTGGAGGTTCGAGAGCTCCACCTTGTCCGAGTCCAGCAGGCCCAAGGCGCCCACGCCCGCCGCCGCCAGATAGAGCGCCGCCGGACTGCCCAGTCCGCCCAGTCCGACGATGAGCACCGAGGCCGCGCCGAGGCGTTCCTGACCGGCGTCGCCAATGTCGGGGATGAGCAGGTTGCGGCTGTACCGCTCGCGTTGTGCGTCTGAAAGGGTCACGATCTTCTCCTGAACGAGGCGCTATTGTAGCAATCCTTATCAGGCTGCTCAATATAACCGCCGTGGACCGGCGCCGGCCAGCGGAAAGAAAGGAGGCGCCCCCTTGGAGAGGGGCGCCCCGTAGACCTAACGGACGCAACCGTTAAGAAGAGAGGTTTACTCGAGGTCTCCGCCCTCGTCGAGCGAAAGACTCATCAGCATCGCGTCGGCGGCATTGGCATCGGCCGCCGAGTAACTGCTGACGGCGCACACGCCGTCCGGGCCCGGCACGGCGCCGGATACGCGGCCCGCCCAGTAATAGAATTGAAGCTCAAAGCCGCTGTATGTGTACCCGAAGGTGTTGTTGCCGTCGTTGGTACGCGTCGCCGCGCGCTGCCCGTCCAAGTCGTGGTGCAGGCGATGGTGGCCCAGTGCGGGCTCGACAACGTAGTTGTTGTTCAGGAAGGTATACCGCGGGTCCGTCGAGAGGTCCGAACGCCAGTAGCGCTTCGGGACATCCGGATGGCTCAGCAGGTAGCCCTGGATGGTCGCATAGGCATCCGGCACCAAGTCGCCCGGATCGTGGAACGTCGCAATCGCCGAGTAGAGTGGATTCATGTGGCGTCGCGCATTGGCGCTCTGATAGGAGTTCCGGAACCGGTTGGAGTAGTTGAGTTTCCGCGCCGGATCCCACTCTAGCAGGGTGATGGCCCACTGCGGGCCCCACGTCAGCCACGTATCCCAGTAGAGCGAGTCTGTGAGGGAGCGGGTGCTGGGGTTTTCACCGGCATAGCTGGTGATGTTGGCCAGAAAGCCCGCATACTTCACCGGGTTGGCCCGTTAGGCCACGCGCCGTTGAAGCTGTTGGAGCCGGGCATTGGTCGCCGTGGTGCGGAACCCGTCACGGATGACATAGTTGTCCAGCAGGAGCCGGTCAACGACGCGCTCGACAAGCATCCGGGTCTTGTCCCACGTGGGCTGGTCCTCAACGAAATGAAGCGAGGCCGCCAGACCGACGAACAGACCAAAGTGCGTGTCGCGCGACGGCCAGCCTATCCAGACTTCGTTCTGGTACGGCGCGGCGCCCGGATAGACGCCCAAGTTGCCCGCCTGGGAATAGTACCATTGATACGGCGGCGAGTTCGCCGGACCGGAGAAGCGTGCTACCCACCCGGGTGTGCCGGTAACCATGGTCAACCGGTCAATGGCGTCGAGAACGACGTTGATGTCCGCAATCGTCTCTTGGCAGTCGGGCTTGACGGCGTGTTTCATGGCCAGACCGGCAAGATAGATGCCGTTAAATGCCATACTGTCGCCAATCTTGTCCAACGCGGCAGGACTCGTGCGGCCAAAGTCGTTGTACCATACCGCACCGGAGACCTGACCCCACCACAGATAGTGTTCTTTCTCGTCCTGGTAGTAGTTCTCGATCTTCGTTTCCAGGGCGGCCGCTTGTGCAGGTGTCAAACCGCTCCACGGGCCGTAGTTCGCCCGCGCGATGTTCATTAGCTGCACTTCCTGTTCATCCGTCGGATGGGCCGTTGACCCCTTCTTCACGAAGGTGGCGTAGATGGTCTTGTCCGCATCCATGGTGGTCCGGACGACCGGCTCAACGCCGGGATTGCCGAACTGCCACGCCACGCCTGGATTCCAGGACCAGTGGTTGAAGATCCACTGTGGGGCGCAGTCGTCTCCTTGGGGCGGTGACACATATGGGAAGGTATTGGTCAGAAGCTGACCGCCTGCCGGAGAGAAGATGATGGTCACCTGGGTGCCGGGCTCATAGCCAACATGGCCACCGGGCGGCGGCGGGTCGACGGAATATTTGCCCTCGCCGGTGATATCGATGGTCAGTTCCGGACCCTTGAAATGGGCCGTCACCTTGGCGTTCATCCCCTTGAGTGTGACGGTCTCGGGGTTGACGGTGGAGGTGACCGGCGCCCAGATGGCGCTGTTGCGCACCCGGACTTCGTACCCCGGGGGTGTAGGATCGTCGGGACTGGTATTGGGATTAAGGCGTTCGATCACCCAGTGGGTGAAGGTCCACCCGGGCTCGGGTTGGGCGGTGATGGTGATCGTCGTGTCATTGGCGTACGAGCCGCCGGGCGGGTTCATCTCGATGGCCCCGCCCCCAACCACAAAGGGATACAGAACACGGTCTGCTGCATAACCCTGGACGCACCACAGGCACGCCGCCAGGGCAATCACTGCCGCCATCGCTTGGCGGTGCTTCGGTCCCATCATCTCATCTGCTCCTTTTTGGGCGCCCGCGCCCCTTCGACGCCGCGGCACCAATCCGACGCTTGCGTTTCACATGTCAAAGACGCCAGAGTCAGCAGGACCCCTGAGCGACTCACCCTCCTTTCCAACCCGACTTCAGAGCGCCTGCCATAACGTCATATTGTGCTCACAAGATGCAGATTCAGGGTCGCACGACCGCGAAATTCTGTCAACCATTGACATTTGGCAGCAAAATTGACGTCTAAGACACTATGCTTACCAGTGGTCGTGTGCCTTGGTCGGTGCTTCCTGGAGGACAGGCCAGTCTGTAAAATACAATAAGATAATAAGTTATGTGTGCATGCGAGGCGTTTCCCCGCGGTCTTGCCCTGCCGTAAATCCATATGTTATAGCACTATGCAAATTTTGCGCACCTGTATATTTTATGTAATATAGATTACAAATGCTCACAGGCCAGCTCGCCACGCACAGGGAAGCAATTGCCCCACGCGGTGGAGAAATCTGCCGTAAGGGCGCGCCGCACGGGGATTTCCATCGGTGTTAACCTGTGTGTTCTCAAGTTGTTGACGGTGGTGCCGATAGTTGGAACGGTGATTGCTCTCTTGGAGCGGCACACCCTGCCCGGTTCGGGCATACGAGGAGGTAGGCGCGTGGGCACCCTTTTCAGCACCTTGGACATTGCGCGATCAGGTCTGTCGACGGCACAGGTGCAGTTGGACGTCGCCGGGCACAACATCGCCAACGTCAACAAGGAAGGATTTTCGCGGCAAAGGGTGAGTCTGACGACGCGCATGCCGGTCAGCATGCCTTACGGTCAGCTTGGCCGGGGCGTGGGCATCGACAACGTGGTGCGCCTGCGCGACGCGTTCCTGGACAAGGCCTTTCGCGGCCAGGTACCCGGCCTGGGATTCAGCGAGGCGCAGCGGCAGTACTTCAGCCGGATCGAGGACCTCTTTCTGGAACCCGGCGCGAGCGGCTTCAACCAGCGGATCAATTCTTTTTTTGATGCGCTGAATGACCTCTCCAACGGTGTCGAGCGGGTGCCGGTGCGCCAGAGCGTCCTCGCCGAGGCCCAGGCCCTGACCGGCGGCCTCAACGAAGTCGGCAACAAGCTGTTCGCCCTGCGTTCGGAGGCCAATGAGGAGATCCGCGATTTCGTTCCCCACCTCAACTCGTTGTCCGAGCGCATTGCTTCGCTGAACGTCCAGATTCGCAACGCCGAGCTGACCGGCCGGCAGGCCAACGACCTGCGTGACGACCGTGACCAGTTGCTGGACGCGGTGGCGCGTCTGGTGGACATCACCTACCGCGAGCGACAGGATGGACAGGTCGACGTGCTGGTGGGCGGCGACCAACTGGTCAACGGCGACACGGTCCGCAAGCTGGTGGCCGTGCCGACCTCGACCATCGACCCGAACCGCAAGGACCTTGTCGAGATCCGCTTCGCCGACAACCTCCGCCTGCTCAACGTCGGCAACGGCGAGCTTGCGGGCCTCTATGCGATGCGCGACGGCATTCTGGCGGGGGTCAGCGAGCGCATGAATCAGCTCGCCCAGGCGCTCATCCGGGAGATCAACGCCATACATTCGGTCGGCACAGGCATCCAGGATTACGCCTCGGCCGTTCGCGGCGCCAACGCCGTGACCGACCCGGCGCTGGCGCTGGGCGCGGCCGGGCTGCCCTTCGCCGTCGCCGACGGCACCCTGGAACTGATCACCCACGACGCGCTCGGCAACGCGACGACCGTTTCGGTGCTCATCGGATCTGGAACGACGCTGAACAGCCTCGCCGCGGACCTGACGGCGACTGGTGCCGTGACCGCCACGGTCACCGCGGACAACCGGCTCGAGATTACGCCGCCGGCGGGCTCGACCTTCCGGTTTTCGAGCGATACGGGCGGTGTGCTGACGGCCTTGGGCGTCAACGGACTGTTCACTGGCCACGATGCGCGCACGATTGGCATCAACGGGGACATTCTCAAGAACCCGGCGCTGCTGGCCTCGGGGTTCTCTACCGACCCCGGCGAGACCGGCGACAACCGCGCGGCCCTTGCCATGGCCGCGATTCGCGACGCCCTCGTACTCGGAGACGGCACCGCGTCCATCAACGACTACTACGAGTCCACCATCGTGACCGTCGGCATCGACTCACGGTCCAACTCCGACTCACTGCAAGTGGACCAGGCATTCGTCGCGGACTTCGACCGCCGCCGCCAAGAGGTGTCCGGCGTGTCCATCGACGAAGAAGTGACCTTCATCCTGCAATACCAGCGCGCCTTCGAGGCCTCCGCGCGCATCGTCTCCGTCGTCGACCGCATGCTCGACACCCTCATGAACATGGCCCGCTGAATTCGTCGTCTCTTGCCTGAGCCCGACACTTGGACTCGGGCCGTGTGGCGTCGTGGCCTTTGCGCCACATGTGGATGCCTTGTGAAAATGCCGCAGACTCGTCCACGCCTTTCCTTTGCCGCGCGCCCAGACGCTCTGAAGGTCAGTCTATGCCGACAGCTGCCGCGCAGACGGTCACGACGCGGGTGCAAACGGAGAGGGCGGGGGCAGGCTCCGTCCCCAGTCTGAGGGCTGAGCATCCAGTTCCAGGCGGAGCGTGGCGCCTGCGGCGACCTCATCGTGCCGGAGCCAAGCGCGGTCCAGGGGGACGCCGTTGAGTACCGCCCCGGCGACGAAGCGTCCCCCGGGTCCGGCTCCCGGAGCTTCGATCGTCAGGGTGTGGCCGCTTTGGCCCAGCGTGATCTCGGCGCGGCTGAAAACGGGTGGAGTCAACAGATACAGGGCTTGCCCCATGACAGGACACAGTCCCATTGCCGAACACATGTAGAATGCGCTCTGGCAGCCCATGTCTTCGTTGTCGCTCAGCCCGTTGCGCGCGGGCCGGAAGTACCGTTCCCTGCACTGACGAACACGGTCCGCGGCCAAGTCGGGACGCCCCGCATAGGTGTAGAGCCACGGGATATGCAGCATGGTTTCCTTGGGGTGAAAGTGTCCGCCCTCAAAGAACACATCCAGATGGCGCACAAAGGCGTCTGCCCCGCCGTGGCGGGTGATCAGGCCGGCGATGTCGTGCTGTACCGAAAACGACCACTGGCGGCTCGTTCCCTCGTAGAAAAACGGGTCATTCCATGAGTCCGCGCGGCAGCAATCCTGATCGAAGGGATTGACCCAGGCACCCGCGCGCGTGCGCGGCGCAAAACACTTCAGGTCGTCACGCCAGAGGTTCCAGACCTTCCCGGCACCTTCGCGGAACGGCACGGCGACGGTATCGTGTCCCAGACGTTGCGCGAGATCGCTGATGCACCAGTCCTGAAAGGCATATTCGAGATGACGGGATACGCAATTCCTGGGCGTTTCCGTGCTGACATGGCCCACGTTCCGGTAGTCGCGCAGGTGACGGCCGAACAGATGGGGATTGGGGGATTCCTCCTCTCCGTTGCGGCGCATGTGACGGAGGGCCCTCTCATAGTCGATGCCGGCCAGTCCTTTTGCGGCGGCCTCGCAGAACAGCACGTCGGCGGAGCTGCCGCCTTGGACCATCCCGTGATGGCCTTGAATCCACACGTCGGGCAGCCATCCAGTGTGATCGGCAATGTCGAGCAGGCAGTTAAGCTGATCGACAGTCTCCTCGGGGGCGAACAGCATGATCAGTGCATTGGCATTTCTCACGCTGTCCCAGAGGGTGTAGAAGTCCGTAAAGTGCCGACGGCCGGATTTCCAGAGCGGAAACTCATCGTCAACGCCAAGGTCGCTCGGCATGCACACAAGGCGGGTGAATTGGGTGTAGAAGAGCGCCAACTGGTCGCGGGTTCCTCCCTCGACCCGGATTTTCCTCAGGGTCTCCTCCCACACCGTTTCCGCCTCGGCCCGCAGGGTGTCGAAGGTCTTCCCTGCGGTTTCCCGCTGGATGCTGGCGCGTGCATTCGCGACGCTGACATAGCTGATGCCCACCCGCACGTTCAGTTCGCCGATCTTGCCGAACTGGGCGTTCGCGAAGCAGCCGGACTCGTCGGCGCAGGTTCCCGGGATGACACCGCTGCGGTTGCCGACGCGGCAGTCGGACATGGGCCTGTCGAATTGCGCGGCGAAATAAACTGAATAGGGGAAATTGTGTCCCCAGCCGCCGCGAAAGTCTCCCCGGCCAACGATCTCGTACTCGGACGCGCGTTCGATATAGCCACCGGTGCACGCCCCTGTGCCTTCCGGTCCCCGGCTGCCCGGCATCATTCCCCGAACCTGGATGACCGCCGCCGCGTCAATGAAGACGTTCGCCGTCGCGCCCGCAGGAAAGGTGTAGCGATGCACGCCCACCCTCGGTGTCGAGGTCAGGTCGGCTCGCATACCTCCGGGTTGCAGTGTGACCGCGTAGTACCCCGCTGAGGCCTTCTCTGCTTCCTTCTGAAACGCGCGCGGCCGATCCCCAATCGCGCCGCAGTACGGGGCCATGCCGACGTTTCCGTAGCGGCCGCCGCCCCCGGTGCCGCTCACATGGGTATGGCTGAAGCAGCGGATGGGTTCATCGCTGCGATAGCCGCTGGTCGGCCGGTCGTGCGGGCCGCCGGTATCCGGTCCCAGTCGTATCAGACTATAGGGGAGATACGGGCCGCACAGCGTGTTGCCGCCGCCGTCCACGCCAATAAACGGGTCAACATGCGCATGCAGCGCCATCTGGCAGAGCCTCCGATTGTGGTCATTTGTCACGCCTGCCGCACAACCACGGTTCAGCCGTGACGGAGGAGCCGCAGCATTGGCCGGGGTCGATGCCGTGCCATCAACCATGCAAAACATACGAGGTTCTGTCAAGAGGGCGGCGAGCAAGCAAAAACTCACTCAACCGGCTGTCGGCCCGCGCCCGCTGAAATCGCCACGGGACCATTGCCGAGACCGATTGACGCGGGTGCCAGTGGCGAGGCGCAGGCTGCCTGAAGAAGGCGAGTGGCATCGCCAACTGCACCTGCTGCATACTTGCCCCTTCAATACAACCGGACAGGACGCGCGAAGTGAGGGAGGAAGCATGGGAAGGCACGGACAGGACGTCACCAGGGGGCGCCGGTTGGGGCGTGTGCTGGGACTGGCGATGGTGATAGGGGCTTCATTCAGCGTGCGCGCGGAGGCGGCCGCGGGGAGTGACGGAATAATGATGCACGCGGCGAAGTCGGGGCAGTTTCGATTCGAGGGCGAGGTGGGGCGCCGCGTCGATGCGATCGTCGAGACGTGGCTGTTGCGCGCGCCGACGGCGAATCCGGGCATCATCGACATGTTTCATCGGCGGGATCGTCATCTGCCGTACGGCCAAGTGGTCCCGTGGGCGGGCGAGTTCGCCGGGAAATACCTCATTGCCGCGGTGCAAATGCTCGACATGACCAACGACCCGCGTCTCGAACCGTATGTCGAGGAATTCGTCCATCAGCTTATCAACAGTCAGGCGGAGGACGGTTATCTCGGGCCGTTTACGAGGCCGGAGCGCCTGCTCGCGCACTGGGATTTGTGGGGGCACTATCATTGCATGCAGGGGCTGTTGATGTGGTACGACCGCACGGGCGACGAGCGTGCGTTGCGGTGCGTGCTGCGCGCGGCCGACCTGATGTGCGACCTCTACGTCGGCACCGAGCGTCGCCCTGTCCAGGCCGGTGCGCCGGAAACGAACAACCTCGCGGTCATGCACGTGATTGCGAATCTCTATCGCCGCACGGGTAACCCGCGCTATATGCAACTCGTGCGCGTCATCGAGGAGGACATGACCACCGTCGGGGACTGGCTGCGCCAAGGCGAGGCGGGCACACCGTTCTTCCTGTTGAACGGGCAGGGGAATCGCTGGGAAAGCCTGCATATTGTGCAGGGCCTTGCGGAGATGTACCGCGTGACCGGCGAGGATCGCTACAGGAAGGCCGTCCTGACGCTCTGGGACAGCATGCGGCGCTACGACCGGCACCCCTCCGGCGCGTTCTCGACGTTTGAGCGGGGCGCGGGATCGGTGTATGCCCCGGGTGCGATCGAAACGTGTTGCAGCATAGCATGGGTCGCGCTGACGCTTGACGTTCTGGAACTCACGGGTGATGCGTCGGTGGCGGATGAGCTGGAACTCACGACGTGGAACCAGGCCCTTGCCGCGCAACATCCGTCGGGAAGCTGGTGCACCTACGATACGCCTTTGAACGGCGTTCGCTATCCTTCCTTTCACCAGATCAACTTCCAGGCCCGGCCCAGCGCGCCGGAGCTGAACTGCTGTGCCCCGAACGGGCCGCGTGCGCTGAGTATCCTGCGTTCGTGGGGAATCATGGAAGACGCGGCGGCGGGCGAACACCCCGGCGTCGTTGTGAATTTCTATGGTCCGGGCGTTTTCACACTCAATCGGGCGAATGGCAACCCAATCAAGATCACGCAGCAGACGGGCTATCCCGTCGACGGCGCGGTGACGATCGCCGTCGCACCCAAGCGCAAGGAGGCCTTTCCGCTGCGCCTGCGCATTCCGGCGTGGTCCACGGCGACGTCTGTTTCTGTGAACGGCCAGGCATGGACGGAGCAGCCGGAATCCGGCACATACCTGGTCATCGACCGCCCGTGGAAGAAGGGCGACACGGTTGAACTGTCCTTTGACATGACCCCGCGCATCTGGGCTGGGACGGGCATGCGCAACGGGCAGGCCGCGGTGTATGCCGGGCCGCTGCTGCTGGCGTACGACGCGTACAACAACGCGACCGAGGTCAAAGATCTGACCGCACTCGATGTGTCCGCACTCAAACTGGAACCGGTCGCGGTAACGAAGCAGTGGCCCGTTGCCTGCACGCCGATGGCCGCCTGGAAGGCCCGAACAGGCGACGGCGCCGAGGTGGTGTTGACCGACTTCGCCAATGCCGGCGCACACGGCACGGAGTACGCCGCGTGGCTTCCCGTGACGCACGCCGCGCCGCCGCCCGTCCAGCTGGAGGCGCCGGTCAACGGCGCGGTGATGGGGCCGGGGACGGTCCTTTTCGAGTGGGCCTACTACGGCGCACCCAAGGGGTACCACTACGAGCTGATCGTGGCGAAAGACGCCGCGCTGACGCAGGTCGTGTGGAAGGAAACGGTGCCGTCGGCGAGCTTCTGTCTTGCGCGCGACCGCTTTACCGAGGATGGCGTGTACTACTGGACCGTCCGCACGGTGAATGAATTTGGCGCAACCACCGACCCGACGGCTCCGCGTTCCTTCACGATTGATCGCGCCCACACGCCGTTTGCGGGCTACGTCGCGCCGCAGTCCGGCGGCCCGCTTGCTGCGTCGCCGATGGACGGCTCCGGCACGGCCTCGGCAGGTCTGCCGGTGGCGCAGGGTGGTTCGATACGTCCCGCGGCCGACCGCTTCGGCGTGCCGGACAAGGCCCTCGAGTTCTGGTGGTACTGGAGCCTTGCCACCATGCGCTACAAGATCCCGGCATTTCCGGAGAAAGACTATGCGTTCTCGGCGTGGCTGTGTCCCGCGAAGGACGGCCATGGCGTTTCCGGCGATCGCTGGGTGTTCTCGGCGTGGACCACCTTTGGAGACGATCCGCTGCGCGTTGTGCAGACGCCGCAGGGACTCGTCGCGGTCATTGAGACGAAAGACGAGACCTATACGACGCCGCCGGTAGCCGTTGAAAAAGGCGAATGGATTCACGTCGCCGCCGTAAAGGAAGGCGCCACCCTGACGCTGTACGTCGACGGCGAGGCGAAGCAGCGTGTCGCCGTTCCCGAGACCGTTCGCAGCGCCAGCACGGCCCTGGGGCTGAGCAGCAACCCCGCCTTCGCCGCACACGACGGCCGGTTCGTCGGAAGCATTGACGATTTTGCGTTCTATCCGCGCGCATTGGCGCGGGAGGAAATCACGGCGATGGCGCAGGACCGCTGAGGAGGAACGGATCGCGTCCGGCGTGTGGAGACGGCTGGAATCGGCCGGAACGCCCTCGGTCCTGTGCACGCCGGTCGTCTTCCCGGCGCAGGAACCCAGCATGTGACCCGGATTCACGCAACGCCGAACATCGCTACCTCGCGTCGTCTTCGGATGGAATCCGCTTATTGAATCGGTCCAGTCGCTCTTTGAACTCGGCTTCCTTGCCGCGATCGGTGGGGTGGTAGTAGGCACCCCGGGGAATGCCGTAGTCCTGTCGCACGTAGCCCTCGGGAAAGTCGTGCGCGTACTGGTAGCCCTCGCCGCGCCCCAGTTGTTTGGCGCCCTTGTAGTGGCTGTCTTGCAGGTGGGGCGGGACGGCGACGGTCTTCTTCTGCCGCACGTCCGCCATGGCGGCGTCGATGCCGGTGATGGCGGCGTTGCTCTTGGCGGCGCACGCCACGTAGGTGGCCGCTTGGGCGAGCAGGATGCGCGCCTCGGGCATGCCGATCAGTTCGCAGGCCTGCCACGCCGATGTGGCGAGCACGAGCGCCATCGGGTCCGCGTTGCCGACGTCTTCCGCTGCACAGATGCAGATGCGCCGCGCAATAAAGCGCGGATCCTCGCCCGCCTCGAGCATGCGTGCCATCCAGTACAGTGCCGAATCGGGGTCGGTTCCCCGCATGCTCTTGATGAAGGCCGACGCGGCATCGTAGTGCTCGTCGCCGGTGCCGTCGTAATGGAGCATCTTGCGCTGGATGGATTCCTCGGCGACGGCGCGCGTGATGTGTACGACGCCCTCGACGGGGGGCGTGGTGAGCATCGCCACGTCGAGCGCGTTCAGTGCGCGCCGGGCGTCGCCTTCGGAGTAGGTCGCGATATGCCGGAGTGCGTCCTCGTCTACGACGATCCGCGTGTCCTCGATGCCGCGCGCGGGATGCGCCAGCGCGCGTTGCAGGAGCGCCACGACGTGTCCCTCTTCGAGCCGCTTGAACTCGAAGACCTGGCTGCGCGACAGCAGCGGGGCCACGACCGAGAAGAAGGGGTTCTCGGTCGTCGCGCCGATGAGGATGAGGTTGCCGTTCTCGACGTCCGGCAGCAGGGCGTCCTGCTGGGCGCGGTTGAAGCGGTGGATCTCGTCCACGAAGAGGATGGTGCGGCGGTGGTCGCTGACGCGCCGTTGCTTGGCGCGCGCGATGACCTCGCGCAGGTCCTTGACCCCCTGAGTGACGGCGTTGAGGTTTTCGAAGGCCGCCTGGGTGCGCATGGCGATGAGCCGCGCCAGGGCGGTCTTGCCGCTGCCCGGAGGGCCGTAGAGGATGAGGGACGTGACACGGTCGGCCTCGATGGCCCGCCGCAGGATCTTCCCCGGTCCGAGGATGTGGTCCTGTCCGACCAGCTCGTCGAGCGTGCGCGGAGCCACGCGCCGGGCCAGGGGCGCGGCGGCGCGGGTCTGTTCGCGGGCGGCCCACTCGTGCAGCGAACCGGGCATTTCCATGGGATCGTCGCTCATGGCCCAGATGGTACGCCACAACCGCGTGCGAGCGGTAATGGGCGGCCGGGGCGTTGCGTGGGGCGTGCGCATGAAACAGGCATGATCAACGTTTGAACGCGATTTTCGGGCAACGTATAATTCGACGACTTCTAGAAAGGCAGGGAGCGACGTGGTGCGAGTTGGAATAGTTGGTGCAACCGGTTACGGCGGACGCGAGTTGCTGCGGCTGCTGCTGGCGCATCCCGGCGTGGAGTTGACGGCTGTCACCTCCACAAGTGCCGGTGGCCAAAAGCTTTGCGATGCGCTTCCTGCTTTCCGCGGCCTCACGGACATCGCGTTCGAGACCTTCGATGCCGCGAAACTGGCCCGGACTTGCGACGTGGTCTTTCTCGGGGTGCCGGGGAAGGAATCCATGGCGCCGGGCGCCGAATTGCGCCGGGCGGGCGTCCGGGTCATCGACATCGGGCCGGATTTCCGCCTGAAATCGCCTGCGGACTTCGAGACCTACTACAACACCGCCCACACGGCGCCGGCACTCCTCGAGGAGTCGGTGTACGGACTGGTTCCGTACTATCGCGAGGCGATTCGGGACGCGCAGCTTGTGGCCGTGCCCGGCTGCTATCCAATCAGTGTCGTGCTGGCCGTGCGGCCGCTGCTCGACCTGCCGCTGGCGGACGTCCCCGTGGTGGCGGACTGCATCTCGGGCATCAGCGGCGCCGGGCGGACCCCGAACGAGGTGTTCCACTTCCCGGAGATGAACGAGAACCTTCGGGCCTACAAGATTGGCATTCACCAGCACGTCCCCGAGATCGAGCAGGAACTGCTGCGCCGGGTGCAGGTCCAGTTCACGCCGCACGTGGCCCCGCTGACGCGGGGTATCCTCAGCACGATGACCGTGCGGCTGACCCGCAAGGTGGACGTGGCGGCGTGCTATGACGTGTACCGGAACGAGCCGTTTGTCCGGGTCTGCGAGTCCGGCCAGTTGCCCGAGGTCAAGTACGTCCGCGCGAGCAATTTCTGCGACATCGGCTGGGTCATGGACGAACGGACCGGCAACCTGATCGTTGTCAGTGCGATCGACAATCTCAACGGCGGCACTGCCGGGATGGCGGTGCAGTGTCTGAACCTCATGTTTGGCCTGGACGAGGCCACCGGACTCGGCTTCGCGGGGATGGCGCCATGAAGACCATCGAAGGAGGCGTGACAGCTCCAAAGGGCTTCAAGGCCGCGGGCGTGGCGGCGGGCATCCGCAAGAAAGACCGCCGGGACTGCGCCCTGATCGTCAGTGAAGTCGAGGCCGCGGTCGCGGGCACTTTCACGAGGAACGTGCTCAAGGCGCCCCCCGTCGAGTGGGACGAGCAGGTGTGCCGCGGCGGCACGGCCCGGGCCGTGTTCATCAACAGCGGCAACGCGAACGCATGCACCGGCGAAGGCGGCCGCCAGGACGTGCGCCAGACGGCGCAATGGGTTGCCGATGCCGTCGGATGTCCCATCGAACAGGTCGCCATCTGCAGTACCGGCGTGATTGGCGTCCGGCTGCCGATGCCCGCCGTGGCACTGGGCGTCGTGGAGGCAGCGGCGTGCCTTTCCACCGACGGCAGCAGCGGCGCCGCGGCCGCGATCATGACCACCGACCTCGTGCCGAAGGAGACGGCCCTTGAGATCGCCCTGTCCGGGGGCACGGTGCGGCTGGGCGCGATCGCCAAGGGCTCGGGCATGATTGCCCCGAACATGGCGACCATGATCTGCGTCATCACCACCGACGCGGCCATCGCGCCCGGGCTGCTCCATCGATGTCTGGACGAGGCCGTGGACGTGTCGTTCAACCGGATCTGCGTCGACAACGACATGAGTACGAGCGACACCGTCCTGTGTTTCGCGAACGGCCGCTCGGGCGTCCCGGTTGCGGCGGGTACCGAGGACTACCGGGTGTTTGCCGAGGCCGTGACGGCGATCTGCCGCGACATGGCCAAACGCATCGTCAAGGACGGCGAAGGCGCGACCAAGTTTGTCGAGATTCTGGTCACGGGCGCCCCCGGCGACGCGTCGGCGGTGACCGTGGCGCGCGCCATCGCGCAGTCCCAGCTCTGCAAGACGGCCTTTTTCGGCCAAGACCCCAACTGGGGCCGTATCGTGTGCGCGGCGGGCTACTCGGGCGTGTCCTTCAATCCCGACAAGATTGCGCTGTGGCTGAACGACGTGCAACTGGTGAAGCAGGGGATGCCTGCGGCATACGAAGAGGCCGATGCCGCGGCGGTGATGCAACAGCCCGAATTCCAGATCCGCATCGACCTCGGCGCCGGCGACGGCGAGGCATTCTACTGGACCAGTGACCTGAGCCACGACTACGTACGCATCAACGCGGATTACCGCACCTGATTGCCGGCCCATTGCCGGGGGAGACCAGCGAGTTGATCCAACGTTCCATCGAGAAGGCCGCCACGCTCATCGAGGCGCTGCCCTACATCCGCAAGTTCGAGGGCAAGACCATTGTCATCAAGTACGGCGGCAGCGCCATGCTGGACCCCGAGATCCGTCGCAGCACAGCCGAGGACGTCGTGCTCATGCGCTACGTCGGGGTGAACCCGGTGGTCGTGCACGGCGGCGGTCCGGCGATCAACAAGACCCTGCAACGGCTCAATGTCGCGTCCACGTTCCACAACGGGCTGCGCGTGACCGACGACGCCACGATCGAAGTGGTCGAAATGGTACTGGCGGGCACCATCAACAAGGACATCGTCAACCTGCTCAACACGGCGGGCGGCAGCGCCGTCGGGCTTTCGGGCAAGGACGGCAGCCTGCTTCACGCCAAGCGCGTCGAGCTTCCCGACGGCGCTGACATTGGCCACGTCGGCCAGATCACGGGCGTGCACTACAAGATCATCCGGGTGCTGTGTGAGGCGGGGTTCATCCCTGTGATCGCGCCCATCGCGACCGACGAGGCCGGCGGGACGTGGAACATCAACGCGGACACCGCCGCAGGCGAGGTCGCGGCCGCGCTCCAGGCCGAGAAGCTGATCTTTCTGACCGACACGCCGGGGTTGCTCCGGGACAAGGATGATCCGGAATCGTTGATCCACAACTTGGGCTACCATGACGTGCAGGAACTGACCGCGCGGGGGGTCATCGCGGGCGGCATGATTCCCAAAGTCGACGCGTGCCTCAAGGCACTCGACTATGGCGTGCGGCGGGCACACATCATCGACGGGCGCGTCCCGCATGCGCTGCTGATAGAAGTTTTCACTGACAAGGGTGTCGGCACCCTGGTCAGTCACTGAGCAGAGACGTTTTCGACATCAACCGGAGGTTGTGATTCCGTGGGTGAACAATTCGAGACCATCGACATTATCTTTCGTGGCGGCATTCTCATGTGGCCGATCATGGTCTGCTCGATTGTCGCGCTGGCGATCAGTATCGAGCGGTTCATCGTGCTTCGGCGCGCGAGCATCGACACGCGCGAATTCATGGACAACATGCGTGCAGCTTTGCGGCAGAACCGGCTCGACGACGCCGTCGACATGTGCGACGAGACGGACGCGCCTGTCGCACGGATCATGAAGGCCGGCATTCTGAAGGCGAACCGATCGAAGACCGACATTCGCGAGGCGATTGACGACGCGGGGCACCTTGAGATTCCACGCCTCGAACGCTACATGACCGGACTCGCCACCTGCGCCACCATCGCGCCGCTCCTGGGCCTTCTGGGCACGGTGCAGGGCATGATCAAGGCCTTCTATCAGATCCAGAACAAGCAGGGGCAGGTCAATCCCTCGGACTTGGCGGAAGGTATCAGCAACGCCCTGTTGACGACAGCCGCGGGCCTGTCCGTCGCGATTCCGACGCTGGTGATCTACAACTACCTCGTTTCCCGCGTGGACAACATGGTACTGGAAATGGAGATCAGCTCCTCGGAGCTGGTGGAACTGCTGACGCGCCACCACGGCGAACACGAGATCTGACCCATGAAATTCCGACGCTCAGACAAGCGCAAGGTGCGTGCCTCGACCGATATGACGCCGCTGATCGACGTGGTCTTCCAGCTGCTCATCTTCTTCATGCTGTCCGCGACCTTCGTGGTGCAGACCTCGATCCCGATCCAGATCTCCGAGGCCGAGGGCACGGGCACCTACGAGCAGAAGGATGTCTCGGTGACGTTGACCTACGACGCCGCCGCACCGGGAGGCCGGGGGGGCATCTTCGTCGAGGACCAGCAGCTCGCCGGCATATCCGAGCTGTCCCAGCTCCTGGTGGCCGCGCGGTCGGAGAATCCCGAGGTCATGGTGTTGATACGGCCGGATGCGCGGATTGAGACGGCCCAACTGGTCGAAGTGCTCGGCATCGCCACGAGCGTGGGCATCAAGAACCTCGGTATCGCCGCACAGCCTCCCGCCGAAGGGGAGTAAGCGGCGCATGGCGCGCAACCGCGCATTCAAGATCGCGCTCGCGGTCTCCCTGCTCTTTCACCTCTCGATGGTTACCTTGTTCCGCATCGTCATCTATTTCCCGCGCGAAGACATCGAGTTCTACACCTTCGAGATCGTCGAACAGCCCCGCCCGGCGTCCGTCTACGGCTTTTCCCCGGACCAGCTCCGCATACCGACGGCCGAGGGCGCCCTGGACGTCTTCAACGCCCAGGACGACGGCGTGTGGGGCAGCGCCACGCCGTCTATCGAGCTGCCCACGGTGGCCTTTGCCGGGCTGGAACGGCTGCGTCTTCGTCAGCGCGGTTTCGATACGGGGCAACAGTTCAGCGACCGCTTCCAGGAAGGGCCCGCGGATTCGTGGGCCCGGTTTGGACGAGGCATCACGGCCTTGACCGATGCGTTGTCCCGCCGGATCCTTGGGCAGGACGGCGAGGAGACGCCCGGTCCGGTGCGACTGCGGGATCCGTCGCCGGGTTTCGCCGCCTACGTGGAATGGATGGAGCCTCCCTACGACCGCGAATTGCTCTATGCGCCCCAAGCGGCGGTTTTGCGGGGGGTCGAGTCTCTCGGCTCCCTTGATCCCCTTACCTTGGTGTTTCGTGTGAGCGCCGAGGGGCGCATCGTCGAGGTGCTCACACCGGCCGAAGACGAGGCCGGCATCGTCGAAGGCATGGCGGCGTCCCTGCTGCAGTACCGTTTTGCGCCCTTGGGCGGCACCGAAACGCGTGACCAGCGCGGATCGTTCGTCCTCACGAGGGGGACGCCGGAATGATACAGATTTCGCTCACGATGGCCTTGGCCGTCTACTCGATTGCCCTCGGCGCCATTATCGTCGCCATCTGGCTCTATACCGAGGTCGTCACCCGCACGACGCACCGGCGGCTGGCCACCCAGTTCTACTGGCGCTGTGTGTTCTGTGGCTACAGCTATCTCGATGAAGACGCGGAGGAGGTCAGCCGCTGTCCGCGTTGCGACAGCTTCGTCGCGGCATCGGACCGTCACGCCCGCGAGATCCGGAGCCGCAAGAAGGCTGCGGAGGCGGACCACGGCGAGAAACCCGCCCACAATCCCTCGCGCCGCAAACGTCCGCATCAACGCCGCCGGGGGCCGCGCCGCCGCCATTGAGCCGAGGCATATTTCATGTGGAAAATCGCCACGCACTGATGTACTGTTCCTTCCTCCAGCCGCCGGAATAACGGGATTGAGCGGGCGCTTGCGCCCAAGGTGGTACACCATGCAGGATCGCGATCTGTTCCAGAACATCATGCACTATGGCGCGTTCGACCGGATGCTTGTGTGGCACTGGACGGGGTGGCCCGAGACCATCGAGCGCTGGGTGGGCGAGGGGATGCCGCGGGACGTGGACCAGAGCGCCTACTTCAAGGTGAGTCCGCTGCCGCCGGGCGTTCCCATGAATTGCCACCTCTTTCCGTTGTTCGAGGAACAGACGATCGAGGAAACGGATGAGTACCGCATTTTCCGTCAGGCGGACGGTGTGGTCGCGCAGCACTTCAAGAACCGGTCGGCCTTGCCGCACTACGTGGACTTCACCCTCAAGGACCGGCAGGGCTGGCTCGAGTACGAGAAGCGCCTGCAACCGGACCCCGCCCGCATCCCCGCCGACATCGCGGGCGCCGTCGCGCCCTTGGCCGAGTCGGGCGCGCCCGTGTCGGTATTCATCGGGAGCCTCGCCGGCTGGATCCGCGACTGGATGGGCGTCGAGAACTTCTGCATGACGTGCTGTGTGGATCCGGATCTGATCGCCGACATCGTGCGGACCATGGCCAACCTGACGTGCTGGTGCCTGGACCAAGTACTGCCGCACGTGAAGGTGGATATGGGCTGGGGATGGGAGGACATCTGCTTCCGCACCGGGCCGCTGGTGAACCCGGACCTGTTCCGCGAGATCATGGCCCCGGGCTATGTCCAGATCACCGAGAAGCTGCGGTCCTATGGCTGCGACCTGTGCGTCGTCGACTGCGACGGCTATATCGACGACCTTGTTCCGGCCTGGCTCGACAGCGGTGTGAATGTGATGTTTCCGCTGGAGATCGGCGCGTGGAAGGCGGACCCCATGGCCTACCGGAAGAAATACGGCAAGGACCTGCGCATCATCGGCGGCTTCGACAAGCTGGTTCTGGAGCGCGGGCGCGACGAGATCGACGCGGAGCTTGAACGGCGCCGCCCGTTGATGGCGGACGGAGGCTTTATCGCCATGCCGGACCATCTGATCACGCCCGACACCCCGCTCGACAACTACAAGTACTACCTGGAACGCCTGAGCAGCCTGCGGTTCTGAGGCAGGGGTCAGTGGCGGTGATGGGGGTGACCGCCCGGGCAGACCCAGCGGCCCGGCACCCATACCTGGACCCGCCGGTTGTCGTAATGGCCCCGAACCAGCACGTTCTCGTAGCGTTCGGGCTGCACCATGACCCACACCTGCTGTCCGTACACCCAGCTCGGCTCGTAGACCGGCGGCACATAACGCTGCTGCCACTGGTCGGGTACCCACACGCGCTGGGTTGTCCACTGGTAGCCGCCGTTCACGTAGTAACAGACCGACGGCGGCGCCGGGCACGGCGGAGGCGTGGGGCCCGGTGTGCGCGGGCGGCGCTCGATGGTCACGACATTGCCGGACTTGGATTCCCGGGGCAGGTCCATGGGAAGCGCGCTCATGCCCCACGGCCGAAGAATGGCCGACGGGCTCGGATTGCTGTGCTCCGGGGGGCTGCCGGCCGCGGCGGCGCCGGACACGAGTGCGAGTGCGAGCAGGGCTGTCAGCTGGTGGCGGGTCATCGTCGGTCTCCCTCTTTTCACACAGAGGTAGACGCAGACGGCGCGCGGGTTATTCAGCGCGGGCTACAGGATGAGTTTGCGGAGCCGACCCAGCAATCCGGTCCGGGCGAGGGTGACCTCAGCGGCGCCCGACTCGAGATGCATTTTCGGCGGCGGCGCCGTGACGCGGATGAGCGCCACCGAGATGTTGTCCGGGCCGCCGCCCTCAAGCGCCCGTCCGACGAGCACGCGCGCGGCCCCCTGAAGGTTCGACAGCCGCATCGCATCTTCCACATCGTCATCGCTGACCACGTTGGTAAGTCCGTCCGAGCAGATGAGCAGCGTGTCGCCTTCCTTGAGCCGGAAGGCGAACAGGTCGGTACTCAACTGTTCGCGGATGCCGACGGCGCGGGTGATGAGGTGGCGCAGCGCGTGATTGTTGGCCTCCTCCTGTGTGAGGTAGCCGCCGCGCACCTGCTCCGCGACCAGCGAGTGGTCGTCGGTCAGTTGCTGCACGCGATGGTTCTCGCGCGACACGTAGACCCGGCTGTCGCCCACCTGGGCGATGTAGGCGCAACTGCCCTTTATCACCACGGCCGAAACGGTGGTGCCCATGCCATAATATTCGGGCGAGTGTTCTGCCGCCTCGAAAATACTCTGGTTGGCCGATTCGAGGGCGCGTTGAAGGCGCTCCGGGGTCTGCCCCGTCGCCGACTGGTAGTACTCGTCACACAGCGTCTTGAGCGCCAACCGGCTGGCAAACTCCCCGGCACTCGCGCCGCCCATGCCGTCGGCTATGGAAAACAGATAGCCCTGCTCCCCGGCGTCGACGCTGGACTCGGGGGCACACAGCAGGCACGAATCCTCGTTGTGTCCGCGTTTCTTGCCCACGTCGGACAGGAAATGAACCTGGAGGAACGGTCCGGACCACTGATACTCGAAATTGCCGCCCGCCTCGGGTCCGCGAACCGTAAAGGGAAGGGTTGCCATACGTTGACGCCCTGGTCTCCTGAGTTAAGGTACCCCTAGTATACCGCGATCGGCGTTGTAATCACACCCTGCGGCGAGGCTGCATTGTATGCCCCGGCGCCTGCCGAAGCAATTTCCGTTGCGTCCCGGCGGTTCTGTCTGGTAGCGTCACCCGTCATGAGGACCGCTGACCGCATGGGAGGGAGGAACTTGGTGTCACAGGACGAACGCATTCCGTGGAAAGTGTCGCTGCATGGCGGGCACAGTCAGGCCTATTGCGATCACGCCTTTGGCACGCTGCGCGATGTACTCGAGGCGGCAGCCGCCAGCAGATTTCACACGTTCGCCGTGACCGAGCACGCTCCTCGTCTGGGGGCGGGGTACCTGTATCGCGAAGAAGTGGCCTTGCGATGGGATGTGCCGCGCCTGGAGCACATGTTCGAGCAGTATGCCGCCGAGATGGACCGGTTGGTTCCGGAATTTGCCGGGCGGTTGTGCGTGCTCAAGGGGTTCGAGGCCGAGGTGGTACCGCCGGACCGCTATGTGGACGTCATGCTGGGCTACCGCGAGCGTTTTGGTTTTGATTTCATGGTCGGCTCGGTCCATTTCGTGGACGAGATCCTCATTGACGGCCCGCAGGACCTCTTCGAGGAGGCGATCCGGCGCCGTGGCGGGCTGGAAGGGCTTGCCGTGGCCTACTACGGCCTGCTGGCGCAGATGGTGGAGCGGCTGCGGCCGGAAGTGGTTGGGCATTTTGACCTGATTCGCAAGAACGCGCCCTCGGAGGAGTCGGTGGCGACCCCCGCTATCCGCGAGGCGGCGGACGCGGCCATGGCGGCGGTGAGCGCGGCCGGGGCCATCCTCGATCTGAACACGGCGGGCTATCGCAAGGGGCTGCGGCGGCCGTACCCGGCGCCGTGGGTCATCGACCTTGCGCGGCGGCACGGCGTCCCGTTCTGTTTCGGCGACGACAGCCACGGCCCGGGTGATGTCGGGCGCGATGTCGAACCGGCACGCGAGTACCTGCTGTCAAACGGCGTCGCGCACGTGACCATCCTGACCCGCGAGCGCAACGCAATCGTCCGGCGGCAGGTGGCCCTGTAAAAAGAAGAAGCCCCCGCGGGAGGGTGCGGGGGCGGCGGCCCTTGGTGCGGGCAGCTACTTGATTTCGATCCGCTTGGGCTTGCGTTCTTCGGCCTTGTGGAGCGTCAGGGTCAGCACGCCGGCCTCCATCGTGGCGTCGATGCGCTGCGTGTCGATCGCGTCGCTGAGGGCGAACACGCGGCGGTAATCCGCACGGGGACGTTCGGCGATGCAGTAGCGGCCCTGGTGGCCGTTCGTGCGATGACCGATGATCGTCAGTTCGCCGTCTTTCACTTCAATGTCCACGCCATTTTTCGGCACGCCCGGCAGCTCCGCCTCGAGCACCACGTCTTCAGGACGGTCGATGATGTTGACCCGTGGGCACACGTACTGTTTGGTCTCGGTTGTCATGTCCGCATCCTCGCCATTGCAGGTTTACCCGGATTTGTTGTCTGGTTATTTCACATCCACTTTGATCTGCTTCGGCTTGCTCTCTTCCTTCTTCGGAAGGTGGACCGTGAGCACGCCATCCTCGAAGGAGGCCGTCACCTTGTCCGGTTCGAACCCGCCGGGGATCTCGAAGGAGCGCTGGAAGGCCCCGTAGCGCCGTTCCGTGCGGTGGTAGCCGCTCGTCTCCTCCTTCGTCTCGTGCCGACGTTCGCCCTTGAGGTTGACGGTGTTGTCCACGCAGACCAGTTCCACATCCTCACGCCGGAGTCCGGGGAGGTCGGCCTGGAGCACGTACTCGTTTTCGGTCTCGGACAGATCCACCTGCGGCACCCACGCGCTGTTGAACAGGTCGGCATTCTCGCCATAGTAGTCGGTGAAGACCCGGCTGAGTTCGCGTTCCATCTCGCGCAGGGCGCTCCATGGGGCCAGGTCGCCGTGATTCCTGAAACGTACCAGAGCCATGACCGTCTCTCCTTTCTTCGCTGCTTTCTTGGGCGGTATGTCCGCCATCCCGCACAGGTTGCTGTTCTCAGGTGTTCGCCAAGACAATCGCAACGTCCATGCCAGTGGCCGGCTGCGTCGTAACCCGTGTTTTTTCAACGCGTCGTGCGACCAGTGCCGTGCCCGGGGCGCCGGGCGACGGCCCGTTCGCGCTGCGTTTTGCATCTGGTCTGTTTCGAATTTGAACACGCGGGCAGGCGTGGCCGGGAGGCGTTGCGTTCTGCGGGTGGCGCGGCCATGCCAAGGGCTGTGGCGGCGGGCACTTCCGCACAGCATTCGGGCCGGTTGACAATTGACTGCCCACAGGGCCTGTGGTAGACTCAGCCTTGACACACTGGCGCCGGGGATTGGCGACTATTCCGGAGGAGGGGTTGCAGTGCATACCCATGTGACGAAGCCGCTCGCGGTGGTGATGATTCTGGTGTTCGTGGCCCTGCAGGCCCTGCCTGTGGCCGCGCAGGTGTACGACCCGCGCGAGGATCTGCCGCATCCGACGGGCATGGAGAAGGCCCTGACCAAGCTGGGCCGCGGTTTCTCGAATGTCCTGCTCGGATGGGCGGAGATCCCCGTGACCTTCGACCGCAAGCTCAAAGACGGCAAACCCTTGGGCTATCTGGTCGGTGTGGCGCCGGTCCTGGGCACGGCGCGCGCGCTGATGCGCACGGGGACGGGTGTCTTCGAAGTGGTCACCTTTCCTTTCTCCGACCGCGACGTCAACTACGACGCGGTGCTGGAGCCGGAGTACATATTCTAAGTGGCGGACTGGCAGCAGCGCGGCGCGGCCGTGGTGAGTCCAGTCATCTTGACGACCGGCATGCGCGCGACCGCCGTCATTGTTGGTCCCCGCAGCCACCCGAAGGGCGCCGCCATTGTGTTTCCCGGCAGCGCCAAGGGTGAAGTGAAGACCGTTCCGCTTGCCGAGGCGGTCGTCCTGCTGCATCCCGCTCACGCCATTGACATCTACGCCATGCAGGAACGGCTCCACGGCGATGCCGGACTGCCCAGACCCGCCGCGCCGGAACTTGGCGCATGACCACGCCCCCCCGCGACATCGACAGCATCCTGGACGACGTGGTGACGCTGCCGAGTCTGCCTACCACGGTCGCCCGGATTGTAGAGCTGGTGAATGACCCCCAGTGTTCGCTGCTCGACGTGGGCAAAGTGGTGGCGACCGATCCCGCGATCGCGCTCAAGACCCTTCGGCTGGCCAATTCGGCGTACTATGGGCTGCGCCAGAAGGTGACGTCGGTTGAGCAGGCGGTGGTGCTGCTGGGGCTGAAAGTCATCAAGAACATGGTGTTCACCGCGACCGTGTTCGAGACCCTGCGCACCGAGATGGGCGCCTTCCTCCAGCATAGCGTCGCCACCGGCATGGCCATGCGGGTGCTTGCCGAGTCCAGCCGCGCCGCCACGCTCTCGTCTCCGGATGAGGCCTTTGTGTATGGGTTGCTTCACGACGTGGGCAAGATTGTTTTCGAGCAGTTCTTTCCCAAAGAGTTCAAGCTGGTGGCGAAAGCCGTTCAGGAGGACGGCGCGCAGTGGTACGAGGCGGAGCGCGCGGTGCTTGGCGTCGACCACGCCCAGATGGGGGCGCGCCTGGCGCAGAACTGGAAACTCCCCGATGACCTTGTGCACGCGATCGGCGGTCACCACGACCTCGCGGGTACGGACGCGCGGTATCACCAGGTCGCTGCGCTGCTGTCGGCAGCAGATTTTCTGGCTTGCCGTTGCGGGCTGGGCGCGCACTTGCCGAAGCAGAACGTTACCGTGAGCGAAGCCCACTGGGCGGCATCGGGCATTACGGCCCAGATGGTTCCGCAGCTCATGGAGCGCTATTTCGAGACCATTCCCCACGTGGGCGAACTGGTGGCCATCGCCGCGGTCTCCTAGCGTTTCGGGCGCGCGTTCTGTCGTGCTAGAATGCCCGCGCACGGAACAACCCGCAATGACCGAACCCGGCGGCGCATTCCCCGATGAAACTGACACATGTTTACTGCCACACTTTCCGGTGCCTGAATGAGGTGCAGTTCGCGCCGTCCCCGCGGATCAACGTCATCCGCGGCGACAACGCCCAAGGCAAGACCTCGCTGCTCGAGGCGATCCTCTTTGCCGCCACCTCGAAGAGCCACCGGACCGCCAACGAGGCCGAACTCGTCGGCCACGACGCCCAGGGGTTCCGGATCCGCGTGGAAGCCGTCCGGCACGGCCGCGCAGTGGAGGTCGAGGCTGTTCACTGGCAGGGCGCCAAGCGTTTCAAAATCAACGGGGTCACCCAGACGCGCATCAGCGACATCCTGGGCAAGGTGAGTATCGTCCTGTTTTCGCCCGAGGACCTCACGCTCATCAAGGGCAGCGCCACGCACCGCCGCCGGTTTCTGGACATGGAGCTGTCCCAGCTCCAGCAGCCCTACCTGCACGCGCTGCAGCGGTACCGGCAGGCGCTGCGCCAGCGCAACGAGCTGCTGCGTGCCGGGCCGCCCGATGAGGCCCTGCTTGACGTCTGGGACGTCCAACTGGTGGAGTTCGGCGCCCGGTTGATGGTGGAGCGTGAGGCGTTTCTCACGGAACTGGACGTGTTCACCGGGCAGGCCTACGGTCAGATTGCCTCAGGCGAGCGGCTGTCCGTGCGGTATGCGCCCGACGTGACCGCCGCCGAGGCCCTCGCGTCCACCCTCGCGCGGAGCCGCAAGAGCGACGTGCGCCGGGGCATCACCGGGCACGGTCCCCACCGCGACGACTTCGAGGTGTTGATAGACGGCAAGCCCGCGCGCCAGTTTGGTTCGCAGGGGCAGCAGAAATCGGCCGCGCTGGCGCTGAAGCTGGCCGAGATGGGCCTCATCCGGCAACGCACCGGCGATGACCCGGTGCTGATGCTCGATGAAGTGCTGGCCGAGCTGGATGCGGCCCGCGCGAACCGCCTCTTCGAGGCGATCGGTCCGGAGGTGCAGTGCATCCTGACCACGACCGAACCCGAGTACCGCCACGCGCTTTTCGGCGCGGACGGCGCCCGGTTCGAGATGAGGCGAGGCCAGCTTGAGGCGCAATGAAACCCGTTCCATAGGCGACATCCTCGCGTCGCTCAAGCAGGACGTCCAGTTGGGCCGGCAGTTCGGCCTGGCGGTCATCTGGGAGCGCTGGGAGGAGATCGCGGGCAAGCGTCTGGCGCCCTACGGGGCGCCACGCGGCGTGCGGGACGCCACGCTGTACGTCGAGGTGGCGAGCGCGGTCTGGATGCACCGCTACGGGCTGCACAAGCAGAAGATCCTGGGGCAGATCGAGGCGATTGCCGGGCGGGACCTGGTGACGGACCTGTTCCTCGTGCTGCGCGACGACGACGAGCCCGATGCCACAAGATAGCGTGTTGCGGCGGCTGCGGAACTTCTAAATATTGGGTTTTTCCGTTGTTTTCGGCTCTCCCTTCTGTTATAATGCACGCACTCCCAGAACGTCCGTTTACAGGCACACCACGAGACGAGGTAAGTGTAATGGCTGAAAAGGCTTATGATGCCGGTTCCATTCAGGTGCTGGAGGGGCTTGCGGCCGTTCGCAAGCGGCCCGCCATGTACATCGGCGACACCGGCACGCGGGGCCTTCATCATCTGGTCTACGAGGCGGTTGACAACAGCATCGACGAGGCCCTGGCCGGCCACTGCACCAAGATAGCCGTGGTCGTGCATGTCGACAACAGCGTGTCCGTGATCGACGACGGGCGCGGCATCCCCGTGGGGCGTCACCCCAAGTTCAAGAACAAGAGCGCCCTTGAGGTCGTGATGACCACGCTGCACGCCGGCGGCAAATTCGACAATTCCTCCTACAAGGTTTCCGGCGGTCTTCACGGCGTGGGCATTTCGTGCGTCAACGCGCTTTCCGAGTACTGCGAAGTCGAGGTCAAGGTCGACGGCAAAGTGCACTTCATGTCGTTCAAGCGGGGCGTGGTGGACGTTCAGATCGAGGAGCGCGGCCGTACCCGGAACACCGGAACACGGGTGACCTTCCGCCCGGACCCGGAGATTTTTGAAGAGACGACCTTCATCGGCGAGACCCTGCTCGGTCGCCTGCGCGAGCTGGCCTTCCTCAACAAGGAAGTCAAGATCACCTTCGAGGACGAGCGCTCCGATGACGAACCCATCACGATGCAGTACAAGGGCGGCATCAGCGAGTTCGTGGCGTATCTGAATCGCAACAAGGAGCCGTTGCACCGCAAGCCCATTTCGTTTGAGGCCGAGCGTGATGGTGTGCAATGCGAAGTGGCCATGCAGTACACCACGTCGTACACCGAAAGCACCTTGAGCTTTGCGAACAATATCAATACTCATGAGGGCGGCACGCACCTGAGCGGTTTCAAGGCGGCGCTGACCAAGGCGCTGAACGAGTACGCCCGGCGCAACAACATGCTCAAGAAACTCGGCGGCCAGTTGTCCGGAGACGACTGCCGTGAAGGGCTGACGAGTATCGTGTCGGTGCGCGTGCCCAATCCCCAGTTCGAAGGCCAGACCAAGATGAAGCTGGGCAACAGCGACGTGCACGGTATCGTGAACTCGCTGGTGTATGAGGGGCTCTGCAATTATTTCGAAGAGAACCCCTCGATGGCCAACCGGGTCATCAACAAGGCCGCCGAGGCAGCCCGCGCGCGGGATGCGGCCCGCCGTGCCCGGGATCTGACGCGCCGCAAGAGCGCCCTGGACGGCGCCTCGCTACCGGGCAAGCTGGCGGACTGCTCGGAGAAGGACCCGGCGCGCTGCGAACTGTTCATCGTCGAGGGCGACAGTGCGGGCGGTTCGGCCAAACAGGGCCGGGACCGGCGCTATCAGGCCATCCTGCCGTTGCGCGGCAAGATCCTGAACGTCGAGAAGGCGCGCATCGACAAGATGCTCAAGAACAACGAAATCCGGACGATTATCACCGCGCTCGGCGTGGGGTTTGGCAAGGATGACTTCAACCTTGAGAACCTGCGTTACCACAAGATCATCATCATGACCGATGCCGACGTGGACGGCGCGCACATTCGCACCCTGCTGCTGACGTTCTTTTTCCGCCAGATGCCCGACCTCATCCGGCGCGGCCATCTCTTCATCGCGCAGCCGCCACTGTACCAGATCCGGAAGGGCAAGAAATCGCGCTACGTCAACACCGAAGAGGAGCGCGAGCGCTTCTTCTACGAGACGGTGCTCGAGACCTGCCGCGTGACCTCGTCCAACGGCAAGACCGCGAGCGAGGATGTTCCGCTGCGTGCGTTGATGCGGGCGATGACGGCCGTGCAGGAGCGTGAGCGGATACTGCACCGGCTCGAGCGGGTCTATGGCGTGCCGCGCGACGCGGTGATGCGGGCGCTGAGCCTGCCGAAAGAGAAGAGCCTGGATCCGGGCAAGCTGACACTCGAGGACAAGGTATTCCTGTTCGGCGAGAACGCGGGCAACGTCATTCAGACCAAGCAGAAGCAGATGACGCTGATGGACGATGCAGAAGTGGATGAATCGGCCCAGCAGCCGCACGTCGTGCGTCAGGAGGGGCAGGTTGATGTGGCGTTCCTGGAAAGCCATGAGTTCACCGTGCTGCAGGACCACGCCGATCCGCTCGAGGCCGTCGGCAGGCCGCCCTATATCGTGCTGGACGGAAGTGGCGTCGAGATGTTGCGCACGGACGATCTGATGGCGCTGCGCGACTATCTGCTCGAGATGGGGAGCAAGGGCCTTCAGGTGCAGCGCTACAAGGGTCTGGGTGAAATGAACCCCGATCAGTTGCTCGAGACCACGATGGATCCGCAGAAGCGCACGCTGTTGCAGGTGAACGCCGAAGACGAAACGGCCGCCGACGACATGTTCGTGACCCTGATGGGGGATCTGGTGGGGCCGCGCAAGGATTTCATCGAACGTCACGCGCTCGATGTGCGTAATCTGGATATCTGAGGCGCCGCGTTGGCGATGATGACCGGAACGACGAGCTAGAGGAGAGACATGTCAACCGACAATCCACGCATCCAACCGGTGCCGATCGAACAGGAGCTGCGCACCTCGTTCATGGACTATTCCATGAGCGTGATCGTGAGCCGTGCGCTTCCCGACGTCCGTGACGGGCTCAAACCCGTGCACCGGCGCATACTGTACGCCATGCAGGAACTCGGGCTGACCTATAACCGTCCCTTCCGCAAGTCCGCGGCTATCGTCGGTGACACGATGGGTAAATACCATCCGCACGGCGACAGCGCGATCTACGACACCCTGGTGCGCATGGCGCAGCCGTGGAACATGCGGTATCCGCTTGTCCATGGCCAGGGGAACTTCGGTTCGGTGGACGGCGACAGCCCGGCGGCCATGCGGTATACCGAAGCGCGCATGGCGGCGATCACCGCCGAGATGATGGCGGACATCGACAAGAACACGATTGACACCCGGGAAAACTACGACGGCCGGCTCCAGGAACCCGAGGTGTTGCCGTCGGCGATCCCGAACCTGCTTGTCAACGGTTCCTACGGCATTGCGGTCGGCATGGCCACGAGTTGCCCCCCGCACAACCTCACGGAAGTGTGCAACGCTGTCCTGCATCTGATCGAGCACCCCGAGGCCCGCAGCCGGGACCTGATGAAATTCGTCAAGGCGCCTGACTTCCCCTCGGGCGGCATCATCTACGGCACGCAGGACCTCGCCCGCGCGTACCGCACGGGCCGCGGCCGCCTGACCGTACGCGCCAAGGCCCATATCGAGCAGGACAAGAGCACGGGCCGCGAGCGGATCGTGGTGACGGAGATTCCCTACCAGGTCAACAAGTCGCGGTTGATCGAGAATATCGCCGATCTCGTCCGCAGCAAGGCCGTCGAGGGCATCACGGACCTGCGCGACGAATCCGACAAGGATGGGATGCGCATCGTCATCGAGGTGCGCAAGGGCGACGAGCCGCAGGTCATTCTCAACCAGCTCTACAAGCACACCCAGCTTCAGGACACGGCCAGCATCATCATGCTGGCACTGGTGAACAACCAGCCGCGGGTGCTGTCGCTGCGCGAGATGGTCCATTATTACATCGAGCACCGCGCCGAGATCATCGAGCGGCGCACCCGCTTCGACCTGGATCAGGCCGAGGCGCGGGCGCACGTCGTCGAGGGTCTGCTGAAGGCAATCGACCACATCGACGAGGTCATCCGGATTATCCGTGAGTCGGAGAATGTGGACGACGCGCGGGCGCATCTGATGAAGCGCTTCGATTTCAGCGAGGTGCAGGCCAACGCGATTCTCGCGATGCGCCTGCGCCGTCTGACGGGGCTTGAGCGCCACGAACTCGAGGAGGAGTACCGCGAACTCCTCAAGCAGATCGAGTTCTTCCGCACGATCCTGTCGAGCCGCAAGAACATCCTCGCCGTGGTAAGCAGCGAAATCACGGCGGTGCGAGACAAATATGGCGATGCCCGCCGCACCACCATCCTCAGCGAGACCGCCGAGTTTTCGGTCGAGGACCTCATCACCGAGGAAGACATGGTGGTGACGATCTCGAACCAGGGATACATCAAGCGGCTGCCCGTCACGACCTACAGAAAGCAACGGCGCGGCGGCCGGGGCGTCACCGGGATGGAGACGAAGGACGAGGATTTCGTCAACGATCTGTTCATCGCTTCGACGCACGACTACATCCTGTTCTTTACGAACATGGGCCGCGTCTACTGGCGCAAGGTCCATGAGCTGCCGAAGGCCAGCCGGACCGCGCGCGGACGGGCGATTGTCAACGTGCTCGACCTGGGCGGCGAGGAGAAGGTGACGGCCTATCTTTCCGTGCGCAACCTCGACGAAGAAGAGAAGATGGTGTTCATGGTGACGTCGCAGGGCGTCGTGAAGAAGACCGAACTCAAGGCCTTCAGCAATCCACGCTCGACGGGCATCATCGCCATCGACCTGAACGAGGGCGATCAGTTGATTGACGTGCAGCTCACGTCAGGCGAGGACAACATCCTGATCGCCACGTACCAGGGCATGGCTATCCGGTTCCCGGAAAAAGACGTGCGCCCGATGGGCCGCAATGCGCGGGGCGTCATCGGCATCCGGCTCAACGAGGGTGACCGTGTCGTCGGCATGTCGCTGGCCGGTGAAGACATGACCGTGCTCAGTGTCACGGAGAACGGCTTCGGCAAGCGCACGCAGGTCGGCGAATACCGTCTTCAGCACCGCGGCGGCAGCGGCATCATCAACATCAAGACCAGCGAGCGCAACGGCAACGTGGTTGGCATGTTGACCGTGGACGATGACGACGAGATCGTCGTTGTCAGCACCGACGGGATCGTCATTCGCACGTCGGTCAAGGATCTCCGCGTCATCGGCCGCAACACGCAGGGTGTCAAGGTCATGTCGCCCAGCGAAGGCGCGTGCATCAGCGCCGTCGCGCGGGCCATCGCCGAGGAGAAGGAGGACAAGGCCATCGGCGAGGATGCGGCCACGAAGGCGGTCATCGCGCAGACCGAGGCCCATGAAGCCTCGCTCAACGGCCACGACGAGGAAGACCTCGACGAGGACGACGAAGATCTGATCGCGGAGGACGACGACGAGGTCGTGGACGAGGACGAAGACGACGACGAGGACGACGAGGAGTAGTCCCGCAGACCGATACATACACGAGGCGCGCTGTCGTAGCGCGCCTCTTTTTTGGACTGCGGAAAACAGGAACGAGCGGCGTATTTAGGTGCCAGGCGAGACGGGCCTTACTCGCGTATAGCGACGTCCTGGATGTAATCGCCGCGCCAGAAGATCCACGCAGTCATGGCGAAGCGACTGGCCTGGGCGGCGAGGATGCTGAGCCAGACGCGCTGAGGCGTGAGCAGGCCGATCCAGTCCATGCCGTAGACGAGCCCGAGCAGGACCAGAATCTGGCTGATGAAGGCGATCACCATGGGTTTGCGGGTCTCGCCCGCGCCCTGCAAGCCGCCGGTGAGGGCGAGGGTTGCGGCCAGAAACATGCCGGTCCAGGCCAGTACCCGCAACAGATGGGTGCCCAAGGCCACGAGGGCGGGATCGCGGGCATCAAACAGCGCCAGGAGCTGCACGGGGAAGAACCAGTAGACGCTCCCGAGCAGCACGGCCCACACCACGCCAAGCGCGACGGCCAGGCAGACGCCGCGCCGGCCCCGGCGAGGCTGGCCCGCGCCGATATTCTGGCCCATGATGGTCGCGGCGGCGGTGCGCAGACCAAAGGCGGCCCACGTCACGAGCGCGAAGAGCTGGGCGTACCCGATGGTGTAGACGGCTTGCGCCTCGGCGCTGGCGGGCAGGCCGCCGATCTTGCGCAGCAGGAGTACCCCGCCGATGTTCAGCAGCACGGCCTGGAGTCCGGTTGGCAGACCGATGCGCAGGACGACCCGCAGGACTTCCCACGAAGGTATGCGGGGACGTACTGCGGGGATCTGGATGATGGTGCGGCGGCGGACGATGAGCCATACGGCAATGCTGATGCCCGCCAGGGGCGCCATACAGGTCGCGATGGCGGCACCCGCCGCGCCCAGCGCCGGGGCAGGGCCGAGTCCGGTTATCAGGACGTAGCTGAGCACGATGTTCAACGCGGTATTGATGACGCCGAGCAGAAGAGGGGTACGGGCGTCGCCCGAAGCCTGCATCGTGTAGTTGAGCAGGAACTGGAGGAAGAGCGGGGCGCCCAAGGTGAACATGATCCGCAGATAGGGCAGGGCGTGCGCCAGCACGGCGGGTTCTGCGTTGACCAGCCGGAGCATGTAAGGCGCTGCGAAGTAGCCCGCGGGCGCGACGACGGCAAACAGCACGAAGACCGACACCAGCAGGGTCTCGTAAACCACCCGGCTGAGCATTTCGCGATCCTGGCGGCCCGCATAGCGCGCCACGAGCACGCTCGCCCCGTGAAACAGCGATGCAATGAACACCACCACGACGAGGAACAGCAGCCAGGAGGCCCCAATCGCGGCGTTCGCCTCGTACCCGAGGATGTTGCCGACGAGGAGGTGGTCTACGAAGCCGTGGGTCCCGTTGATGAGGTTCAGGCCGATCGCGGGCCACGCCAGCTTCCAGACGGAGCGCGGGACGGACCCGGTCACGAGATCGGAATCGAAGGGTGTCATAGGGATCCGACTATAGCACGCCCGGAGGTATCCCGGCAGCTGGGCGGCGCAAGGATGATGGGAAAAAGGGGGGG
>JBPOJD010000057.1:0-25205 GCA_052033955.1 Candidatus Hydrogenedentota bacterium
AGAGCCCTCATGAAAAGGTCAAAACATCCCTCGGGTAAGATCGCAAATGGCGCGACGAAAGCCCCTCGGGTAAGATCCACAAATGGCTTGACAGGCTTGGCGCCGCGTCCCGAGATCGTTCCATTCGGCGGAACTACCGCATCCCCAAGGCGTTAGTCGGGCTTGAAGTGAAATTGACAGTATGCTAAGATTCGCTCACAAAACCACTGGTTGAGGCACCTCTGGACACCCGCTCGTTTTCTGGACTTGTTCAATCATTCGCCGATACGGCATGACCGGGTGGATTCAGCGGCAAACGCAGGAGGCCGAACAGTGGCAGTATTCGAATACAAGGCGGTTGACCGGAATCGCGAAGACTTTACCGAGTGGGGGACGGTGGTCGCACGGGACGAGGAGGAAGCGCGGGACAAACTGCACCGGCTGGATTTCGACAAGATTCATGTCAAACGGCTCAGTGGTCTGAATGCCTTTTTCCGGAAGCTGAGCGCCGACGTGAAATGAGAACCGTCGCCCAAAGGCGGCGGCGGGCGTGCTATTCGAAGCAGGCACGCAGGGGCACCGCGACAAGGACGGCTGAGGCCGTGACGGCCACGAAATAGACGGCGGCGGCGCCCGCGTAGTGCGCCAGTGCACGGCGCGGCGGCACGGCAAGCATCCTTCTATAGACCCACCACTGGACGCCGAGCCCCACCAGAGCCAGCATCAGCACCACCGGTGACAGCCAATCCGGCGGCATGCGCCACCCGCGCCGCAGGGCCACCGCCATCATGCGCGCGAACTCGAAACGGCCATCGACCTGGCCCGCGAACCACGTCAGAAAGGGAAGCGGCGCCGCCAGCGGAAGGGCCGCCAGCGCAATCCCCAGACACACGCGGGGTGCGTCGCCCCGGCGTCCCCCGGCAAACGGCGCGGTCCAAGTCAACACGCCGCTCCACAGCAGCCCCGCCACGGGAAACACCACGATCCAATGAATCGCCTGGATCTCCGTGCGCACGTTGAGCACCGAGAAGTAATACATCAGGCACGCGCCCAAGTCCTCGGGCGTCGGAAGCGGCCATCCCTGTCCCCCGAAATAGGTCAGGGTGTAGTACCAGCCGAGGCTCACGCCCACGGCCTCCCACACCAGCACCGCGCCGGCCATATCGCGTAACCGTCCATACCGGGCCGTATCCATGCCCGGAGTATAGGGCGCGCGGCGAGACTGCGCAACAGCCAGGCATGCCAGGGAGTCAAGGAAGCCCCTTTGGGCCTTGGAGCTTCGTGCTTCTTGCCCCCGATGGCAGGCAGCCCGGTGTACCTGCGACCGGTTTCAACCGGCAAGGGACGGTGGTCACCGGGGAACCTTCAGCCCGGCAGATACCCTGTCCACGTCTCGTACAGCGCGATGATGTTGTCGAGCGGTGTCTCGGGCATGAACGTGTGGCTGGTGCTGGCGATAAAGCCCCCTTGGGGTCCGTGAAAGGCGTCTATCAGGTGGCGGGCGTGGCGCCGCACGTCGTCGGGGGTTCCGGACACCAGTGCGCCCTGCACGTCGGCGCCGCCGAAGAAGCAGACTCGTCCGCCGAAATCGCGCGCCAGCAGATCGATGTCCATCGCCTGCGGCTGGATGGGGTTGAGCACGTCCAGTCCGACTTCGATGAGGTCGGGAAGTATCGGAAGGATGTTGCCGCAGAGGTGCATCCAGACATGGGCGCCGCCCGAGTGGACCCGGTCAAACAGTTTCTTGTAGGACGGCTTGTACAGCGTCCGCCACTGGTCGGGTTCGATCAACAGTCCCCGCTGGCTGCCCCAGTCGTCCGAGAAGAAGATTCCATCTGCCTTGCGCGCCAGCCACTGATCCACGAGGGCCAGGTCGTAATCCAACACCCTGTCGCGCAATGTCTCAAATCGCCCGGGATCAATAAAGGGGTCAATCATCACGTTGTCGAATCCCCGGAGCATCCACATGCGCTCGAAGAGGGTGAACCAGACTGAGCCAAGCACGTAGCGCCCCCCGCGCTCGTTCAGGCGGGCGTCTGCCTGTGTGAACAGTCCCTCGGCCCGGGGATCCGGCAATTGATACCGGTCGAGAAGCTGCAAGTCGTCGAACAGGGGGTGACTCTCGGTCCGTGCGCCATGGCCGTCGTCAATCCAGCCCGTACCCCAATGGTCGGTCCACCGGGTCACACCGTCCACCGTGACCGGGGCGGTGCCGCCGGAGAACTCGGGGGCAACATGGAGCAGGTCATCGGGAATCCTGGCCTGGAGTGCCCGAATCCGGTCAAACTTCGCCTCGTCCTGCTCGTCGAACCACTTGAAGTCCACGCCAATGCAGATGGGCAGGTAGGCCGGCCCGGTATGCGTGATGGCACGCGAGTAGACATTGTCAGACGACGCCATGATGTCGCTCCTTCTGTTCTGGATTCAGCAGTCCCTCGGGGTGTCCGCCCGTAAGGAGCAGGACCATGGTCTCGGCAGCGCGGCGCTGGAGTTCGCCGGCGGCGCGGTCGCTGTACCACGCGTAGTGGCCGGTGGCGATGACGTGCGGATGGTTGAGGAGCGCGTCGCGGTTCGGCAGCGGCGGCTCGTCGCAATACACATCGAGGCCGACGGCGCGCAGCAGGCCCTGCTGCAATCCTTCGAGGAGGGCGTCTTCGTCGGCGACGGGGCCGCGCGCGGTGTTGACGAGGATGGGCCGCTGGCCCATTTCCGCGATGGCCCGGGCGTCGATCAGGCGCGTGGTCTCGGGGGTGAGGTTGCAGTGGAGGCTGATCGCGTCGCTTTCGCGGAGCAGGGTGTCGAGGTCGCAGGGCTCGGCGCCCATCTCATCGAACCGTGAAGGCGCGATGTAGGGGTCGCAGGCGAGCACGCGCTGGAACAGCCGTCCGCCGCGACAGCTCAGGGTGCCGCCAATGCGGCCGAGGCCGACGATGCCCAGGGTCATCGTGTGGATCTCGGGGATATCTTCGCGCGGGGGCTGGTTGTAGTGGGTGCGGAGTCCCGCAACGCCTGCCTTGAGCGCGCGGTGACAGGCCAGGAGCAGCGCGAGGGCATGGTCGGACACCGAATGGCTGGCATAGCCGGGCACGTTGGCGGCACGCACGCCGCGGGCCGTGGCGGCGGGCACGTCGACGTTGTCGTAGCCGACGCCGTAGCGGACCACGGCCTTGACTGTCGGCAAAGCATCGAGAAAGACGCCGTCGACCTCGGTCCAGCGCACAAACACGCCGTCGGCGTCTTTCGCGAAGGCGATCTTGCCGTCCCGGTCGTGCCGGTCGCCGTGAAAGACCTCCAGTGTCGCCCCGAGTTGCCGGGCCGCTTCGGCCTCGTCGTCGTAGCCGCCGTACCCTGTATCGAGAATGACCAGACGCCGTGCCGTTGCCATGTCCTGCTCCTGGGTATTACTCTTCGACCGTCGAGAAGCGCGTCAGATCCGGGTCGGTAAACACGTCCGCCTCGTCCTTGATCCGTGTCGAGAACTCGGAGACGATGGCCCCGTCCCTGCCCGCGCGGAACCAGTGCTTCACGCCGGGCTTGAGGGTGTACTGGTCGCCGGGGTTGAGCACGATTTCGTGCCGCACGTTGAAGAACTCCCGGTGGAATGCCGGGGGCTCGGTGTGCGGCGCCGGCGTCGGTTCGCCGTCGACATAAAGATACACTGTTCCCATGCGGCAACGGAAGGTCTCTTCCTTGCCGGGATTGGCGCCGGTGGCATCCGTGAACGGCGGGTGAAAATGCTCGGGGCAGGCCTGGCCCGGAAGGAGCACCAGCTCGCGTGCGCTCGAACGGCCGGTGTTGAAGTAGGTCAGCAGGAAGAGTCCGATGTCCTCGAAACGCCCCAGGTCATAGTCGGTGACCTCGATGGCGTCCTTCTCGGCCGGGGTCAGCACGATGCCGGCGCGGTCAAAGTAGGCGATGGCCTGCTGGCGCAGGGCGTCCATGTCCGCTTTCTTCATGGTTCCAACTCCCTGTGGTGAACAGTTGACGTCGTCAAAGCGTCATCCCCACGCAAACGGGGATGACGGCTAAGCAGACCTTTTTGCGCTGCCGCGCCAAGAGCCGTCCTGCATCTGCGGCCGGCAAGCCGATTATACATGTTTCAGCAGATTCCGCACGGCGGCCTCGACGGCGCGATGGGCGCTTTCGTCGGTGAAGGCCCCGATGTGGGGCGTCGCGATGACCCGCTCGTGCCGGGGAAGGGCGGTATCGTCGCCGGATTCGTGGTCGAACACGTCCATCCCCGCCCCGGCGACCTTGCCCTCGTCGAGCGCGGCCAGCAGCGCGGCGGCGTCGATCAGGTCCGCGCGGGCGGTATTCACGATGTACACGCCGGTCTTCATCGTGCGCAGGGCGTCCGCATCGACGAGCGGATGCCCGGCGGGCGGGCAATGCAGGCTCAGGATGTCGGCCGTCGCCATGACCTCGTCCAACGGGGCGAAGCGGAAGCGGTCCGACGGCGCAAAGGCCGGGTCGGGCGTGACGTCGAAGGCGGCCACGTTCATGCCGAAGGCCAGCGCCAACTCGGCGACCATCCGCCCAATGTGGCCGCAGCCGACGAGGCCCAGCGTGCGCCCGTTCAGCTCGACGCCCTTTCGGCGATCCCAGCGGCCGGCCTTGACGGTCGCGTCGCTGAAGGGGATCGCGCGGACGAGCGACAGCATCAAGCCGAGGGTCAGTTCGGCCACGCCGCGCGCGTTGGCGCCGGCCGCCGCACACACCCGGATGCCGCAGCGTTCGGCGGCGGCGAGGTCGATGTTGTCGATGCCCGTGCCGTTGCGGGCGATGACGCGCAGGGCGGCCGCCGCTTCGAGCACGCGGGCCGTGATGGGCTCGACGCCCGCCAGATAGCCCTCGCAGCCCGGAAGCAGGCGCAGCAGTTCGTCCTCGTCCGGCATCGCGCCGGGCGTGCAGAACACCACTTCGTGCCCGGCCTCGCGCAGCGGTTCCAGCGCGGGATGGCCCGATTTCGTCGCCGAACGCGGCGTCACCAGAATGCGTGCCATTACACGATAGCCTCCCGGCCGTTTTTCAGGAACACCCGCTTGGGAAAGCCCTGTACCTCGATGTCGCCGTAGTTGTGGCCCGCCTCCGCGGGATACGTGCACACGGACACCAGCGGCACATCGCCGGTATTGATGCTGCGGTGTGCCCAGTAGGGCGGCACGTAGACGAGACGGCCGGGCCGCATCGGCTCGGCTACGCACTCGTTTTCGGGCGTCTTCATGAGCATGTAGCCTCGTCCGCCGATGCAGTAGTAGATCTCGGCGGTCTCGGCGACGGTGTGATAATGGCCCTTGGTCATGAAGCACTCGTCGCCGACGGTGCCCGCGTAGAGTTTGCTCACGCAGAACATGAGCTGCCCATATTCGAGGGGTACGGGCTTTTCGAATACCTCGTAATGCACCGGGTCGCCGGCGGCGATCAGGCGCTCCAGGGCGTCCGCATCGGCGTAGTATCCGCGCATGTCCGACGCGCGGCGCGTGGTGATGGCCTCGGCATCACGGATCGTGCCGGCCACGGTGTCGACGTCCACGCCGAAGGGCGTCATGTAGCGGTTGCTTCCCGTCATGGTGATCTCCTGTGTGGGCGGCATGTCAGCGCACGCCCGCTGCTATCTCCGAAAGCCGGTCGAATTCGGGTCCGGAGGTCGGGATGTCGATATCGAACACTTCGGCAATCACGCGCGTCCAGCCGTGCAGGAAATAGATCCAGCCGTCCTCGACGTGGAGATGGCGGTCCGCCGCCTGGCGGCGCGCCTGGTCCATGAACAGCAGGTCGCCGCGATAGTTGAAGTCCCACGCGTAGCCGTCGCGCGGAAACAGGGCGCTGTCCGTCAACGGCGAGCCGGGCGCGTCCTTGCCCAGGCCGGTTGCGTTGACCACCAGCGAGCCCGGCGGCAGCGCATTGCAGATCGCGTCGTTGTCCTCGGGATCCGGGCAGTGGTGGTAGGTGGTCTCGATGCCCGGGTTAATCGAGGCGTGCACCCGCCGGATCTCGTCTAGACGGCCCCGGCTTCGGTTGGATACGATGATGCGGCGGGGACGGTTGCCGGGCGCGCACGTCTCCATGAGGTGCGACGTCAGGGCGATGGACGATCCGCCCGCGCCGATGCAGAAGAGGTCCGCGCCGGTCTGTTTCCAGTGATCGGCAGGCAGGAAAGCGTCGAGGCTGAGCCCGCTGGTGATCGGGTCCTTGGCATGGCCCACCAGTCTGCCGCTGCGCTTCGAGATGCTGCTCACCTCGCCCATGAGCGCGGCGTAGTGGTCGAGTTCATCGAAGAGGTCCCTGGCGGCATGGAGCAGGTCGATCTTGTGGGTCGTGACCAGCGCGCCGAGCGACAGCGGGTCGTTCTTGAGGAAGGACACGACATCGCGGTAGACCTGTGGGTCGTCGTGCCACTTGCAGTCGATCCCCTTGATGGTCTCGCTGATGCCCAGATGCCGCGCCCACGCGGGGAACACGCGCATGATCGACGATTTCCCTGTCGTCACACCCACAAAATAGAACGTCGGCACGGATGCCGGTTCCAGATTCATATCGCTACGCCTCCTTCTCGTTGTGCGCCGTGTCCAGCGCAAGCATGGCGTCGAGCAGCGCGTGGTAGCGGCGGAACCGCTCCGCATAGTACGCGCGCCGTCCGCGATCGGGCGCCGTTCGCGTGCCTTTCGCTACCCACGTCTTCGCGGCCTTACCCAAGTCCTTGAACAACCCCACGCCCAGGCCCGCGACCAGCGCGGCTCCCGCCGGCGCCCCGCCTGACGTGACCTGCACGACGGGCGTGCCCAGGGTGTCCGCCTTGATCTGGTTCCAGACGGCGCTCTTTTCGCCGCCGCCCGTGACCCGCACTTCGCGCAGGGGCATGCCCGGATACAACCCGGCCAGGATCTCCGCATAAAGCCGGTACTCGAGCGCCACGCCCTCCAAAACGGCCCGGTACAGCGCTCCGATGCCGTGGTCCCAGCCGAGACCCGCCCAGACGCCGCGCAGCGCCGGTTGACTCGGGCACACGCGGCCCCCGAGGTGCGGCACGAACAGCGGCAGACCGGGATCCGGCGTGATCCGCGCCGCCAGCCCGTTCAAGTCGTCAAAAGTCATGAGCCCCCGGCCGCGCTCCCGGCCGCCATTGGCGATCTCGCGGCGGAACCACTCGAGGTTCATGCCGCCGCCGTTGACGTAGGCGTAGGGGTGCCATAATCCCGGCGTCGCGGCATGCCCGCACGCGAGCGTGCCGTGCGCGCGGTCCGGCTGGAAACTCGTCGTGGTGCTGGCGAAGACCGAGGCCGTCCCCGCGACATCGACGCAGACACCCTCGCGCGTGGCGCCGCAGGCCAGAAACGAGGCCGCGGTATCGCCGCACCCCGCCACGACCGGTGTCCCCGCGGCCAGCCCGCACCGGCGCGCGGCCTCGGGAGTCAAGGCGCCGATCCGCTCGTGCGGCCGCACGATGCGGGGGAGTTTCGCGATGTCCACGCCGAAGACGTCGCAAAGTCCGGCATCCCACACGGCCCGGCTGGTGTCCGCATAGCCCGAGAAGTGGAGATAGGTCGTGTCGATGAAGGCCTCGGCGCCCGCGAGTCCGCAGCAGCGCATGGCCACATAGCCGCCGGGCTGCACGAAGGAGCGAATCTGCCGGTAGACCTTGGGGAATCGCTGTTTCCAGCGCAGTATCTTCGGGCCGTGGTTGAAGCTCGGCGCGCAGCCGGTCTTCTGCATCACCTCGTCCCCGGCGGCCTGCTGCATCGCGCGGATCTGCGGCGCGCAGCGGGTGTCGAGCCACGAGTCGTAAGGCGTCACCGCGCGGCCATCGGCGCCGACGCCGATCACGCCCGCCATCTGCCCGTCAAAGGCGATGCCCGCCACGGCGCCCGGCGCGGCTTTGGCCTGGCGCATGCAGTCCTTGATGACCGCGCACGCGGAGGCAAACTGAAACTCGGGGTCTTCCTCGACCGTCGCGGCGTCAGGGCGATGCAGCTTCGAGGGACGAAACGCCGATCCGAGGATGGTCCCGTCCGGCGCGCAGGCCAGACCCTTGACGCCCTGCGTCCCGATGTCGACGCCGATGAGCACCGTGTCCATGAGCCGTCTCCGCGTTATGCGCCTGAATTGTCGAGGACGATCTTGCTGCGGCCGGCGAGCGCCAGCTCAAAGGCCTTTTCCATGTCGCTCAGTGGAAGCGTTTGTGCAATCGCCGCATCGAGCGGGGCGATTCCCGCGAGGATGAGCTTGAGGGCCGTCCGGAAATCCGCTGGCGGCCCGCCGGTGACGCCCGTGATGACGAGATTCTTGTAATGCACAAGGTTGGCGTCGAGGCGGATGTGGGGGTTGTCTTTCGCCAGCCCGCCGAACAGGCACAGCCGGCCGAAGGGGGCGAGCAGCTCCGGGGCCTGCTCGGCCACTTCGCGCACCGGGCACGCCGTGATGACCACGTCGGCGCCCTCGCCGTCCGTGACCTCGAGCAGGCGCGCACGCACCTGCGCCACATCGCCGCACACGGTCTCCGCCGCGCCGAGCTGGCGCGCCACATCGAGGCAGTCCTGTTTGACGTCGGCCACCATCACCATGCTCGCGCCCGAGTGCAGCGCCAGCGCAAGGTGCATCAGGCCGATGGGACCTGCGCCGAAGATGACGACGCGGTCGCCAAGCGCGATGCGGCTCGCCTGAATGCCGTTGACGACGCAGGACAGCGGTTCGATCAGCGCGGCGTGCTGCCACGACAGCGTGTCTGGCAACGGCACGACGCTTCCCTGCGCGATCGCGCCCGCCGGAATGCGGACGAACTCGGCCAGCGCCCCGTCAAACGTGATGCCGAAGGCCTCGTAGTCCGGGCACATGTTCGGCAGGCCCTTGGCGCACCAGGCGCAGCGACCGCAGCCGATGTTTGGGGCCACGCCCACGCGCATGCCCTCGCGGTAACCGCGCACGCGCCCGCCCGCCTGCTCGATCACGCCCGCGAACTCATGGCCGAGGATAACCTTGTCGCCTTGGCGGAGCTTCCGGTGGCCGTTGCGGATGGTGCGCAGATCGGTGCCGCAGATCGACGCGCTCTTCACGCGCAACAGAATCTCGTCGTCGCCGATCGAGGGGACCGGCACGTCCTCGACCGCGAATCCTGTTCCCTGTGTGTAGACGGCTGCTTTCATGCTAGGCCTCAACCGGCTTGGGCGTGCCGTCGATGATCGAATTGTTAGCCGCGACCACCGCCGCAACCGCCTTCAGGCCGTCCTCGCCGCTCACGGAGGGCTGGGTTCCCTTTCCGACGCTGGCGATGAAATGCTCGAGTTCGGCGATGTAGGCGTCCTTGAACAAGGTGCGCCAGCTTCGCACGGCGCGATGGGCGACCGTTCCGTTCAGATGGATCTCGGTGACGGCCGTTTCCGCGACCGAGCCGATCTGAACGAGCCCCTTCTCGCAGAGGACCTCGACCCGGGCGTCGTACCCGTAGCCGCAAGGGCAGGCGCCGTCGACCGTGCCGAGGGTGCCGTCCGCGAAGCGGAGATTTACAATGGCGTTGTCATAGAACAACGGCCACGCCTCGCGAACGTCCGTGCACTTGAAATTTCCTGCGAGGGCGAACACCTGGGCGATGTCGCTGCCGGCCAGCCAGCGGATCGAGTCAAAATCGTGGCTGTTCACCTCGGCCAGGATGCCGTTGCTCTTCTTGATGTCGTAGATCCACGGCGGCGGAAGACCCGGCCCGCGCCCGATCGACTTGATGACCATCGGCCGCCCCATGTCGCCCGAGGCGAGCAGGTCATGGGCGCGTTGAAACCCCTCGTCGAAGCGCCGCATGAAGCCGATCTGGAGCGCCACGCCCGCCTTCGCGACCGCCTCGTTGATGCGGCGGCACTCGTCGACGGTGATCGCCATGGGCTTTTCGAGAAAGACATGCTTGCCGTGCGCCGCGGCCAGGCACGCGATGGGTTCGTGCAGGTGCGTCGGCGTGACGATGATGACCGCGTCGAACGCGGTGCTGGCGCAGGCCTCGCGGTAATCCGTGAAGCACAGCGAGACCCCCAGTTCCTGCGCGGCCTCGGCCATCGCGGGTTCGTTGGCATCGCAGAGCGCGGCCAGTTCGCCGCAGGTGATGCGGTGGCGAAGATTTCGGGCATGGACGAGTCCGGCGCGCCCGGCGCCGATCAGACAGAAGCGCAGCATGGGCAATATCCTTGTATAAAGATCCGAATGACCGGACAAGTGTAGTGCTTCGCCGGAAACAGTTCAAGTCATTTGCGGAATCCGCCGCGCGGTCAGCGGTTCAAGCGAATGCGGAACTTGTAGCGGTCGGGGCGGTAGACCGCGCGGACGTACTCGACCGGGCGGTTGCCGTGGGTGTAGGAAACGCGTTCCATGACCAGGACGGGCGATCCCGGCTCGATTTCGAGGTGGCGCGCCTCGTCGTCGCTGGCCGTGGCCGTCTCGATGGTCTCTTCACCCCATACGATGGCGACCGCGTGCTTCTTCTCCAGCAGCGCGTAGAGGGACCCCGAGAAGTCTTCCGAGGTCTCCAGCCCGAGGTCCGCGGGAACTTCCGAATGCAGCAGCACGACCGGAAAGACCTCCGACGTGCCGCGCAGACGCCGCACAAACAGGCTCTTGGCCTTGCGGCCGAGCGCGAGTTTGTCCGCCACAGCGGCGGCGGGAAGGTGGCGGCCGGACTCCAGAACGCGGGTCTCGATGGCGACGTTGCGGGCGGACATTTCTTCCGTGTAGCTCTTGAGCCGCGCGAGGTCTTCGATGATCTGGTGCTTGATGACCCGGGTGCCCACGCCGCGGCGCCGTTCGAGCAGCCCCTTGTTGACGAGGTTGTCGAGCGTCTTCTTCACGGTGGCGCGGCTCACGCCGAACATGTCGATGAGTTCGAACTCGGAAGGCATGCGCCGCCCCACCATTTCCGGGCGTGCGATGCGCTCGAGCAGGATCTCCTCCATCTGATGGTACAACGGCACCGGCGACCGGGCGTTGAGCCGAATCCGCTCGCGGGGATCAATCACAAAGGCGCTGTCCGACACCATGGGCTTTCCTCTGTCGTTATTTGGGGGCGTGAAGACTCTATAGGAGGCGGGGCCGCGCCGTCAAACCCGGGGCGGCAACCATTTTCCGCCCTTTGACGCAATTCGCAGTTTCGTGTACCATGGGTGCGGGGAAACTGACGTCGGAGGTTGCCATGGCGGTGATTATTGTCGGCACGGGTCACCAAAAGAGTATCCGCAGCGTCATGACGATCCTGGACACGCAGGTCCGGGAGAAGAGCGGTATCCCGCGCAGGATAACCGCCCGCGCGGACAACGTCGAGGTCGTGGCGGAGCGTTCCGACTTCAAATCCGACTTCAGCGTGTACCGCCTGAAACTGCACCTCCGGCCGGATCAGCTCGAGGCCTTCTCGAAGGCCGTCGAAGCGGCGGGCGGCCTCTGCCGGGCATTCGAGGAGGACGGCTGGCAGGTCGTGGAGTGCCCCGCCGCGCCGGGCGAGGCGAGTGCCGACGCGGTGGCGGCCGCGGTCGACCAGATCTCGGCGGTCGTGCCGCTGCCCGAGGTGTGGCGCACCGCGGGCGACCGGTTCCGGGTCGAGCGCATCAGCGTGGAGCGCCTGTTCCAGGCCATGGTGCAGTACAAGGCCAGCGACGTGCATCTGGCGCCCGGGGCGCCTCCGGTGTTTCGCGTCGACAACAAGACACGGACCTCGGACATCATGCCGCCCCTGTCGAGCATGCAGATCCGGGCGTTGATTCATGAGTTGGCGGGCGAGAAGGACTGGCAGGAATTCGAGGAGAGCAAGCAGACCAGCTTCAGCTTCCACCAGGTCGGCATTGGCTATTCGCGCGTATCCGCCTTCGTCAAGGCAGGCGTCCCGCACTGCACGATGCGGTTTCTGCCCGAGGTAATACCGTCGTTCGACGACCTGCACATTCCGCCGGCCACGATGACGGAGCTGGCCTCGCTGGCGCGCGGACTGCTCCTCGTGACGGGGATGACCGGCAGCGGCAAGACGACCACCACCGCGGCTCTGGTCGACTGGATCAACACCAACCGCTCACTGCATGTCCTCACGATCGAAAATCCCGTCGAGTACGTCCACCACAACAAGAAATCGATCATGTCACAGCGCAACCTGGGCGAGGACGTGGACAGCTTCCACGAGGCGGTCACGGGCGCGTTGCGCCACGACCCCGACGTCATCGTCATCGGCGAAATGCGCGACCCGGACACTATCCGGTCGGCCATCAACGCCGCCGCGACCGGCCACCTGGTCATCAGCACCCTCCACTCGAACAGCGCCAGCGAGGTGGTCAACCGCATCGTCAGCTTCTTCGACCCGATCGAGCGCGATTTGGTCCGGCTGCAATTGCGCGACAGCCTGCGGTGCGTGATCTGTCAGCGGCTCGTGCCGCGCAAGGAGGGCGGCCGGATTCCCACCCTCGAGGTCATGTTCAACGACATCAAGGCGATCAACGACGCGATCATCGAGGGCGACACCGACGGCATCCGCATCGGGATGCAGCAGAGCATCAGCCACTCGTTCCTCTTCGAGGAGTACCTCCTGCGCCTGTACAAGGAGGGCGCGATCGACCTGGACAGCGCCCGCGAGTTTGCCACCGACGTCAGCACCTTTGACCAGATGCTGATGGGCACCTACTCGATTCCGCGCTTGGAGAGCCTCAAGGCGTTGCGCTGACCACCCCGCCGGTTCTCCACAGGTTATCCACACGGCCGCCGCCATCGGGGATGTCCTGAGGCGGTCGACCCGGCCGCCGCCGCCAAATAGCACCTGCTCATGGGCTTAGCCACTGGCGCGCCCGGCTGGCGGCCCGCCCGCGCATGTTGGCAGCGCATGCGCATCTGCTATTATTCCACCAGGCCAGTGCGGGGCAGGCCCGCCCGGCCTCGAAAGGAGGACACCGTGCGGATCATCGCGGGATGCGCCCGGGGGTTGCGGCTGGACGCGCCGAAGGGCCCGGATGTGCGCCCGACGACCGACCGCGTGCGAGAGGCCCTGTTCAGCATCCTCGGTCCCGCGATTCAGGATGCCCGCTTCCTGGACCTCTTCGCGGGCACCGGCGCCAACGGCATCGAGGCCCTGAGCCGCGGCGCGGCCCTCGCGGTCTTCGTGGACACCGAGCGGCGGGCGATCGACGCCATCACCGCCAATCTCGAGAAGACCGGGTTCAGTCTCCAGGCGCGGCTGCTGCGGGCCACCCTGCCGGGCGGCCTGGACCGGGTGCAGGGGGCCTTCGACGTCGTGTTCGCGGACCCGCCCTACAAGTTTACCGCGTACGAGCGCCTGCTCGAGGAGATAGGCGAGTGGCGTCTCGTGGCTGAAGGGGGCCGGGTGGTGCTCGAGCACAGCGCCCGCACGCCGCTTCCGGCCACACAGGGCGTGTTGACCCGCCTCCAGGAGCGCCATTACGGGGAAACGGCCCTCAGTATCTACGCTTGACGCCAAATGTGGTGCGTGGTAGCATGGGCGGCATACAATATGTAGTTGTCACTGGGTTGTGACGGGTCGCGCTTGTGGTGGGCAGTCTCGAACGCACGAGGGGATAGGGTATGAAATGCCCGTTTTGTGGCCATGCCGAAGGCAAGGTAGTGGATTCGCGCTCGTCGAAGGACGGCGACGCCATACGCCGGCGCCGCGAGTGTCTTCAATGCGGCCGGCGCTTCACGACCTACGAACGCATCGAGGAAGTGGCGCAGATGGTCATCAAGAAGGATGGCCGCCGCGAACCCTTCGACCGGTGGAAGCTCAAGAGCGGCCTGCTCAAGGCCGTCGAGAAGCGCCCCGTGGGCCTGGACCAGATCGACGTGCTGATTGACGACGTCGAGCGCCAGCTTTTCAACTCGAGCGAACACGAGGTGCCCACGCAGCAGATTGGCGAGCTGGTCATGGACCGCCTCAAGCAGCTCGACCAGGTCGCGTATGTGCGCTTTGCCTCGGTGTACCGCCAGTTCAAGGACCTCAACGAGTTCATGACCGAACTCAAGGTCATGCTCAGCTAGCCGCCGCACGGGCTCCGCGAACGGTTGTAATCGCCCCGAAGGTGGGCTACACTGGAGATTCGGCGTGCGGGCTGCGCCGGATCGCCTCGAGAATGGCGCAAACCCTCCTTGTTGGGACGTGTCGCATGCCAGAGGAGACGCCTGGCCGGCGCGGGCGGCCTCAACCAGCGGAATCAGACAGCGGCAGGGCCGTTTTTTCACCCATGGACATGTCCGGCGACGAGCAGAGGTATCCCAACGAACCGCCCGCGCACGAGGGCGAGTTCGATGCCCAGCTTTCGTTCCCCGCCCCCTTCGCACCAGCCCAGCACCCCATCCGCACGATCATCAAGCGCGACGGCACGGAGGCGCCGTTCGACAAGGCCAACATCGCCGAAACCATCCACAGGGCGGCCGTATCCGTCGGCGACGGCGACCGCGACCGGGCCGACAGCCTGGCCTCGGGCGTGGCGCTCTACCTCATGAAACGGCTCAACGGATCGCCCCCGACGGCCGACCAGGTCAGCGAGGCCGTCGAGAAAGTCCTCATGGAGATGGGCCACGCACGTACGGCACTGGCCTATGCCCGCTATCGCGACCGGCGCGTACGGCTCCGGAAGCTGCGCAGCGGCGATACGCAGACCCTGATCACCGAACTCGAGGACGTCCGGCGCGCGAATTTGGCCGCCGCGTACCGCGCGGGCGAAGGGTTGTATATCCGCACGAGCGCCGAAACCCTCGATAGCTGGAACCGCGATCGCATCGTGGACGCCCTCGTGCGGGAGACGGGCCTCGAACCCGCCGTGGCCGCGGTCATTGCCTTCGAGGTCGAACAACAGATTCTTTCGGCGGGGATTACGACGCTCACCACGCCCCTGGTGCGCGAGCTGGTCGACGCCAAACTGGCCGAGCACGGAATGGAAGAGCACCGGCGCCGTCACATGCGCCTGGGGGTCCCGCTGTACGACGCCGAGCAGATCATCGCGGGCATGGACGCCGCCGGGGAGACCGGCGCCGATCCCGGCCGCACGGACCTGTTCCTGGCCGAGCGCGTGAAGAAAGAGTATGCCCTGAGCCGCGTGTTCGGGCTCGAGGTGGCGGATGCGCACATGATGGGCGTCCTCCACCTGCATGACCTCGGGCGTGTTGACCGGTTGCACGGCGCGCGGCACAGCCCCGTCCATGTGCAGCGGTTCGGATCGGACGGCACGGGCGGCGAACAACGCAGCCGGCGTCCCCGGTCCGCGGAAGGGCTGATCCATCAGCTTGGCCTGCGAAACCGGCAACTGGCGTGCCACGTCACGCAGTTCAACGCGTGGGACGCCGTCAACGTCTATTTCGCGCCGTATGTGCATGGCGCCGACAAGCGGCTGCTCTCGCAGGTCGCCTGCGCGCTGGTCATGGACTGCGCCCGCAACGACGGCGCCGGGACGGCGCAGCCCGCGACGGTGTTTCATCTGCGCTGGGACCTGCCCCAGCGGCTGCGTGACGAGGAGGCCATCGGTCCCGGCGGCGTCGGCACCGGTTTGTCTTATCACGAGTACCGCCACACCGCCAAGAACCTGGCCTGGGCCATCGTCGAGGCCTGCCGCGATTGCGGTGCGCGACCCGCGTTCGCCGTCCCGCAGATCGTGGTCGACGTCACGAAACGTTTCTTCCGGAGCCAGGGCCACGACTCCTTTCTGCGCCACGCCAGCGAGTTGATCGCGACGGGCAGCGTGCAGTTCGACCTGCGGCGCGATCCCGAACCGGGTGACAGCGGCCGCGGGGTCCCACTGTGGGCGCCCCTGGCGGCGGTTGGACAGGTGGTCAGTCTCAACCTGCCCCGCGCGGCGCTGGCCGCGGGCTCGGCGGCGGCCCTCAACGCGGAACTCGACCGGTTGGTCCAGCTCTGTGTCGAGGCGCACAAACAGCGGCACCGTTTCCTGACGCGGCTCGCGGCGCTCCGGGATGCCGGGCCCCTGGCGGCCATCGTGACGGAGCAGGAGGGACGTCCCTACGTCGATCTCGACAGCGCGACGTACCTTTGCGGCATTGTTGGTCTCAATGAGTGCGTGCGCCACCTGTGCGGGGCGGAACTGCACGAGTCATCCGAGGCGCGCGCGCTGGCCGACGGTATCGTGCGCCGCCTCGCCGAACGCTGCCGCCATCACGGCGACGAGGCGGGTCTGCGCGTCGTGCTTGCCGAAACGTGTGACCGCGACGTGCTGCAGCGGCTGGCCCACCTGGACGGCGTGGTGTTTGGTGAACTGGCCGCCAACCTCGTGCGCCCCGCCGGCGACGACCAGGAGCCTGAGTACACCGGCGGCGCCCACCTGTCTTCGGTGGCCGATGTCTCCCCAATCGAGCGCGTGCGCATGGAAGGCGCATTTCACCGGTGGACCGGCGCCCACGCCCACAGCGCGGTGCGTGTCCCGGATTCCGACACCTCCGGGGTGGCGATTGCCAACTTCATCAAGAAGGCGTTCCGCCAGACCGATGCCACACGGGTGAGGGTGCAGAAATGAAGAGGCCCCGCCGCCCGAGAGCCGCAGGGAACGGGTCAGCGGGGCCAGCCGCCGCAACGAGGCGGCAGCAAAAGGGTAATCCGACGCGAAAGAAGCGTGTGGTGGAGCCCCCCTACGCATTCGGACGAATGCCTCGGGAGTAGGGTACCCGGGCCGGGCAATTCTGTCAAGTGTCAAGTTGGTGTGTCGCGTAGTTACGGGATCGAAGGCTGCCCGCGCTGGCGGATCGGTCCGATATATGGAGTGCCATCCCGATGTTCCTTTGCGCCGCGACCCTCGTCCTGTTGACCGCCCTCCCCCATGAAGAAGCCTTCCTGGCCGCGCGCGACCTCGAGTCGCTCAACAATCCCGCCGCTGCCGCGCAGGCCTATGCGACCGTCGGCGAGACCGATTCGCCGCTGGCGGCCTTCGCGCGGATCCGGACCGCGACGAACCTGTTGCAGACGAACCGCGCGGACGAGGGGTTGACGCTGTTGAAGCGGGTCGCCGACGCGGCGGGTGACAGCCCCGAGGGATGGCTGGCGCGGGTGCGGCTGGCCGAGGCCTTGGCGGGCCGCAGTCAGGTGGACGAGGCGGCCCTGCTGTACACCTCACTGCTGGAGCTGTCCTATCGCCCGTGGTGGCTGCACCGCTACGCGTGGAATGCCGCCCAGACCGTCCGCGAAAGTGCGACGCTCCGGTCGCTGGCCTACACGTATTTCCGGGAAATTGTGGAGACGTCCGAGTCCCCGTCCGACCGCTTGAACGCCGCGGCCCTGCTGGCGCAGTCCGATGCCGCGATCGACCGGCTGACGGCCGCCGCCGCGTACCTGCGTGCGGGCCAGACCGGGCAGGCGGCGCCGCTGGTGGCGGGCGCGGCCCTGGATGCGGCCAACGATCCGGCCCTCCATGCGCGCCTGCGGGACCTGAGTGCCTGGCTGCTGATGGGCACCGGCGAAGGCGAGCCGGGCCGGGCAGCGTTGCGGCAGGCCGCGCAGGACCACGCCGCATCCGCCTGGGTGCGGCCCGCGCTGCTTTACGCCGTGCGCAACCTCGCGGGACAGGGCCGTCTCGAGGATGCCGAGGCGGCGGCCGGGGTGCTGGCGGATCTGTTCCCGGGAACCGAGGAGACGGGGTCGGCCTGGTGGACCCTGGGCCGCGCCTATACCGTCCGCGACCGCACCGCCGACGCCCACCGGGCCTATTCACGGCTGGCCGAGGCCGCGCCCCGGCACCTGCGCGCCAACGAGGCGCTGCTCGTGATTGCGATGGATCACCTCCAGAACGGCCGTCCGGCGGCGGCCCGGCAACGCTTCGAGCAGATACGGCGGGCCAATCCGGAAGGCCGATTCGCGAGTACGGCCAACTACTGGCTCGGACGGCTCGCCGAAGAGGGCGGCGATGCCGGGGCCGCGCGCGGCTACTTCGAGACCGCGCTCACGACGACCTTGGGCGATTTCTATGCCCACCGTGCCCGTGCCCGGCTGCGCGCGATCGATCCCGAGGCCGCGGACGGCATCGCGCTGGACGCCGGGGTGGCCGGCGGCTTGCTGCATACCCTTCCCGCACCGCCCCCGCTCGCGCTGGAATCCGAGTTGCCGTCCAGTCAGGCCGCGCAGCTCGAAAAACTCCATTTTCTGGCGTCGCACGGGCTTGAGGAAGCCGAATGGATCGCCCTGTACCTGTTGAACCAGCCGGAAGCGCCGCGGCCCTATCTGTACTGGGACCTTATGTGCGCGGGGCTGGTGGAGACCGCGCACGGCCATGCGCGCCGCCACCTCCCGCCTGCCGCGCCCGAGGCCGAGGCGTTGCGGGCGCGCCTCGATTTCCCGGTGGCCTTCTGGCCGCTCGTGAAGCAGGCGCACGAAGAAACCGGCGTGGACCCCTACCTGATGCTGGCCGTGGCGTTGCGCGAGAGCACCTTCCGGGCCTGGGTGCGATCCTCGGCGGGCGCGCAGGGGCTGATGCAGGTGATGCCCGCCACCGCCGACTGGCTGACCCGGGTCGAACCCGCCCTCGCGCCCGAAACCGCCCGGCAACTGGACCGGCCCCTGTCCTCGCTGCGCCTGGGCGCCCACTACCTCTCCCGCATGGTGTCCCGCAGCGACGGCAACCTCGTCTACGCCCTCGCGTCGTACAACGCGGGGCCGGGCAACGTCGACAAATGGCGGCGGCGCTTCGGCGAGATCGACACCGACGAGTTCATCGAGCGTATCCCCTTCGCCGAGACCCGCAATTACGTGAAGAGCGTGCTCGGCGCCTGGGCCGCCTACCGGTCGCTGTACCCCGACCTGGACGACCACGCCTTGTTGCGTCCGGCGGAACCGGTCAGCACGGCCGTGCTGGTGCCGAAGACCGAGGAGTGATCAGTTCTACGGGCCAGAGGGACGTGCGATAGCGCCGCATACCGAATAAATTCCTTGGCAAAATCGAGTTTTTATGATATTGTATTGTTAGGGTACCTTCAACCTATTGGGATTCGCCTAACATGTTCACGTGGGGCAAGTGCACCGACCCGGTTTCCTGCATCTGGAAAGCGGTCATCATCGCCGCGGCAGTCATTGTACTTGCCAGCGGGTACCTTCATTTCCGCTCCGAAGCGGCGGACATGTACGAGCACCAGCATCAGAGCCTCTCGGCTGTCGGCCAGTTGAAGGCCGACCAGATCGGCGAGTGGCGCGGCGAACGGCTGGCGGACGCGAGGCGGGCTGCGGCAAGCCCGTTCTTTCGGCGCGGCCTGAGCGAGTGGCTCGCCGCGCCCGATGACCCGGATCTCGTCGAGGCGTGGCGCGAGCGGCTGCAGCTCGAACAATCCTCCTACGAGTACGACGACGTCCTGCTGCTTGACCCGGCTGGCGGCGTCTTGCTGTCTGCGGCGGACGCGCCGGGGGCACACGGCGCCGCAACCCTTCGCGCCGTGACGGAGGCTATCGCCGCAGGGCACGCGGTCATGTCGGACATCTACCGGTCTGCGGCGGGGCGGGTGTTGGTTGATACGGTCGCGCCGGTGTTCGATCTCGATGGCGCGCAGCTTGCCGTCTTGGTGCTGCGCAGCGATCTCGAAACGGACCTGTTTCCGCTGATCCAGACGTGGCCCACGCCGAGCGAGAGTTCCGAGACGCTGCTGGTGCAGCGCGACGGAAACGAGGTGCTCTTCCTGAACGAGCTGCGCCACCAGTCCGGGACGGCGCTGACGTTGCGCATTTCCCTCGACCGCATCGAGGTGCCCGCCGTACAGGCGGTGCTTGGCCGCCAAGGGGTCTACCAGGGCGTGGACTACCGGGGGCATGACGTCCTGGCGGACCTCCGGGCCATCCCTGACACGCCCTGGTTCATGGTGGCCAAGCAGGACACAGCCGAAATCCTCGCCGACCTGCACTACCATGCGTGGACGATGTCGGTAATCGCGGCCGTGCTCGTGTTGCTCACGGCCGCCGTGCTTGCCTATTTGAGCCACCACAGACAGGCCGCCATCTACCGGAATCTGTACGATATCGAGCACGCGGAGCGCAAGGCCCAGGAGGAGATCCGCGCGACCCTCTACAGTATTGGCGATGGGGTCATCACGACCGACGGCGAAGGCCGGGTACGGCGCATGAACCCCGTGGCCGAGCGGCTCACCGGCTGGACCGAGGCCGAGGCGCAGTCCCAGCCGCTCGACGACGTCTTCCGCATCATCAACGAGGACACGCGGGCGGTCGTCGAGAGCCCCGTGCACCGCGTGCTGCGCGAGGGCAAGGTCGTCGGGCTGGCCAACCACACTGTCCTGATCGCCAAGGACGGCGTCGAGCGCCCGATCGCCGACAGCGGAGCGCCCATCTGTGACGAGGGCGCGGTGGCGGGCGTGGTGCTGGTATTTCGCGACCAGAGCGAGGAGCGCGCGGCGGAGAATGCGCTTCGCCGGACGCAAGAGTTCGTCGAGTCGACGCTGAACGCGCTGTCCGCACACATCGCCATCGTGGCCGAGGACGGCACGATTGTGGCGGTCAACCGCGCGTGGCGGGCCTTCGCGGCCGCCAATGCCGATAGCATCGCCGGGCTTGTGGAGGGTGCGAACTATCTCGCGGTGTGCGAGGGCGCGCACGGAGAGCATCGCGAGGGGGCGGCGGAGTTTGCCGCAGGCATCCGCGCCGTGTTGGCCCATGGGGTAGACGAGTTTGTCCTGGAATACCCGTGTCACTCCCCCGGCGAGGAGCGCTGGTTTGTCGGGAGGGTCACACACTTCCATACCGACGAGGCGCCGCATCTGGTGATATCGCACGAGAATATCACGGCCCGGAAGCAGGCCGAAATCGCCCTTCAGTACCACCGGGAGTTGCTGGAGGAAATGGAGCGCGTGGCCAAGATTGGCGGCTGGGAGTTTGACACGGCCACCGGCAAGGGCAAGTGGACGGACGAGATTGCGCGGATGCAGGGTGTCGATCCCGCTGCCGAGGCGACCGTCGAATTGGGTCTGAGCATGTTCCAGGGCGAATCCCGCGCGCGCATCGAGACCGCGGTCAAGGAGGCCGTCGAACACGGCACGCCGTATTCGCTGGAACTCGAGATGACGGCGGCCTCGGGCACCGCCAAGTGGGTGCACACCATCGGCCATCCGGTCGTCGAGGACGGCAGGGTGGTACGGGTGCGGGGATCGATGCAGGACATCACGGAGCGCAAGCGCGCCGAGGAGGCCCTGCACGAGAGCGAGGAGCATTTCCGCAAGGTTGTCGAGAACGCGCCGGACGCCATCTTCGTGCAGACCGACGGCCGTTTCGCCTATGTCAACGAAACGTGCCTGCGCCTGCTGGGCGCCAAGCAACCGAGCGATCTTCTGGCGCAGCCGGTCCTGGATCGCGTTCACCCTGCGAGCCGCAAAGCGGTGAGCGAGCGCATCCGTACGCTGAACGATCAACGCGTCGCGGTGGGCATGCTCGAGGAGGCGATGCTCCGGCTCAACGGGGAACCGGTCGATGTCGAGGTGACGGCGGTTCCGTTGATGCACCGCGGCAGAAGTGGCGCGCTCGTGTTTGTGCGCGACATTTCCGATCGCAAGCAGGCCGAGAGGGCCTTGCGCGAGGTGTCGGAACAATTGAAGGGCGTCCTCGCGCACAGCCCGTTGCCGATCGGCACCTTCGGGCTCGACGGGCGTTGCCTGGTGGCGAACCCCGCCCTGGGCAGCCTGGTCGGGCTGACCGGGACAGAGGTTCCGGGCAGGACCCTCCGCGACGTGCTGCCCGGGGAAGCGGCGGATTTGTTGCTGGAGCGGATCGTGCAGGTCGCCCAAAGCGGCGAACCGCTGTTTACAGAGGAGCGTGTGGCGCTAGGCGAGGTCGAGCGCGTGTTTGGCTGCGCGTGGTTCCCGCAGTATGACGCCGCCGGGCGGGTGGTGTCCGTCGGCGTGATCGCGCAGGACATCACGGACCAGGCTCGGGCGGAGGAGGTGCGGACGGCACTCGAAGAGCAGTATCGCCAAGCGCAGAAGATGGAGGCCGTCGGCCGCCTCGCGGGCGGCGTGGCGCACGACTTCAACAACATGCTTGCGGTCATCTCCGGCCACGCCGAGATGGCCTTGGCGGAGTTGCCCGTGGACGGCCCGCTTCGCGAGGACATCGAGAGCATTCAGAGCGCGGCCAAGCGCTCTGCCGACCTGACGCGGCAACTGCTTGCCTTTGCGCGCAAACAGACGATCGCGCCGACACTGGTGGACCTCAACGATGCCGTATCGAGCATGCTCAAGATGCTCCGGCGGTTGATCGGTGAAGATATCGAACTGTTGTGGAAGCCCGGAAAGGATCTCTGGCCCGTCAAGATGGATCCTTCGCAGCTCGATCAGCTCCTGGCCAATCTGGCCGTGAACGCGCGCGACGCCATCACGGGGGTCGGGAAGATCGTCATCGAGACGGGACCCGTGACCTTCGATGACGCGTACTGCCGCACGCACGCGGGGTTTGTGCCCGGAAAGTACGTGATGCTGGCGGTCAGCGACAGCGGCTGCGGCATAGAGAAGGAACTGCTCGACGTGATATTCGAGCCGTTCTTTACCACCAAACCACAGGGCGAGGGAACCGGCCTCGGGCTGCCTACGGTATATGGTATAGTAAAACAGAACAATGGGTTTATGAATGTCTACAGCGAGGTGGGCCATGGGTCGACGTTCCGCATCTATCTTCCCGCGTGTGTATCGGAAGCCGTGCCGGACGACGATACCGGCGGGTTCACGGGACTACTGACCGGGACCGGGACGGTGTTGCTGGTGGAGGACGAGGAGGCGCTCCTTCTACTGGCGCGGCGAATGGTCGAGCAGCTCGGGTACTCGGTACTGGCGGCACGAGGTCCGAAACAGGCCCTCGAGGTCGCCGCGAACCATGCCGGACCGATTGACCTGCTCCTGAGCGACATCGTGATGCCGGGCATGAGCGGGCGCGACCTGTGGCAGCAACTGGAAGACGCCCGGCCGGAGATGAAGTGTCTGTTCATGTCGGGCTACACGGCGGATGTTATCTCGCATCACGGCGTGCTGGACGAGGGAGTGAATTTTCTGCAGAAGCCGTTCTCTCTGGAGGCCCTTGGAAGGGCCCTGAAGGAGGCACTGGAGGACTGAAAAGCCTTCCTCGTGCATGACCGCATGGCGCCGAGCGCTTGGATCGGGGTCGTGCCGAAGGGAACAAGCCGATGCTGTCGGAAGATCTGCGCAGCCGGGTCCTCGTCGTGGATGACCAGATCGAGGTTACCGGACTCATCCGGCGCGCGCTCGGTCAGCTCAAGATTGGCTGCGTGGTCGCGCGGGACGGGTTGGACGCTCTGCAACGGATGCAGACGCAGCGGTTCGATCTTGTCGTGACCGATTTGAGGATGCCCCGGAAGCATGGGTACAGCCTCATCCAGGATCTGCTCCGGCGGAACGATCCGCCGGCGGTGGCCGTCATCACGGCGGTCGAGGACCTGCGCCTGATCCAGGACCTGCTCCAGCGGGGCGTCAAGGACGTCATCATCAAGCCGTTCTCGTACCAGGTGCTGGCACTGAAAATTCAGGGATGGCTTCGGGACATCGACACGCGGCCGAGGGGGATGGGCGGCGCGGCCGACGACAAACAGCGGGTGTCGCAGGACCTGCGCGAGACCACCAGTCAACTCCGGGCACAGCTCGTGCAGATCCAGGAGAGTTTTGGCGAGACGATCCGCAATCTGGAAAGCCACCGCGACGAACTCGAGGCGGGCTACGCGGATTCGGTGCGTGTGCTTTCGCGTTTGATCACCCAGATCGGCGAGCGGAGCGAGAGTCATCCCCTGCGAGTCGAGGAACTGGCTGTACGCATCGCCGAGGCCAACGGCGTGGACCGCCGGACTTTGCATGAACTGCGCGTGGCCACACTCCTGCACGAGATCGGCCAGTTTGGCATGCCGGACCACCTCCGAACCCGTTCCGCATGGACACTGACGGGGAAGGATCTCGTGATCTTTCAGCAGTACCCGCTTATCGGCGCGACGCTGGTCAGCGAGATTCGCGGCGCAGACCGGATTGCGGAGATTATCGAGGCGCACGCCGAGAACTTTGACGGATCGGGCTTTCCCAAGGGCCTTCAGGGAACAGCGATACCGCTGCCTGCCCGGATCCTGCGCGTTGCGGACGCCTGCGATACGCTGCGCATGCACCATATCCAGGGCGAGTGGATCCCTGCGGTGCGCAAACACCTGACGGCCTTCAGCGGCAAGTACTACGATCCCGACATCGCTGGGGTCGCCCGCCGGCTCCTTCAGTCGGATACGCCGGCCGATGAAAAGCAGGGCGTGCTCGAGTTGACCATCGATCACACCCAAGATGGAATGGTGCTGGCCGCTGACGTCTACGACGAGACGGGCCGGTTCCTGGCCCGGAAGGGGGCCGTGCTGACCGAAACCATGCGCCGACGCCTGCGAGCACTGGTGCGGTTCCAGCCGGTGCGCGTCCTCGCGCCCAAGCAGACAGACAACGACCGCCCCAAACCCGGCGCCGGCGCCGAATCCGTTACACTATAAGCATGGCGTCGCCGTAGGAATAGAAGCGGAAGCGCTCCTGCACGGCATACCGGTAGGCATCCAGGACGAAATCCGTGCCGGCGAAGGCGCACACCAGCGCGAGCAGACTGCTCTGCGGCAGGTGAAAATTCGTGATGAGCGCGTCCACGCCCGTGAAGACGTGCGGCGGGTAGAGATAGATGTCCGTCGACCCGTTTCCTGGATGAAACGCGCCGTCGCGATGCTGCGTCTCGAGGACCCGTGTCGATGTCGTGCCCACGGCGACAATGCGCCCTCCCTCGGCCCGCGTGCGGTTCAGCTCCGACGCCGTCGGCTCCGTCAACTCGAACTCCTCGGCCTCGACCCGATGCTCCGCGAGCGTTTCGGCCTGGATGGGCCGGAAGGTGCCGTATCCTACATGCAGCGTCAGGAAGCTGCGGGCGATTCCCCGCGCATCGAGCGCCCGAAAGAGGTCTTCCGTGAAATGCAGCCCGGCGGTGGGGGCCGCGACGGCCCCCGGATGCGCGGCGTAGACCGTCTGGTATCGCGTCAAGTCGCTCGATTCCGGATGGTCGCGATGGATGTACGGCGGCAGCGGGATCTCGCCGATGCGCTCGAGGACCGCCAGGACGTCCGGCGTGTCGAAGACCACCGCGCGGCGGCCGCCCGGCAGGACATCGCCCACGGTTGCGCGGATGCCCCCCGGCAACAGCACCGGCGACCCCGCCCGAATCTTCGCGGTTGGCCGGACAAGCGCCTCCCAGTCGCCCGGCGCACGCTCGTGCAGCA
>JBPOJD010000075.1:0-15438 GCA_052033955.1 Candidatus Hydrogenedentota bacterium
ATGCACCATGTAGACCGCAACGAATCCCCAGCAGTACCAGCGCCGTCTGTCGGTCGTGGCCAGATAGGCGGCGAGGATCGCCGCGAGCACCAGACAGTGCGCGGCGAAGTTCGGGTTGCCGAAGGTCGCCGGGATGTTGCGGTACTCTTCGAGGTCGGTTTGGCCCCACGGGAAGAAGTCGTAGCCCAGCCGCTGCGAGAAGCCGTAGAGCGAGGAGACAACGACCGCCGAGCAGAATAGGAGCATCCATCGCGCCATTTGCTCCGGGCTTCGGTACGAATGCGCGACGACAAAATAGATGCCCGTGAGCATGGCGAACTGCCGGACATAGGCCAGGCTGTGCGGCGGAAGCGGCGACCACGCGGCCGCGGCCAGGTACACCGCGAGCAGCGCCACCATCGGCACAAAGAACACGGGCGGCGCCTGCAGGGCCTCACCCTTCACCCACGTCACCGCGACCAGAACCGTCATGGAAAATGCCGCGAACCAGTGGTACAGCAGCACCTTGGGAAGGTTGGTGGGGTCGGCCACGAACGCGTACAGCGCGAGCACCAGGACCGGTGCAAAGACGGCCATGGCGCCGCGAAGGAAGCGCGAGGGGCTATACGAACTCGCTTGCACGCTCACCCCACTACCGGTCTGCCGATGCTGAAATACCGGAATCCGTGCTCGGCAAGCACCTTAGGCGTGTAGAGGTTTCGGCCATCGAAGATTACCTTCTCGCGCATCGCCTGGCCCATGCGATCGTAGTCGGGCCGGTGAAACTCGCGCCACTCCGTCGCTATTACGAGGCCATCGGCATCTTCCAAAGCGCCGTAACTGCGCGAGGCAAGCACAAGCCGCTCGCCGTACCGCTCGCGCAGGCGCGCCTCGGCCATCGGGTCGAATACGGACACCTCCGCGCCCGCCGCAAGCAATCGGTCGATGATGCGCAGCGCGGGCGCGCCCCGGATATCGTCCGTGCGCGGCTTGAAGCTCGCCCCCCAGAGCGCGATGCGGCTCTGCGACAGGCGGTCGCCATAGTAGTCGAAGATCCGCTGGATAAAGCGGTCAAGCTGACGTTCGTTCACATTGTGAATCGCGGTCATCATCTCGCAGGGAACGCCGGCATTGTTGGCCGCATGCACGATGGCCTGCAAGTCCTTGGGCAGGCCGCTGCCTCCAAAACCGAGTCCGGGAAACAGGTACGCCGGGCCAATACGGGAATCGGCGGCAAGCCCCTCGCGCACTTCGTTGATGTCGCCGCCCAGCACCTCGCAGATGCCCGTCAGTTCGTTCATGAGCGAAATGCGCGACGCCAGCATCGCGTTCACGGCATACTTGGTGATCTCGGCGCTGCGCACGCTCATGGCCAGGAACGGCTTGCCGGTCCGCAGGAAAGGAGCGTACAGCTCCTTCATGATCTCCTGGACGCGCACCTCGTCGCACCCGATGATGACGCGATCCGGGCGCAGGAAGTCGTCCACCGCCGCGCCTTCTTTCATGAAGCCCGGATTCACTACCACATCAAACGGGTGAGCGGTCAGCGCCGCGAGCGCCCGCGCCATGTTGTCTGCCGTTCCCGGAGGACACGTGCTCTTGTTGACGATGATGCGGTAGCCGGTCATGGCCCGCGCGATATCCTCGACCGCGGCCATCACCTCGGAGACATCCGCCTCGCCGGTGGCCGTTGGCGGCGTCCCGACGCATACGAATATGAGCAGGCAATCGGCCACGGCCTCTGCCAACGAGGTGGTGAAGGAAAGGCGCTCCTCTTCGAGATTGCGCACGACGAGTTCTTCAAGACCCGGCTCGTACCAGGGCAGGGCGCCCTCGCTCAACCCCCGGATACGCGCCTCGGAGCGGTCCACGCACGTCACGAGGTGCCCGTTCTCGGCAAGCCCTGTGCCGACAACCAACCCCTCATAGCCCGTGCCAATAACGGTGATCTTCATGCGAAGGTTTCCACTGTGTTACAGCCCGCGGAGGCAAGACCGGCCCCCTTTGGCCGGTGTGGAACAATACGTCGCAGCATAGTAGCACCGCCTCGAACGCGGTTGCAAAACCCCTGGAAGCCGGCGCGGTGGTCAGCCGGGCGGCAGCGTGGGCGTGATCTTCCCCAGCAGCACGGGATGGCGCGCGCCCGTCACCTGCGGCACGTTGGCCGGCGTGCCGCAAATGGTCTCGTTGCCCAAGATGGCGAACGCAACGGCCTCGACGGCCTCGACAGGGATGCCGTACTCGTCCGTCGTGCGCACCACGATATCCGGCAGCCCCTGACGGATCCGGCGCACGAGCGTCTTGTTGAAGGCTCCGCCTCCGCTCAGGATGAGCCGCGTGACGTCGTACCGCGGCTTGATGAAGCGGTTGAACGCGCGGACCACGCTGTACGCGACCGCGCACGTGACCGTGGCCAGCAGATCTTCGGTGGAATGCTCCTTGCGCGCCATGAGCGCATCGCGCAGGTAGACCTCCGTGCCGAATTCCTCGCGTCCGGTGCTCTTGGGCGGCGCCTCGTCGAAAAACGGGTGCGTGAGCAGGTAATCGAGGAACTCGTCGACCACGACACCGCGCGCCGCCGTCTCGCCGTCCTTGTCCATTTCGAGCGTCCCCCGGCTCAAAAGCCGGATGGCCCCGTCGATGATCATATTGCCCGGCCCCGTGTCGAAGGCGATCAGATCGGCGACGTCCGGGGGCACCACGGTGATGTTGGCGATTCCGCCAATATTGAGGCACGCGGAGGTCCGGTCCGGCCGCCTGAACAACTGCCAATGCACATACGGCGCGAGCGGCGCGCCGTGCCCACCCGCCGCCATGTCGCGCGGCCGGAAATCCGATACCACCGGCAAGCCGGTCCGTTCGGCGATGATGGCGGGCTCACCCACCTGCAATGTGCCCACGGCGCCGCGCGTGGCCTTGCCGCCCGGCGGCAGGTGCGCCAGCGTGTGGCCGTGCGACGCGACGAAATCCACCTCCACGCCGTGCTCGGCCGCCACGCGCATCACCTCGCTCACCGCCTGCGCAAAACGTTCGCCGAGTTCGACGTTGAGTTCGCAGACGTCGCGCGCATCGAGCCTCGGCGACAGCAGGCGCGTGCGAAACAGCGGGGTGTACGGAAAATCCATGAAATGGATCAGCTTGACGTGGAGATCCGGACCGGTGCCCTTGATCCGCACGAGCGCCGCATCGACGCCGTCACATGATGTGCCGGACATCAAGCCGATCGCATGGCGCGCGCTCTTCTGTCTGAGGCCTTGAATGTCCATCTATTCGATGATCTCCACATTCGCACCCGGATAGTAGTGGCGAAGGATGGCGCCGTGGTCGTGACCCGCCAGCGCCATGCCCCGGGCGCCGTACTGGCACAGCCCGACGCCGTGACCCCGCCCCGCGCCCGAAAACACGAATACCGGCGCTCCGTCCTTCCCGGTCTGCTTCTGCACAACAAACATAGCACTCGGGAGCCCGCCAAAGCCAAGCCGGATCGGCAGTTCCTTGAGAATCGTCTGGCTGCCCTTGGAACCCGTGACCCGGACGGACTTGAGCCGGCCGCTCACCCCCCGATCGCCGCATTCAATCGCCTGCACCGTACCGACCGCGTGGCGCTTGTTCACCGCCTCGGTGACCTCGCGCTGGGTCATGCGCCGCTCCCAGCGAAAGAACCGCTCGTCGCTTGCGCAAAATGCGGCGGGCGGCCGCCGGATCCAGCCGGCCGGATCGGTCTGCGGCGAACGCACGGCGCCAAATGCCGGCGCCACGTCCGGCGTCCCGCGCAAGGCCGGATCAGGCGGTCCCGACCATACGGTGTCGTTGTGCTCGGTCCAACCGCCGCACGTGGCGCTGAAGACGGCCGAGACAAACTTGCCTCCACACAGGAGGGCCTGCCCCGCCGTCGCGCGCAGCGCCGCATCCGTGCGCGCCGCCCGGCCGCCGTCGCCCACGTAGGCCCGGCAGTGCTCGGTGGCGCAGAAATCAAACCCCTCGAGCCCGTGCTTGCCCGCCAGGCTCGCCATGACCTCGCTCCGCGCGGCCACCGCCTGCGCCTGCAACGCCTCCATCGGCCAGTCGGCAGGCATCTCCGCTGGCAGCACGCCCGCAAGATAGGCCTCGATGGCGATCTCCTCAACGACCTCGAGCAGGCCATCGGGTCCGATCCGCAGGTCGATGGTCCCCGAGAAACGCCCGGACCGTGTACGCCCTTGCCAGAAACCGCTCTCGACGCCGTCGATCTCCAGCGGCTGTGCACTCTCCAGACGCAAGGGGAGCACGTACTGCGCCACCGTCCCGCCGCCGGCATCCGTCACGTTCACCGTGCCGCTGCCCGGTTCGACGGTCTCCGCGCGAAAGAAGGTCCACTGTCCCGCCTGCTCCATGCGCTTGCCGAAGGCCTTCGCCGCCTCCTCGGACGGAAACTGCCCGAGCGACACCCAGTAGAGGCGGTTGTCGATCTCGCGGCCCGTGGTCGTGCGGCACCGCCGCCCGGTGGTCAACAACTCCGCGCTGAGACCCTCGGCCCGCTGTTGGGCCACATACGCCGCGGCCGCCGCACCCTCGCCGGGTTGAAAGGTCTTCGTCAGCACGTGCCAACGGCGGCGGGCCGGGGTCACCTGCGCCGGAGAGAACTGCCACGTCCCCACACCGAGCACGCGCTCGCCGCCACCCGTGCGAAGGGTCAGCGGACTGGTCGCGGCAATCCGCGCTGAGCGCTGTCCCGCGCACAACTGGATCTGTACGGTGGTCTGGGACAGCACCGCCGCCGGTGGCGCGGCCAGGTCGTCCGGTGCAGGCGGCAGCCCCGGCCGGGGCGCCGCGGGACGCGGGGCATGGGTCACCGGCGGCCGCGAGAAATAGCCGCCCCAGCAGCCGGTCACGGCCAGCACGAGCGCCAGCAGCCCTACACGGACCGCATTACGCGTCATCCAGTGCCCCACGAAGGTCCCCTTTCGCATCGCGCAACCGGCGATTCGCCTCATCGCGTGTCCATCCTTTCTGCAGCATCAGCACCGCCGCCGGAATCGAATAGGCAGCCGCCTCAAGCACGGGCCGCACGGTCTCCGGTGTCGCGCCGGTCAGTTGTGCCGTGATGCGTACGGCACGGTCGCGCAGTTTGACATTCGTCGCCTGCACGCCAATCATCAGCCCTCTGTAAACGCGTCCGGACAACGCCATCGCGCCCGTTGAGATCATGTTCAGCGCCATCTTCGTCGCCGTCCCCGCTTTCAGGCGCGTGGACCCGGTCAATACCTCCGGCCCCGTGTCCAGCGCGATCACGGTGTCGACATCGGCCGTGGCGGCGGGATTGCAGCACAACAGCGCGGTGACGGCCCCTGCACAGCGGGCCTCCGAAAGCGCCGCGAGGACATACGGGGTCGTCCCGGAGGCCGCAATGCCCACCACGACGTCCCGCGGCCCCACCTGCGGCTGAAGCGCACGGAGATCGATCACGGCTTGCGCCCCGTCGTCTTCGGCGCCCTCGCAGCTCTTGCGCAGTGCCCGGTCGCCGCCCGCCATGATCCCAATCACCGTATCCGGCGGCACGCCAAAGGTCGGCGGACACTCCGACGCGTCCAGCACCCCGATGCGGCCGCTCGTGCCGGCGCCGAGGTAGATGAGGCGGCCGCCGCGGGCCAGTGCGCCACCCGCCGCAGCCATCACGCGCGCGATGGCGTCCCCGGCGCCCCTCACGGCGTCAATGCAGCGTGCATCGGCCTTGTTCATGTGGCGCACGATCTCGAGCGGGGTCATCTCGTCCAAGAAGCAGCCGTCATCCAAGGCCTTTTCCGTCGGCGTCAGGGCACTGGCGTGGGACGACGGCGTGGCCGTCGAGACGCCCGCAGGGAGGTGCCCCTCCTCCGCGCGCGCGAGGGCGGCCGCGGCGGCATGCCCGCGAACCGGGGCGAGTTCAATGCGCACCCCGGGGGACGCATCGTGCACCGTGGTGCGGAAGGTCTCCGCGAACAGCATGGCATACTCGAACAGACCGCCGTTGAGAAAGACCGGCGCATCCGTGTCCAGATCGAAACGGCGGCGGGCGCAGATCACCACGTGGGCAAGCGCCCGCGCCTCCTGCTGGACGATCGCGTCCGCCACGGCATCGCCATCTGCCGCCGCGCGCACCACCACGCGTGCAAGCCCCGCGATCTCCGTCGGCGACACGCCCGCCGCCCAGACCGCCACCTCCGTGTACGACGCGAGCGACAGCACAGCGAGAAGAACGTCGCGAAGAATCGTCGCGGGACCGGTCCCGTCATCAGCGGCGGCGGCGGCGCGCAATGCGCAAAAGGCCACGCGGTACGAACTGCCGTCGTCGCCCAGCACAGGGCCTTTGCCGCCGACAAGTACCGGATCGGCGTCGGCGGGCTGCACGAGGACACTCGAACCCGTACCGGAAACGGCCACCACCGCCGGGCGGCGGCCTGCATTGGCAAAAAGGAGGGGCCGCAGGTCGTCAGTGACGAGCACACGGCGCGCCACGCCTGCCGCGGCGAGGTCGTGGGCGATTCTGCGGCGAACGAACTCGCGGCTGCATCCCGCGATGCCTGCTGCGGCGACATCCGCCGCACCACGGCCAGCGAGCAGGTCCCGACACAGCGAGACGAGCATGCGCGAGACGGCGTCGAGCGAACGCCCCACTGGATTGGCCGGGCCGCCCGTGGCTTCCGCGAGGGGTGCGCCGTTGTCGGCATAAAGCGCCGCGCGGGTCGCCGTGCCGCCGCCATCCAGGCCAATCACAAATCCCATACCGTGCTCCGCGTTAGGTTGAAGCGAGCGTGGAAATCGCCGCATGGGATGGTATCATGAGCCCGCCTGTGGACGGAAGGGCACGCTTGCGAACCGGACGGAGGCGTGCGCCTGCGAGCGGCACCCCGAAGACGCAAACGGCGTGAAACACGGCGGAGGAGGACGAGATGGTTTTCGTGACAACGTTCAAGGGCTATGAAGACCGGCACCTGGAGCTTGACGACGAGGTCAACCGCTGGATTACGGCGACGCAGGCCGATGTGGTGGACATCAAAGTCGTGTTGAGCCATGAGAACAACAGCCGCGCCCGTTCGGGTGATCTGTTGATGGTGGTGCAGTACCGCGCCGACAAGCCGCTCCCGCGCTGACACGGACCGCCCGCAAAAAAAGTGAGGGGGTTACCTTGGACCCCATCGCTGGGAAGGTAAACCCCTGACACAAAGGCCGGTTGTTCACCGGCCTTTTCTCGCAACGACTACTTGCCCGCCGGCTTCTTCGCAGCGGCTTTCTTGGCGGCCGGCTTCTTCGCAGCGGCCTTCTTGGCGGCCGGCTTCTTCGCAGCGGCCTTCTTCTTCGCTACCGGCTTCTTCGCGGCAGCTTTCTTCGCCGCCGGCTTCTTCGCAGCGGCCTTCTTCTTCGCTACCGGCTTCTTCGCGGCAGCTTTCTTCGCCGCCGGCTTCTTCGCGGCTACTTTCTTCTTCGCCGCCGGCTTCTTCGCGGCCGGTTTCTTCGCTGCGGGTTTCTTCGCACTGCTCTTCTTGGTCGCGGCCATGGGTCGCCTCCTTCTCTTCTTGTCGTACCTTCCTTAGGACACTACCGGAAAACAACGCGGCGCGCATACGCCGACGCTTCCTCCGGCAACCGCACGCGGACTACGTGCGGATAGAACGCAAGCACAATCGCCGAAAGCCTGGAGAGACCTCCGGCGCACAACGCAATGCGGATCAGCATGACTTGGGATGGATGCGGAAATGGATGTGGCTTGCCGGAGAGACGGCGCGACAGCCCGGAATGGACTCCCGGCTGCCGAAGGCCTTGGCAAACCTTCGCGCGGTGCACGTACCCTATTCTGTACAGGGACAGTCTGCAAAAAACCTCACCCGATTCTTCCGCGCCTCGCGGCGCGCGCTACGGCCCGTTTTCCTCTCGGCCTGCCTGCACCGGCATGCCGTGAAGTACAGAGGTTTCGTACTGTCCCGCACTCCACCTTGCGCCAACGCTTCAGGAGCAGCCATTCCTGTTGTGCCTCGGCGCAAAGCCCCCGCGAACCACACCTCCGAACCAAGAGGCTGATGGCTCGCTGACCCACAAGACGCTGTGGCGTCCCATGGCCTGCATTCAATTGTCAATAAACATTTAGCAGATGAAGAGCAAAATAGCAAGTATTTTTTCCTTTGCGCGCTTTAATTATAAGCTGCACCCCGCGCCCCTCGAACACGGCACTGGATCGCCCGTGCGCAACGCGCGCGCTTTATTCTCTTCGCCGCGCTGTGTTAGATTGTGCAACAGGCCGATTACGACGCGTCAGAATGCAAAAGGAGACATCATGACCGACACCGTTGCCGCGTTCTTCACCCACATCGAGGAGCACGTAGAGATCGCGCGCCTGGCCGGCGTCAACGCGACACTCCAGTTCGAGATCTCGGGAAGGGATGGCGGAAACTGGTGCGTGAACATCGTGGACGGCACGCCCAAGGTCTGCACGGGCAAGTGCGAGGCCGCGGATCTCACGCTGCTCTCTTCCGATGAAGACTGGTTGAAGATCGCGAGCGGGGAGATCAGTGTTCAGATGGCCTTCATGACCGGCCGGCTCAAACTCCGGGGCGACATGACCCTCGCAATGAAGCTCCAGGGCCTGTTCCGCGCGTGAGCGTCCCCATGCTGCGCCGGTTCCATCACACTGCCCTCACCCTTATGACGGCGGCACTCGTGATCGCCGGATGCGGCCCGGCTCCTGACCGCGACACCGGCATCAGCCTTACCCTTCTCACCTCCGACGGCTACGAACTGCCCGCAACCTTCCAGCCCGTCGAGGCCGACGCCCCCGCGGGCGCCGTCCTGGTTCACATGCTCGGCTCCGACCGGCACGCGTGGGAACCCTTTGCCCGCGCCCTCCAGCGCGCGGGGATCGCCACCATTGTGTTCGACCTGCGCGGCCACGGCGAGAGCCGCCACGCGCAGCGCGGAAAGGTATCCCGCGAATCATTCACCCCCGCGGACTGGGCGGCCGCGCAGCTCGATATCGACGCGGCCGTGACGGCGTTGCGCGCGCGCGGTGTCGACAGCACGCGCATCGCCATCATCGGGGCCAGCATCGGCGCGAACCTGGCACTCAACTACGCAGCGGAACACCCCGAGGTGGCTGCGCTCGTTTTGCTGTCTCCCGGACTCGAGTACCGCGGTGTGCGGACACAGTCGGCGATGGGCCGGTTCACGCCGCGCCCCGTTCTGCTGATGGCGTCGGAGAACGATGCCTACGCGGCCCAGAGCTGCACCACCCTGGCGAGCGAGGCGGACGAAGCCTTTGTGGAACTGCGTCTGTTTCCGGGCGCGTCACACGGCACGGACCTGCTGGCGGGATCCCGTGCGGCCGCGCCACAGATCGTGCAATGGCTCGAACTCACCCTCGCCCTGGAACCCGCTCCCTAACGCGCGATCACGGCCTATCCTCTTGACCGTCTGAAGGGGCCCGCATATACTCTATGTGAGGCGTTCAGCCACTGAAGACAGGAGGGGAACCGTGTCGCAGAATGACCGTCCGGGGTATTTTCTGGATGCACTGGGGGAATGGCAGAAGGATCGCCGTCAAGGCGGCGACCGCCGGGCCGCGCAGTCTGCGGCACATCAGCACGAGCGGCGGGGCCTGTTGCGGCGCAAAGCCGACCGGGAAGCGTACTGGAATGACGCCCGCGCTATCGAGGATGCCCTCGAGGAATTCGCCGCCGACCACGGCGGCCACACGTAATCAGCGGGCAGCCAGCGCGGCATTCGCTTTGGCGGTCAACTCGGCTGCGGCCGCCTCGGGCGATTGCATGCCGGTAATCACGGCCGTAACCGCGTTCTCGATCAGCCCGCGCACCGTCTGCCATCCCGCAACGGAGGGTTCGCTCCGCGCGAAGTCGAGGCTGTCATACGGCACGCGGTTGTACTCCCAGCGGTCAAGATAGGCCTCAAGCGCCGGAGACTCCAGGGCCGATTTGCGCACGGGCAGGTAGCCGGTGGCCAATGCCCATTCCACACAGACCTCCGGCGAGGTGAAGTAGGTGAGGAACCGCCACGCCGCCTCTTCGTGCGCGGGCACGGTATTGAAGACCACGACGTTGGCGCCGAACAGCACCGTGGCGGGCTTGTCCGGATCCGCCTGAGGCAGCCGCGCGATACCCCAGCGCTCATTCTCCCCGCCGAACAGCCGCTCAACGCTTGCCTTCCCGGCACTCGTCCGCAGCGTGAAGGCCACCTTTCCGGCAGCCAGCGCCGCCTCGTCGTCGAAGGTGCCCTTCGGGATCTGGTAGGCCAGTTTTTCGCGTGTCAGGGTCGCCAGAAGATCGAGCGCCTTCACACTGGCCGGACTGTCGTAAAGCACCTTGCCGTCGCGGTACACCTCGCCGCCCATGCTGAAGACGATGGCATTGAACGTCGACGCATCGACATCGAGCGCGTAGGCGTGGCCGCCCGTCTTCGCCCTGATGCGCCGGCACTGCTCCAGGAAGGCGTCCCATGTGGCGGGCGGGGCATCCAGTTCCGCCGCGGCCATCACCTCGCGGTTGAAGTACAGCACAAGCACGCTCTTCGCAAAGGGAAACGAGTACATCGCGTTGCCAAATTGCGGATAGCGGTTGGTCTCCAGGACCGCAGGGAAGAAGTCCGCGAGGCCGGCCTCGCTCAACCCGTACTCCGGGTGGTTGAGAAAGGGTTCGAGGGACCGCACCGCGCCCGCCGTGACGTACTCGGTCGTCATGCTCTCGTAGGCGACAGACAGCGCGGGCAGCACACCGGCCTGGATGCTGGCGCTCGTCTTGCGATAGATGTCCGTGTAGCCTCCGCCGTGCACCACCTTGATGTCCGGCCCGTCATGCTGCGCGTTGAACTGTTCGGCAAGCCGCCGCAACAGTTCGGCGGATTCCGTGGTCTGACGGCTCCAGAAGACCGCCGCGTTCGCATCCAGCGGTTTGAATTCACGCGCGGGCGGGGTCTGTGCCTGGGTTGCGAGTATCGCCAGTGTCGCGACGAGGGTGGACAGCATGGGAATCAACCTTTCAGGCCGCTTCCGAGGGCCGAGTCGAGGAAATGGCGTTGCGCGAAAAAGTATAGCGCGACGGTCGGCGCGATGACAACGGCCGACGCCGCCATCAGCAGGTGCATGCGCACCCCGGCGTCGCCCGCGAACACGGTCAACCCCACCTGCACCACCCGCATACGATCGTCTCCCGTGACCACCAGCGGCCACAGCAGCGCGTTGTAGCTACCGAGGAAGGCGAAGAGCGCCGCGGTCACCATCGCCGGGCGCACCAGCGCGAACCCTATCCACGCCAGGAAGCGCAGCGGACCGCATCCGTCCACCCGCGCCGCCTCGTACAGCTCTTCGGGAACGGACAGAAAGGCCTGCCGCAGCAGGAAAACGGCAAACGCACTCGCGCTCCAGGGCACAATCAGGGCGAGGTAGCTGTCGTACCACCCGAACTTCGTGATGAGGACGTAGTTGGGGATGAGCGCCACTTCGAAAGGAATCATCATTGTCGCCAGGATCAGCATGAACAGCGTCCGGCGAAACGGAAAATGCAGACGCGCGAAGGCGTATCCCGCCGCGGCCCCGCTGAAGGTCACCGCGATGGTCACGCAGCCCGCCACGAGGAAGGTATTCAGGAAGTACCGGCCAAACGGCGCCGCACGGAACACCTCGACGTAGTTGGACCACTGCGGCGCCGCGGGAAGCAGGTCGATCCCCGGCGCCAAGGCCTCGGGCAGCGTCTTCAACGACGCGCCCAGCATCCACGCGAAGGGGAACGCCATCACCACGGCGCCCGCCGCCAATACTGCCAGCACTGCCAGCCGCGCCATCATGCCTGGTGCACCCTGCGGCCCAGATAGCGCCACTGGAGAAGGGTCAGCGCCATGATGACCAGGCTGAACAGGACCGCCACCGCCGCGCCGTAGCCCCAGCGGCCGTCCTCGTAGAAGGTTGTGTAGATGAACACCGTCATGTTGCGGGTGGTGTCGAGCGGCCCGCGCCCGCCGCCCGTAAGCGCGAAGAAGCTGTTGAATGCCTGAAATGCCCGGATGACCCCCACCACACCCAGAAAGAAGACGGTGGGCGAAAGCAGCGGCAGCGTGATGTGCCACGCGCGGCGCACCGGGCCCGCGCCGTCGATGCGCGCCGCCTCGTCGAGTTCGCGCGGCACGGTGCTCAGGCCCGCGAGGAATACGACGGTCATGAACCCCGTGCCGTGCCAGATATCGAAGAGAATGACGCACACCAGCGCCAGGCTCGGGCCGACCGTCGGCGGAATCGCGCCCGCGGTCAGGATGTGCAGCACGCCGCGCGGCTCGAGCAGCCACTGCTGCGCAGGCAGGCCCGCGACTTCGAGCACCGCGTTGACCGGGCCAAAGGTGGGACTCAACAGCGCGCGCCATACCATGGCCGCAGCCACGGCGCTCGTGACGTAGGGCAGGAAATACAGCGTGCGCAGCATACCGCGTCCGCGAACGACCCGAAACAGCAGCAACGCGAGCACAAAGCTCAGGAACATCGTCGGCGCCACGGTACCGGCGGTGTAGTAGATGGTAACCAGCATGCTGCGCCAGAAGGCCTCGTCACCGAGGGCACGCGCGTAGTTGGCGGCGCCAAGAAAGGCGCCGGCGCCGCGCTGGAGGTCGAACAGGCTGAGATAGCCCGCGTACACCAGCGGAAAGATGCCAAACACCCCCAGGACCGCCAGCGCGGGCGCGGTCAGCACCAGCGCGGGCGCCCATTCGCCCCAGCGCGGCGACCGCCGGCGCTCGAGCCAGTCGTCCAGCGTCCCCAATATCCGGTTCAACACGGGCCGGTCCTCGCCGCAAGGTGTTCCCGGATCAGCGCCACATTCCGCGCCGTGGCGCCGCGCTGCTTCTGCACGGTGTGGCGGGCCTCGTCGCCCAGGCGTGTGCGCCCGGTGTCGTCGCCGAGCAGACCGATGACGGCCGCCGCGAGGTCTTCCGGGCGTTGAACCTGCACTGCCGCCTTGTCGGCCAGCAGCGTCGCCGCAACGTCAGGAAAATTCTCCATGTGCGGACCGAACACCGTGGGCACCCCCAAGGCGGCCGGTTCGACAGGGTTGTGGCCACCCACGCCGGGCGTGAAGCTGCCGCCAATCATTGCCACCGTCGCCAACGCATAAAACAGCGGCAGTTCGCCGAAGGTGTCCACGAGCAGCATTGCGTCCGGGCGGGGCGCTTCGCCGGCCTGAATGGCGCTGCGACGCTGCACCGGCACACCCGCGGGCGTTTCCGCGCGCTCGGGATGACGCGGCACCACTACCAGCCGCGCGTCCGGCCACTGCGTGCGCGCCTGACGCCACAGGTCCACTGCCAGCGCGGTGTCCCCGTGCCGGGCACTGCCGAATACCAGCACCGGGCCCGCTGACGACAGCCCATTCTCCCTCGCGAACGCATCGCGCCGAGCCGTGTCGACGTCGAGCGCCGGAATGTCAAACTTCATCGCGCCCGTGACCCGCACGCGCTCGGCGGGCACGCCCAACGCGATGAAGCGCTCGGCGAAGCCTTCATTCTGCGCACCAACAGCCGTCAGGGCGCCAAAAACGGGGCGGAAGAACGATCCATGGCGCCGGTACCGGCGGAAATGCCGGTCGCTGAGGCGCCCGTTGACGACCACCACCGGAATCCGCCGCCGTTGGGCTTCGAGAAGCACGTTGGGCCAGATCTCGGTCTCGACCAGCACCAGCATGGCCGGGCGCAACTGCGTGAGGAAGGTCCGGACCGTACCGGGGCGGTCAAACGGAAACCAGGTGACGGGCGTCTGCGGGAAGACGGTCTCCGCCTGGCTGCGGCCGCTCAGTGTCGAGGCGGTGACCAGGGTGGGCCGGTCCGTCCCGGTCTCCAGCGCGGCTACCAGGGGACGGGCCAGGGCCACCTCGCCCACGCTGCACGCCTGGATCCAGACCGCCCCCTCGGCCCCGGCAGGCACTCCGGGCTTCAGGCGTTCGAGCAGGGGCCGGTAGCGCGGTCGCACGAGGACGTACGCCGCGCCCGCTGGGCCGGCGATCCGGGTGGCTGCGTTGTAGAGTGTGTGCATCATGTAACGAAGCGGGCGGCTCGTTGTTGAACCGCCCGCCGATGAACTCGTCTGTCTTGCGTCAATTCCGTGTGCCGAGCACGCGCGCCCCCGTCGGGTCGATAATGGTGGGCGTCACGAAGATAAGCAGACTCGACTGCCGCACCTCGCGCGACTTGCCGCGGAAGAACCAGCCCAGCACCGGCACATCGGCCAGGTAGGGCAGCTTCTCGTTGCCGGAAGCCGTGGCATCGGTCACCAGACCGCCCAGCACCAACGTGTCGCCGTCGTGCACGATCACGTTCGTGTGAATGTTCTGAAACGAGGTCGTCGGATAGGTGATAGTCGACGTAATGACCGTCTCGCCCTGGACAGATCGCTGGGTAAAGGTCTTCTCGCCGGTGGGTGTCGCGACCTCCGGCTTCACCCAGAGACGGATGTTCTCATCCGCGACCACAAGCGGCGTTACCGCCAGTCCCACACCAAAGCGATAGGTTGTAAACTGAAGCGTCTCCGACAGGGTCGCGACAGGCGATCCGCCAAATCCGGCCTCACTGGTCACCGTCTCCGTGAACACGCCCGTGGCAAAGGTCTCAAGCACCTCGTCCGTGATAAACGCGGGCCGACCATTCATGGTCGTCACACGCGGCGCACTCAGCAGTTCGCTCTCCGTGAGCTGGTTCAGGAAGTCGAAGGTCACCTGCAACTGGTCGCCGTCGGCGTTGTCGCGGATGATGCCGGTAAGGGAGAAATTCCCCGCCGGTCCAGGATTGGCCACCGCCTCCATCACCGAGCCCAAGCTCAGGTCGCGGAACACGTTCGTGCCGTCGGGACGGGTGTAGAAAGGGATCTCCTCCGCCTCGCCGTCTCCGTTGATATCGTAATCGTAGGTCGCCCCGTCGGTCACCAGACCCTGGATCGGCCGAGGACGGTTGTTCTGGTTCGACAGCGTTAGGTCGTATTTGAACCCGACCTTGTCCAGGTCCGTCGTGCGAACCGTCAGGAACCGCGACTCGATACTGACCTGCTGCGGCAGCTTGTCGATCTGGGTGAGCAGATCCTCGAGGTCATCCAGTTTCTTGGGCGTGTTCGTCACCACGAGCTGGTTCGTCAGCGGATTGTAGATCATGTCCGACAACAGCTCGTTCGTGCGCGGCTCATAGGTGTCGAAGTCGCGCTTCAGACGGCGCAGCAACTGGATGATGATGGGCACATCGCCCACCTGACCGGCGCCGCCACCGGCCGTGCCGCCGACTTGGGTGCCAGTCCCAGCCTGGGCGCCAGTTGCACCCTGTCCACCTTGGACGCCGGATATGCCGGTTGAACCCAAACCGATGACAGGAGGCGGTTCGCCCCAGTTGGCCGCTACGTTCACTCCCCCGCCGCCGCCGCCACCACCAAAGGTACCGCCGCCCGTGCCGCCAAAGTTGCCGCCGGTGCCGCCAAAGTTG